>NZ_JAKJST010000013.1:0-352706 GCF_050337275.1 Vibrio wakamikoensis | reverse complement strand
AAAACAAGGTAATGCCTTACCAGATAGGCTTTAAACAAGCTTCGTTGTTCTTAATAGGACAGTTACAACTCCTTCCTGCCGTCGCACCTGGAAGAATCCCGGAGGTGATGAACTATATCCTAGATATGGCTGAGAGTTTTACGTTGCCAGAAAGGCGAGATAGGAGCTATCCAAGAGCGGTAAAAAGAAGGCCCAGTCGCTATGCGACTAGGCCTTCTAAAAGGTGTTAGCTTCTTAACTTACAAGCATTAGAGGCTTACCTCGCGTTTTTTTATGCACTCACCAACAGATGATGGTCAGTTTTGTTCGGCAAATACAAAGTAAACTGACTGCCTTCCCCTTCCACTGACTGTACCTTTATCTCACCGCCGGTTTGACTCAAAATGCTTTGCGACACAGACAGACCAAGCCCAGTGCCGTCACGCTTTGTGGTAAAGAATGGGTCAAAAATACGCTTAAGATTTCGCTTCGAGATACCACAGCCCTCATCAATCACGTGAATCAGTGCGCCTACGCTCTCTTTGCCTTCAATCCAATCTTCAGTGAGTACTGTCAAGCGCCCTTTACCACTCATTGCATGAATAGCGTTCATTTGTAAGTTCACCAATATTTGCAGCAGTTGATGACGATTCACCTCTACTGGCGTTTTGGCATGCAAGTCCACCACAAACTCAACATTGCGCTTTTTCGCGCCAGTTCGGACCAAGGTGACGCTCTCATCAACGATTGGATTCACGTGCTGCCAGGTGATTTCATCCTGAACGCCCCCCTGACGACTATATTGCAAAAGGCTTCTTGTGATATTTCTGATGCGATCAATCTGCGCCAAAATGGCGTCGACTTCCTCTTCGACCCGATCGATGTCGGAGCCAAGCTCAAACTTAATCAGCTCAACGTTACCTAGGATTACAGCCGTCGGGTTATTGATCTCATGCGCTATACCAGCGGTCAATTCACCCAACGCCGCTAACTTTTCATTGATAACGAGTTTATCTCGGGTCTGATTCAGAAGTTGAATGTGCAGTTCAAGCTGCTCGGTTTTCTCTTTGAGACTAGCAGTACGAGAATGAACCTTAGCCTCAAGTTCATGGGCAGCTTCTTGAATCTGTTCGTTTCGATATTGGAGCTGATTGAGCATATTGTCGAACTGGGTAGCAAGCTGACTTAGCTCGTGCTTAGAGTTCAACCCCAGCTCTCCAATACGTTCTTCATCCTTGCCAAGCTGCACCATTTTTACAACGCGGTGTATTTGCTCAATAGGTCGGAACAGATCTCTTGCACCTCGATACACAATGAACCCAGAAATGAGCAATAGCGACAAAATGATGGCGGTGACTTCGCCTAAGTTAGTGATATAGGTTTTAATCAAAGGCCAGACTAAGTACCCGGTGTAGGTGATGCCCACTGTATTACCATGCCAATCCACAATGGGGTTATAACCTGCGATATACCAAGAGTCATAGACAAACGCTTTATCAATCCAAATCTCACCGCGCTCTAGTACCGACTCCCTAACCTGCTCTGACACAACCGTACCAAGGGCTCGCCTACCTTCGTAAGAGTCCTCCATAAAAACGTTGGTCGCGATCCGCAAGTCATCAAGAAACAGCGTCACCGTGCCCTTATAGCTATTGCTTGAATAAATAGTGCTCTTTATCTCATCGACAAGCGCCAAATTATTATTCATCAGCACGCCTCCATCGAGGTAACCAAGTAACTTGCTATTGAAGTCATACACTGCGGTCACTGTCCGACTAACAAGGGCGCGAGTTTCATTGATATGTTTAGCTTGGTGCCATACTTCTGCATGATCAGAGAGCATAGGGTCGATAGCAACTGCTTGCGTACGCGTCAGCACATCGAAGAAGCTCTTTTGCCTCGCCATCTGCGCATAATCGGTCAGATTGTTGATTTTTTGCTTAGGTATCCAACGTAAGTAATCCAGGCTATAACGCTCACGTTGAGAGCTGACCCAAGAGTCAAATTCATCGTGGGTTTGTAGGTGGTCTAAACGGGTTCGAAACTCATAAGAGGAAGCAAATGCATCCAGATGGTCGTACTGACGGGTTTGCAAGCTTTCTATCTTGTCCTCAACGATGTTGAGGCGCTCTGCCACATCAACTAAAGCACTTTGCCAAGTGTAATGCACGGACCAATATGCAGTGATGCCAAATAGAGCAATCAAGGTCAAAAATATCGGTGCTGAGGTGAGAAACAACAGGCGATATCGCACCATTGAGGTGACACGGTAACGCCACTTGCTGATAAAGCGATTTTCTCTATTCATCGAACCCGCTCTCGTCCCATTCTTTGAACTTGCGCTCTAAAGTCTTACGTGCAACACCAAGATCACGCGATGCAGCAGATTTATTACCAGAGTGAAAGTCCACTACTTGTTGAATGTGTGACTTTTCAACGTCCTTTAATGACCAAGAATTTGGATAACCAAAATCTCCCTCAACCACTTCGCTGGTGCTAGGCATAGTGGTGAGGTCGTTTACCGACATAGTGATGGATGTATTCACCGTACCACCTTTCATTTCGTTGAAATGGTGAGCAGGTGGTTTGTTAAGCAAAATGCAGCGCTCAAGCATATTTTTAAGCTCTCGCACATTGCCAGGCCAATCGTAGTCTTGCATCGCATGCATGTCTTCGTGCGCCCATTTGGGCTCCACAACACCCAACTCTCTCGACAGTTGGCGAGTAAAAAATGGGACAAGATCGGATAGATCAGCAAGACGCTGTCTTAGTGCTGGTACATCTATCTTGAGTACATTCAGTCGATAGAAAAGATCTTCACGAAACTCTCCACTGGCCACTTGTTCGCGCAAATTTCGGTTAGTGGCTGCAACAACACGAACATCGATACTGATCTCTTTCTCGGTACCAACAGGTCTGACGGTTCGCTGCTCCAACACCCTCAACAACGAGGCTTGCATTGCTAAAGGCATCTCACCAATCTCGTCAAGGAACAAAGTACCACCACTGGCCACGCGAAATAGACCCTCTCGGCTTTTCTTAGCGCCGGTAAAAGCACCCGCGGCATGCCCAAATAGCTCACTTTCCAATAACTCAGGAGCCAAAGCGCCACAGTTCACAGCAACAAAAGGGCCTTGTCTTTGACTGGCAGTATGAATTCCTCTTGCGACGAGCTCCTTGCCCGTACCCGATTCCCCTTCAATCAACACCGATGCACGTGAAGGAGCATATTGAGTAATCAGTTGCTTCAGCTGTTTGGTTTTCTCTGAGCTACCAATTAAGTCTTTGCTAACGCGGCGACTAATGTCATGGCTAAGCGCTAAATTCATTCTTTCGGTCAAACGCTTGTCCATACAGCGTTTAACCGCTTGGAGCATCTGCTCCAGATTAAAAGGCTTTAAAATAAAATCAGAGGCGCCAAGTTTTAACGCACTAATCGCGACTTCTAAGTCAGCATAGCCCGTCATAAATATCACATCCGCTTTGCGCTCTTGATCGTTAAACGCTTCTTTCCACTCAATACCAGAGCGACCTGGAAGATTGATATCGAGAATGATCAGATCATAGTGGTTCTGGATACGAAGGCTTTCTGCTTCCTCTACACTATTCGCAGTGTCAACATGGCCAAAGCCTTTACTGAGCGCCTTTTTAAGAACGGTTTGCATGCCGACTTCATCATCGACAACAAGCACCGAGAAAGCCAAATAAGGCGAAGATTGTTGGTTGGGGACATCAGAGGTTTGAAATAAAGTCATAAAGCGTTGTTATTGTTCCTATTTGAGACAGAGTGTACCAATCTATAGCAAAACATCATGGGTAAAAGTGCGACATTTTGTCCCAGCTCAAATTAATTGTAGTTTACCCTATGAAATTTTTAGCAAAATGTCGCACTTTGCCTCTTTTTTCCTATGGAAATTGTGGCATTGTCTTTGCTTAAGGATAGGGCTCGCAAAGAGCACATGGTTTTACGATAAAAACAACAATGGACAATACTATGACCACCTCTCTATCAATTGCCTCTAGTTTGAAGGCTCCTCAATTAATAGTGACTGCAGTATCAATGGCAACACTGTCTGTTTCGGCTTATGCAGACAATGGCGAACAATCCCGAGTCCGCCTTGCTACCACCACGAGTACGTATCACTCAGGACTGCTCGATTACCTATTGCCGGAATTTACCCAAGAGACCGGTTACCAAGTGGATATCATCGCCGCGGGTACAGGGAAATCACTCAAAATGGGTGAAAATGGCGATGTAGATGTCGTGATGACCCACGCTCCCAAAGCAGAAGCGAGCTTTGTCGAGTCAGGCTTTGGCATTGAACCTCGCAGTGTCATGTACAACGATTTTGTGATTGTGGGTCCAGAGAAAGATCCAGCAGACGTTCACGACCAAAAAAGCATTGAAGAAGTCTTTGACCATATTGCCAAAACCAACGCGATTTTCATTTCACGCGGTGATGACTCAGGCACACACAAGAAAGAGCTGCAGATTTGGAAACAAGCCAAGATTGAACCAGACTTTGGCGGCTATCGCTCTGTAGGCCAAGGTATGGGGCCAACACTCAATATGGCGTCAGAAATGCAAGGCTACACCATGACCGATCGTGGTACCTGGCTCGCTTATCAAGCTAAACTTGAATTAACCGTCCTTTTCCAAGGTGATAAGCAATTGTTCAACCCTTACCAGGTTATCGTCGTCAACCCAGAGCGTTACCCTACCCTCAATACTAAAGGTGCTCGCGCACTCAGCAATTGGCTGGTGTCAGAGAAGGGACAATCGATGATCAATAACTACCGCAAAATGGGCGAACAACTGTTTGTCGCTGATGCTGAGAAAAACAACAGTTAATGAGCATTACTGAAACAACAATGGAGGCGTTAAGCCTCCTATTTAGCCTAGACAGAGACCTGTGGCGCATTGTGGCTGTCTCGTTCAGTGTATCTATCTCTGCGGTCTCTCTCGTCGTGTTGCCTGCGATAATCGCTTCCTACTTTTTGGCTTACACCAACTTTCCGGGTAAGTGGTTTTTGTTATCCCTAGTAAATACCATGCAAGCAATCCCAACGGTGGTGATCGGTCTTCTGCTGTATATGCTGCTATCTCGTTCTGGACCACTGGGTGATTGGGAAATGTTGTTTACACAGCGAGCGATGATCGTTGGACAGATCTTAATTTGCTTCCCTGTGTTGGTTTCTATGATGCACGGCGCACTGCAAAGTACCGATAAACGCGCACTTGAAACTTCGGTCACGCTTGGCGTATCACGTTTTCGCACCCTCATGACCTTGATTTGGGAATCGCGATTTCCTCTTATGGCAGCGGTCGTTGCAGGATTTTCACGCATAGTGACCGAAGTCGGCTGCTCAATGATGGTGGGTGGCAATATTATGGGGCTCACAAGAAACATCCCAACGGCTATCGCGATGGAAAGTCATAAAGGCGCATTTGCTCAAGGTGTTGCTCTTGGCATCGTTCTGCTCGTATTGGCTTTAGTGCTCAACTTCCTACTGTCTTCGATGCGAGGTAAAGGCGTACTTCGATCCTAGAAAATTCTCTATATATACAAGCCTGACTTTGCCTCTCAGGAAAAACGTCAGTTTTTGATACCCAAACTATAATTAACCCAAGACACTGCTTAAGGGACAACAATGACAATACAATTAAAAGCAAAGCAGGTTTCGATGCGGTTTAAAGATCGTGTCCTTTTTCATATTCCCAGTCTCACTATTGGCCCTAATGAAGCTGTGTACCTAAAAGGTGATAACGGCGTTGGTAAAACCACTCTACTAAAAATTCTTGCCGGACTTCTTAAGCCGACTTCCGGCACTATTGAACCACGCAGTCAGTCAATTGTTTCACGACTAATTAGTGGTTCTGGCCGAAAGGATGTTACCTATCTTCATCAGTCTCCCTATCTGTTTGATGGCACTGTCTATCAGAACGTCGTCTATGGTATTAAGCACAAACGCATCGACATTCACGATAAGCGCGCTGAAGTGATTTCTGCGTTGCGACTCGTTGGTTTAGAGACGTTAGCGGATGAGCATGTCTCTGTATTGTCTGGTGGTGAAAAGCAGCGGGTTGCGATGGCAAGAGCGTGGGTATTAAAACCGTCTATATTGCTGATGGATGAACCCAGCGCCTCTCTCGATCAAGAGTCGATTGAGCGCTTGGTCTTTATGGCACAAGACCTATTGGAACATGGTTCTAGCATCGTGGTGACCAGCCACCAAACCAACGCCCTCACCCGCTTGTGTCGAAAACAATGGTGGATTAAAGACTGCACCTTGATAGAATCACCGCTGCTTCAAATCATCGATAAAAAACAGAAAGATAAAGAGAGTATTTATGTTGCATCCAACTCAGACTAGTTGGGTTATTCTTGCTGGTGGACAAGCTTCTCGCATGGGAGGTAATGACAAAGGGTTAATTGAGTTCAATGGGAAGCCGCTTATTGAACATGTGATTGAACGCCTAAGCGCGCAAACCAATAACATCACTATCAATGCCAACCGAAACCAAGAGCGTTATCAACAATACGCCCCCGTCATTAGCGACTCGTATCCTGATTATCCCGGTCCGTTGGGTGGCATACATGCCGGACTTAAAAATTCAAACTCAGATTGGGTTGGTTTTGTACCTTGTGACAGTCCCTTTATTGATGCTGCGGTCGTAGAGCGATTCTGCCAATCTGTGACGGAGCAATCCGACATCCTAGTCGCTCACGACGGCGATTTTCATCAACCTGTATTCACTATGTTCCATAAACGTGTGCTTCCAAAACTAGAAGCCTTTTTGGAACGTGGCGATCGCAAAATCATCTTACTCTACAAAGAATGCCACACCGACTATGTCGACTTCTCAGACAGCCCCGAGTGTTTTGTGAATCTCAACACGCCGGAAGAATTGGCGAAACTTGCGACATCAAACGATCATCATTAAAGAGCGCACTATGACCATTAAGTCTACCAACAATGTTCCCCTTCTCGGTTTTGCAGCCTACAGTGGTACCGGTAAAACCACGTTACTTGAAGCCTTGCTGCCAAAGCTAACAGAAACTGGCCTGCGCATCGGTGTATTAAAACATGCTCACCACAATTTTGATGTCGATAAGCCAGGTAAAGACAGCTACCGCTTGAGAAAAGCTGGGGCGAGCCAGATGCTGATTTCATCTCGCAACCGTCACGCGCTTATGACTGAAACACCCGATGCTGAAGCGGATTTTGAACACTTGCTATCGCGATTTGACCATCAAGCACTCGACCTTATTTTGGTCGAAGGCTGTAAAAATATCGCTTTCCCGAAAATTGAGTTGAACCGCCAAGAAGTTGGAAAACCTTGGCTACACCCAAGCGATGACAATATTATCGCAATCGCTTCTGATAGTGAGCTTGATGTAGCAATCCCAACCATGAGCATCAATGATCTCGATGCTATCAAACAGTTCATCTTAGATTATGTGACATCGCGGAATGCAAGTTCACCAGTCGCTGCTGCTTGTTGCGATACACTTTCCCCTGCATTTCTATCTGTTGTGCAGGGACAGCAAAAGATACTAGAAGCCATATCTCCTATTGATGCGACAGAAACGATTACACTGGAACGCGCATACGGTCGCATACTGTCCGAAGATATCAGCTCGCCTATCAATGTTCCGGCTTACACCAACTCGGCGATGGATGGTTACGCTATTCGGGGCGAAGACATTGCTCATGAGCAATTTGATGTAGTAGCGAGCATTATGGCTGGGCACGGTTACGACAAAACTCTGACTAAAGGCCAAGCTGCCCAAATAATGACAGGCGCACCTATGCCGGAAGGCGCTGATACCGTGGTCATGCGTGAGCAAGCGATTGTAGACGGCGAGCGCGTTGGTTTTGCTAATGCCTCAATTAAATTGGGACAAAATGTTCGCCAAGCGGGTGAAGATTTGGCGGTAGGTCAATCCGTATTTACCACCGGGACATTAGTACAAGCACCAGAGATGGGTATGATTGCGTCTTTAGGCATGAATGCCGTTAAGGTAAAACGTGCACTGCGCGTTGCCGTATTCTCGACTGGGGATGAAGTGCAAGCACCAGGTACGCCCCTTAACGCCAACTCGATTTATGACTCGAACCGCTACACCATTATGGCCATGCTTCAAAAGCTTGGTTGTGAGATCGTTGACCTAGGTATTCTAGAAGATAATGAAGCCGTTATGGTGCAAGCCATTGTTGAAGCGAGCAAGAGTGCTGATCTTATTATTACGTCCGGTGGCGTCTCCGTGGGTGATGCCGACTTCATCAAAAATGTTTTAGAGAAACGTGGCAGTGTCGATTTCTGGCGTATTAATATGCGTCCAGGTCGCCCGCTTGCATTTGGTGACATCAGTGATGTGCCATTCTTCGGTCTTCCTGGTAATCCTGTTGCGGTCATGGTGTCGTTCATTAACTTTGTTGAGCCAGCCATTAAGAAAATGCAAGGTGTACTGAACTTTGAACCTCTTAAGGTACCGGCAATCGCGACAGAATCTCTGCGTTCACGTCAGGGTCGCACAGAGTTCAGCCGTGGGGTTTACGAAATCGATAGTCTTACAGGTCAGTTGAGCGTTAAAACAACCGGTAAACAAGGCTCTGGAATTCTGCGTTCAATGAGTGAGGCGAACTGTTTGATCGAAATCGCCCCGCATATCGATACAGTAAAACCGGGTGAAAGCGTGACAATCATCCCGCTTCAAGGCAGAATCTAGCGCTTAGATTTGTCAGGTAGCAATTTTAATAGGTAAACCTTATGGCTCGTACCATCATTTATGAATACAAAAACGAAGAGAAAACTCTGCTGTTTTCTTACCAGCAACATCGCAACATCCATGAGGCTGTCGCTGAAGCAGAAGGTATCGACCTGACAGAGTTTCTAAAGATGGAGCAACAAATTGAAGCCATCTCTGACACTAAAGCGGTTCGCAACTATCGTGACAACCACTTTAGAAAGCTTGGTTTTGGTAAGATCACGCTGATGCAGAAAGAAAACTTTGGTTTAGGCAAAAAGCCAAGACAAGACACCTAAAAAGCACTCTATTCGAAAACATCCAAACACCGAGCTGAAGCTCGGTGTTTTTTTATCCGTCATAAATCCTTCACGACACTCTTCGTTTTGCCACGCTAAACTCAAACTAATGTCATGAAATGCGTGGTATTTAACGAATCATGTTTGCTGCAACTCCAAGAGAGCTAGGTCATATCCATGAGTATGCCGAGCGCTACTCTGAACTGTCACTCTCAACTCTAACTCACATTGAGCATCAAGGTTTTGAGATGCCAATACAGCAGCTTTCTCTTGGCTCAAGTCACCCCTCTGCACCATGCTTGATCCTCACTGGATCGATCCATGGAGTCGAGCGTTTTGGTAGCCAAATCATCTTGGCGTTCATTAGAAGCCTGCTAAAGCGTCGACAATGGGACAGCCAGTTGAATGATACACTCAATAAAATTCGTATCCTCACCGTGCCCGTAGTAAATCCCTGGGGCGTCGCACTAAAAACGCGCTCCAATCATCGTGGTGTGGATCTAATGCGCAATGCGCCTATCACTGCCAATAACCCTCGCTATCAACTGCATGCAGGTCAAAGCATTAGCCCAAAGCTGCCTTGGTATCGAGGGAACAGTGCCAAAATGGAGCAAGAGCTAATCGCCGTTTCAAACAGCATTCTAAAGACCACACAGTCAGCGTCATCAACTATAGTGCTCGATTTACATAGTGGCTTTGGAACCAGAGATCGATTGTGGTTTCCATTTGCCCACCACAACCGTCCGCCAGAAACACTGCATCAGTTCTATTTAATTTACTCACAGTTTCGCAAAAGCTTCCCGCATTACGA
Organism: Vibrio wakamikoensis; assembly: GCF_050337275.1. Lineage (NCBI taxonomy): Bacteria > Pseudomonadati > Pseudomonadota > Gammaproteobacteria > Vibrionales > Vibrionaceae > Vibrio > Vibrio wakamikoensis. Next base: position 342,864 of record NZ_JAKJST010000013.1, on the reverse strand, counting down.
GCTGTATCAGTTTGAACCTCAATGGCACCAATACACTACGCATGGCGACTTTTGGGACTGGATGTACTTACGCCACTATCAACAATCGACTTCGCCGTTCGTCCCACTCACATTAGAGCTGGGGTCTTGGCTCTGGGTTAAAAAGAACCCAATGCAATTGCTGAGCTTTAGCCAATTATTTCATCCCACTAAGCCACACCGATTTAAGCGCGTACAAAGAAGACATAGCACACTTCTAAGCTATTTAATGCAAGTTTTGTATAATGAGTTGTTAACACAGGTAAATAACAATGACCGTCTGATGCTGACGAAAAAGGCAAAAAAATTATGGTACCCATCGTATTAGTGAGAGGTTTACTACGTGAAGCAGGCCACTGGCATTTAATGGTGGATGCATTAAAGCGCCTTGACGACGAGCTACTCATCGTAACGCCTAATGTACCGGGAAATGGCTGTTTATATCAACAGACAAGCCCAATGAAAATAGAGCAGATGCTTGACCCTTTGCTTGAGCAACTACCCAAACAGTTCGAACGCTATCACGTTGTCGCCATATCCATGGGATCCATGTTGGCTTCTCACTGGGCGCATTTAGATAGCGATAAGGTTGCCAGTTTAACACTCATCAATCCAAGCTTTGCCCGATACAGTCCAATCCATGAACGCTTTAATCTCCGAGCTATTCCAAAACTGTTGAGCGCAAGGCTTCGCGGTCGAGATACCTTTGAAAAAGCGATTCTAGATGTCACCTTTCCTGATCATGTCACAAACCCAAGTATTTTGGCCTACCACCTCGCTCTAAACAGCAAGCACCCGGTTCGTTTTAGCAATGCTCTGCGTCAGTTGATAGCGGCAGCTAAGTTTGTCGGTCCTAATCAACCTCCATCCTGTCCTACTCAGGTTATTACCAGTAAGCATGATAAGTTAGTGCGTAGCCGAGCCGGGCAAGCTGTTGCCAGTAATTGGAATGTCCACCATCGTTCATTTTATAGTGATGCTCATGATCTACCGGCCGATTCACCCAACGAACTTGCCGACTATTTGTATCAATGGCTAAAAAAATTGAAACTCTAATGGAACTTGTGGCGCAAAAAGGCAACTAAATTCTCATTGAATCGCTACTATGCATTAAATGTTGAACGACTACCGGATCACGATGATTAAAACCCCAGTTACTTTCGCTCTAGCTGCAAGTTTACTTTTAACTTTGTCTGGCTGCGCCACTCATAACGAGTTCGCTTCGGAAGCAGATCTTCACTACCACAACCAGCAAGCGCGTGATTTTTGCAAACAGCTTAATGACGGAGCGGAGTATTATCAGTGCTTTGATCGATACATATTAAAAGCATCGTCAGTCACCGTACACAAATTGAATACCACCCAGCGCTCACTGCAACGAGCGATAGAAACCCGTTCGAGTTAATACTTAGAGCCACGTTAGACCGCAGGCTCCTCCATCAGCAGTTTCACGCCCAGCCCAATCAAGACAACGCCGGTAGTCGCCTCCATCCATTGCGTAAATTTCGAACTCTTTAGCAGACATTTAGCCGAATTTAACATCCCAGACAACCCGCACTGCCAAAGCATAGCAATAACAAAGTGGATCGTCGCCATTAACATCGATTGTGCGAATGGAGAAAATTCTGGGTTAATAAATTGTGGGAGAAAGGCGAGATAAAACACGGCGGTTTTAGGGTTTAGCACATTAGATAGAAAACCTTCACGGAGAGAACGTTTACCAGAGACTTTGTTAACTACCGATTGTTCGACGGCCATAGACGATCCGTGTCTAAATGAACGCAAACTAGAAAGCCCTAGCCAAATCAGGTAGGCCGCACCGATTGCTTTAACCACTGAAAACAGCTCTGCAGATTGAGTCAAAACAACCGAAATGCCGAGTGCAGAAAACGTCGCATGGACAAACAGTCCTAGGCAAATCCCTAAGCTCGTAACGGCGCCATCTTGGAAACCACCACGTGTTGTGTTTCGAATCACTAACGCAGTGTCCAGTCCAGGAGTCAATGTGAGGATAGTGATAGCGACAATAAACGCTTCGAAGTTTTGAATGTGCATAGTTAATAACTGTTTTCTAGGACAATTACCTGATTCTGCTTCAACTCACCGCAAAAAGCGAATGTCTTTTAAGCGTTATATAGCATTAACCTTTTCGCAACTCATTGTTAATGTTAACGTATAGCCCTCGTTCATACGATAGGTCACAGACATGGAATACTACAATAAACTGGTTGAACACTATAAAACGATTGCTAATTTTGGCCACCTTTCGGCTATTTGTGGTTGGGATGCCGCGGCGATGATGCCCTCTGGTGGTAACCAAGCTCGCTCAGAAGCGATGGCTCAGCTGTCGTTGCACATCCACCACCTATCCACCGCTCCACAGCTTGGCGAATGGTTTGATAGAGTTGAATCCGACTCCCTCGATGCAATGCAAAAGGCCAGCCTTTCTGAAATGCAACGACAGTGGCGTTTAACGACAGTAGTCCCTGAAGATCTTGTCAAAGCTAAATCACTAGCTGGCTCTAAGTGTGAGCATGCGTGGCGCACTCAGCGCGGCGAGAATGACTGGAGCGGCTTTTGTTCAAACTTCGAAGAGGTTGTGAACCTGTCTCAACAAGAAGCGCAAATTCGCGCAGAACAAGCCGGCCTAACACCTTATGATGCAATGCTCGACATCTATGAGCCTGGAGTGAACTCTGCTCAGCTCGATGAATTATTTGGCGACCTTATTTCATGGTTGCCAGATCTGACCCAACAAGTCATTGAAAAGCAAAAGTCTGAATCAGTTTATACCACACAAGAAAGTTACTCGACCGCTCAGCAGAACGCACTCGGCTTAGAGATAATGAAGCTGCTGAACTTTGATTTTGAGCACGGCCGCCTTGATATCAGTTCACACCCATTCTGCGGCGGGGTACCGCAAGACGTGCGCATAACTACCAGATATGATGAGTCTGATTTTGTTCAATCTTTAATGGGTATTGTCCACGAAACAGGTCATGCTCGATATGAACAAGGCCTACCAACCGCCTACGCAGGCTTACCCGTTGGTGAAGCGCGCTCAATGGGTATTCATGAATCCCAATCGCTGTTTTTTGAAATGCAGTTAGGTCGTAGCGACGGTTTTATTCACCATCTATCGCCTTTGGCACAGAAGCATTTCGCTTCCAATGACGCTAAGGTGTTTGAACCAAGTAACCTGCAAAATATCTACACTCGAGTTCAACCGGGCTACATCCGCGTCGACGCCGATGAGCTAACCTACCCTGCTCACGTTATCCTACGCTATGAGATTGAACGTGATCTTATGAACGGTAAGATATCATACAAAGATATCCCAGAACTGTGGGATCAAAAAATGCAGCAGTACCTTGGTTTATCGACCAAAGGCAACTTCAAAGATGGCTGTATGCAAGACATTCACTGGACAGATGGCGCCTTCGGTTACTTCCCATCCTACACGCTTGGCGCTATGTATGCGGCTCAGTTTATGGCAGCAATGAAGCAAACCGTTAATGTCGATGAAGCGATTAAGAGCGGTGACCTAAACCCAATTTTTACTTGGTTAAGTGACAATATTTGGTCAAAAGGTAGTTCATTGTCGACTGAAGCTCTTGTTAAACAAGCGACGGGTGAGACGTTAAATGCACAGCACTTCCAGTCTCATTTAGTAAATCGATATTTGTAGTAGAAACGATACGCAGGTGTCGAAACACGTCTGCGTATAAATCTCTTTGACACCACGGCCAGCATTACCAACATCAATAACTAAGGCTTCTGTATTTCTGGCATTTATTGTTTCGCACAACAATTAAGCTATCGATTAATAAGACCCATTAAAAGGTTGGATTAATTGATGATAAGTATATTATTTGCCTGAACCTTTAAGTTATATGGAAATATTCCCTTGCGAAAACTTCTTATTATATTAGCAACGTCGTGTGCTAGTTTTGAGTCTCATGGATTTTGGAGTCTTGGTCTAAATGGTAGCATGACAGATGTAAATGGTGTCGCCAGCCACGGCTATGGTATTCATGGTAGCTTTCACATCTCCCCATACTTAGGATTTGAGCTTGGTTACAAAAAACTAGGTGAAGACCACTCCTCCGGGGTTGAGGTCTCCTATGACTCACTATCTTTTCTCGTACAGCCTAACTATCGGCTGTCTCTGTTTAATGTATATGCTAATTTGGGTACACATGTTTATGAGGGAGAGTCAGACCTTCAAGCGCAGTTTGTCTATGGTATCGGAGCAGAATTACCCATCTCAAATCAATTTACGTTGAGCACTGAATACAACTTCTATAATGTTGGTGCAACAGATATTGAAGCTTTAACTTTTAAAGCAAACTATTATTTTTAGGGTTTATGTCCGATGAAGATTAAAACACATCATAAACACCTATTAGATAGTGCAATCATATTATCTTTTTCCACTACGATGCTGCTTGGATGCTTGGGTATTACTGAAGAGACAGAAGGCGTTGTAGAACCAGAAGAGTTGGTGAATTTACTCACTAGCTCAAATAAAGCAGTCAATGGAAATCCGGGGTTGTGGGGTAACGATGCAAATACAACAGTGCGTTTTGATACCAGCTCGGATATTCCTGTCTACTTCGTCAGCAATGGTGGAGGAATGGTACCGGATGTTATTCAAGAATCAGTTAACGTAATGAGCAATCAACTTGGTGTTCGATTTTCAAAGTTTGTTGTTCTTGATGAAGATCTAAGTCAGTATCGAGACAACAACTATCCAAACCAAAACGTCGGAAACTACCGTTTTAGCAAAGGCGCATTTCAATCAAAACATGGCATCAATGGAGGTATCGTATTTGCTATCGATACTGCATTCTATTCTCACCAATATTCGTTCAGTCCATCGACTATGTGTGCTAACGCAAGTCATGCGCCCTATGATGGTGGGATGGCTATCGACATCGACTACAATACGCAAACCTACCAGTCAGATACATTGCTGTGGGTGAACCTGGGTAACCGCCAATGTAGCTGGGATAAAGCCATTGTACTGCATGAAATGGCGCACGTTTTGGGACTGTTCCAACACTTTGAGTACTATGGCTCTTGGAATACGACCTCCATGGCCGTACTAAAACTCCTTTATAGAAACCATCCTGGTACACCTTTCCATTCCTTATCCATGTAGGTCGGTATTTACAACAAAGGCGACATTTTTGTCGCCTTTGTAAATCTTAACCACGTTTAGTAACGCTTAGAAAATATGAAGCGTTGCGTTGATGGTGAAACTATCTAGATCTTTATCGTTTGAGAACGACGTTTTAATGCCGTTGAAACGCTGCCAGCTTGCGCCCACAGAAAGCATATCTGTTACGAAGTATTCTGCACCTACACCGTACATGAAGTCTGTACCGCTATCACTGCCATTAAGGTTGCCTTTGTAATCCGCGTTGTAGTAGTGGAAACCACCTTTTGCGTATAGCTGGATTGGGCCGATATCAATACTCGGCTTAAGTGCCGCATACCATGAGCCAAGCTCAGCATAGCCTGAGCTACCGTTGCTTGCAGTCATGTCGTAGTTACCGTGCTTCCAGTAACCACCTTCAACACCGATGATAGGTAGGATACCAGTACCCACATGGAAACCCATTGGCGTGTCGCTGTTTCCATTGTAGTCTGCACGACCTGCAGAAACACCACCATACAACCAAGCATCTGCAAACGCAGATGTTGAGGCACCAACAAGCGCAAGCGCTAAAAGTGTCTTTTTCATTTGTAACCTTCTTGTTTAATAGAATGCGGCGAATCCAATCAAAGCCACCGCGGAGCTTTATATATCACACACTATATCTCTTGAGAAACTCATCCGTTTTAATTTTTGGTAAAACCTGACGGATTCTCAGAGACATAGATCAAAATTCTTGAAGCTAACCCAGTAAATAGCGATTAACAGGCATCGATAGCGTTTAACACTCGTTTATCCGACACAGGGTATGGCGTACCAAGCTGCTGAGCGAAATAACTGACACGCAGCTCTTCGAGCATCCAACGGATCTCTTTGACGTTTTCCGGTATTTTCATGCCTTTCGGGATCTTGTTAAGCAGCTCTTTGTAATCCTGTGTTACTGATTCCACTTTTAGCATGTGCATGCGGTCTCGGTTTGGATCGATCGGTAGCTTTTCCATGCGTTTTTCAATGGCTTTAAGGTAGCGAAGAATATCTGGCAGACGTTTCCAGCCACACTCCGTTGCAAAGCCTTTGAAGATCAAACCCTCAACCTGAGCTTTAATGTCGGAAAGGGCGAAGGCCATTGTCAAATCAACGCGGCCCTTGAGCTTTTTATTGATATTAAACGCCGTAGTAAGAATGGTTTCAACCTGCTTGGCAATATCAACTACCGTGTCACCCAACTCGGCTCTTACGTGCTCTTTTAACTGCTCGAACTTGTCAGCATCCCAGACAAGACCACCCTGTCCTTCAATGAGCTTGTCGATACCGCACGCTATACAGTCATCAATTAAGTCTAACACTTTACCGTAAGGGTTAAAATACAAACCGAGCTTAGATTTGTTCGGTAAGTTGGTGTGCAAGTATTTAATTGGAGAAGGTACGTTAAGCAGCAGAAGTCGACGCTGACCTTCTTTCATGACCTGCTCTTGTTCTACCTCGGTCTCAAACAGTTTAATCTCAACGCTGTCTTTGTTATCCACCAGCGCTGGGTATGCTTTGACATCAAAACCACCACGTTTCTGAGAATACACTTTTGGTAGTTCACCAAAACTCCACGTGTGCAGGCCTTGCTGCTCAATATCATCATCAGCCACTTTAGACAGTGTGGCTTGGACTTTATCTTTCAAGCTTTCTTTCAGCTCATAAAGATTCCGATTCTCTTTCAGCTTACGATTGCGATGATCCACTGCGCGGAATGTAATGCGCAGGTGTTCAGGTAACTGGTCAAGTTTCCAATCATCACGAAGCACTTCAACACCCGTCATTCGACGTAGCTCTTTTTCCAGCGAATCGAGTAGCGGAGCTTCCATCGGCGTAGCACGAGCGAGGAAGGCATCGGCATAGTTTGGTGCCGGTACAAAGTTCTTACGCAGCGTTTTTGGTAGCGCTTTGATAAGACTTACTATCAATTCATGACGCAAACCTGGGATCTGCCAATCAAAACCATCTTGGTCAATCTGGTTCAAAATTGGAAGTGAGATATGTACGGTCACACCATCGTTATCTTCGCCCGGCTCAAACTGATAGCTTAACTTCAGTTTGAAACCACCTTGGTGCCAGAAGTTCGGATAATCTAAGTCCGTAACGTGGCTAGCATCGCCCTTAAACAGCATCTCTTTTTCAAAATTAAGGAGCTCTTTGTTTTGCTGACTTGCTTTCTTCCACCAAGTATCAAAGTGTTTACCGGACACGACCTCCGTTCCAACGCGCTGATCGTAGAATTCAAACAGTTCATCATCATCGACCAAGATGTCGCGGCGACGTGATTTGTGCTCTAACTCTTCGACTTCTTGGAGCAGTTTTCGATTTTGCTTAAAGAATGCGTGCTTGGTTTCCCAATCGCCTTCTACTAAGGCACTGCGAACAAACAACTCACGACTAATTACTGGATCGATGGCACCGTAGCTGACTAAGCGTTTAGGAACAATCGGTACCCCATAAAGCATCACTTTTTCGTGTGCCATGACCGCAGCACGTTTTTTAGACCAATGTGGCTCACTGTAACTACGCTTGATTAGATGCTTAGCGACCGGCTCAATCCATTCTGGTTGGATCTTGGCAATAATACGACCCCAAAGCTTGGACGTTTCCACCAGCTCTGCCGACATGATCCATTTCGGTTGCTTCTTAAACAAACCAGAAGCAGGGAAAATATGGAAACGAGCGTTACGTGCACCTTGATACTCGTTTTTCTCTTGGTCTTTGACACCAATATGCGATAACAATCCAACAAGAAGTGCACTGTGAACAGCTTGGTAGTTGCCTGGCTCTTGATTGAGCTTGGCATCCATTTCACGCATTGCTTGATGAATTTGGAAATAAACGTCCTGCCATTCACGAACGCGCAAGTAGTTCAGAAAATCCTGTTTACATTGCTTGCGGAACTGGTTTCCAGACAGCGTTTTTTGCTGCTTTTGGATGTAATCCCATACATTCACAAACGTTAAGAAGTCAGACTCCTTGTCGAAAAAACGGCGATGCTTGTCATCAGAAGATTGCTGTTTATCGCTTGGACGTTCGCGTGGGTCTTGGATAGATAGCGCCGATGCAATCACCATCACTTCTTTCAAACAACCAAGACGCGGTGCTTCAATCACCATACGAGCAAGTCGTGGGTCAATGGGTAAGCGCGCTAGCTGACGACCAATTGCTGTCAGGCGTTTTTTGGGATCTTTGGCTTTATCGTTAATAGCACCTAGCTCTTCAAGAAGACGCACACCGTCTTGGATGTTGCGTTTATCTGGCGCTTCAACGAATGGGAACGCTTCAATATCGCCAAGACCTAACGCCGTCATTTGAAGGATAACCGATGCCAAGTTAGTTCGTAGGATTTCTGGATCAGTAAACTCTGGACGCGATTCAAAGTCTTCCTCAGAGTACAAACGAATACAGATGCCTTCTTCAACACGACCACAACGACCTTTACGCTGGTTCGCACTCGCTTGCGACACTGGTTCAATCGGTAGACGCTGAACCTTAGTACGATAGCTATAGCGACTGATACGCGCAGTACCCGGATCAATAACGTATTTGATGCCAGGAACGGTCAATGACGTTTCAGCGACGTTAGTGGCGAGAACAATACGACGACCCGCATGAGGCTGGAAGATTTTATTTTGCTCACCGGCCGATAGGCGCGCATACAAAGGCACGATTTCGGTATCACGAAGATTACGTTTACTCAGCGCATCCGCGGTATCACGAATTTCACGTTCGCCGTTCATGAAGATTAGGATATCACCCAGCCCTTCATCACACAGTTCATCAACCGCTTCAAAAATACCCTCTAGCTGATCACGATCGGTATCGTCATCGCCACGCAATGGACGGTAGCGGGTATCCACTGGATAGGTTCGACCCGACACTTCGATAATTGGTGCATTGTTAAAGTGCTTTGAGAAGCGCTCTGGATCGATGGTCGCAGAAGTGATGATTACCTTCAGATCGGGACGCTTTGGTAGTAATTCACGCAAGTAACCAAGAATAAAATCAATGTTTAGACTGCGCTCGTGCGCTTCATCGATAATGATGGTGTCGTATTGATTTAAGAAACGGTCGTGCTGGATCTCAGCCAGTAAGATACCGTCTGTCATCAACTTAATTTGGGTGTTGTCAGAAATCTGATCGTTGAATCGTACTTTATAACCAACAAACTCACCCAAAGAGGTTTCCATCTCTTCGGCGATACGGTTCGCTACCGAGCGTGCAGCAAGGCGCCTTGGCTGCGTATGGCCAATTAGGCCAAATTTGCCGCGCCCAAGCTCTGAGCAGATTTTTGGCAGCTGAGTTGTCTTACCTGACCCCGTTTCACCAGCAACGATAACCACTTGGTTTTCTTCAATTGCTTTGGCAATGTCGTCTTTCTTTTGACTGACCGGAAGTAACTCGGGGTACTCGATGTGTTTTGATTGATTAGCGCGCTGCTCACCTTCCATCATCGATTTTGCGATATCTACGGCGATTTCATCGAATACGGCGGCTTGAGCCTCAGGCTTCTTAATTTTTGCTGCGCCAGCAATACGTTTACTCAGGCGAAAACGGTCGCGGATCATGCAGTCTTTTAATGCTTTTTTCAGTGACTGAGCGTTGTTCGCTTGAGCCTTGGCTGGCTGATTTGATTGTTGTGAGGAAGTCAAAACATTCCCTGCTATTTTTCTTATTTAAAACTGGCGAGATTGTAGCACAGCTACCAACCTTGGGTTAACTGACGCGCCAACAAAAAAGCTCCGCTTTCGCGGAGCTTTAGTAACAGTTTTTGATTTAGTATCAAGGTTCAGTTTAGCAACAATATTCAGCTTAGAAGTGATATTGCAGGTAAACCGTGCTGTAGTTACTACCGCCTTTGATACGACCAAACTGAGAAGACGCTTCAAAGATAGCACTGCGGTGGTGTAGAGAATAACCTAACCACAAATCTTCAAGCTCTGGCTTGCGAATTAAAGAACCAATGCTGAGATCGTAAGAGATATCGATATAGTTCATTAGATGACTCGCACGCTTCTCTTTCTTATCCATCTCTTGCTGCTCGATATGAGTAATGTTGTCGATGTACGACAGACCGTTACCCACACCTAAGCGCATTTTAATTGGCCATTCAATCGTGTAGTACGCCTTAATCAGAGTGACAAACTCTGTTGCACCGTTCTGCACTTCTGAGCTCCAGTGATGTGCGATACCTGGGCTTAGATAGATGTCCAGTGGTAAACCAAACAACTCGTCTGTCAAAGGATGACCATAGAACACCGATGATACTTGGTTGTTATAAGGGTCACGTTTGCCATTAAAGGTCAGGATGTCACCCATGTCTGATGGCGACGCCCAACCATGAGCAACTCGAACATAAGGCTTAGTGCTGATGTCGCGGCTTACTTGTTTCGCTTTAGAGGTACTCTTTTTCTTCTCATTGAAGAAGCCAACACCCACGAACACTTCACCTTCAAAGCGCTCTTTGATGACTGATGAGTGATACGCTTGGTTATCCAACATACGAATATTAGTAGAGCCCAACAAGTACAAGTTAGATGTAACGTGATAACGAGCATCCACACCCATAGCGTAATCCACGCCACCGCCTAGGTTATCAACCGTGTCACGGTAAGTACCGTAGTATTGCGTATTAAAATCCGCATCTTTAAAACGCAGTGTTACGTTAGGACGAACTTCTAAGTCGCCATAATCTAACAAACCTTGAAGTCTAAAGTTGGCGTGAAATCGGTCTTCTCCATCCGTCATCAACTCAGCATCATAGTGCCAAACTGGATCAAAGTTATAACGCATTTGCAAACCGTAGTCTGCTGTGTCACCACCCACTGCGTTTTGTTCATCTGCGGGTATGTCGATATGTCGCATACGTGTGATCGCATTGAACTCTAATTGTTTATCATCCGTTTTATAGAGGTGGGCACCTGCCATGGTACCGTCAAGAAAGACATAGTCGTTCTTAAAGAACATCATCGGAATAAAGGTGCTAACAGTGGTGTCGCCCCCTTTTGTATCAAAAGGAACGTTGGCTGTACGCCACATTGCTGCAATACCCCATTCCGCTTCTTGCGCTTGCGATTCGGCTTGAACAACAGGGGATGTGATCAATGCTGCCGTAATCGCTAACGCGAGATTTTTCTTAATCATGTCTTGCAGTTTCTCCAACTGGAATAGTTATCAATCAGTAAATCGAATTAAGGGTACGTATATTGGCTAACTAATCACTCAGTATGTCTGGCTTCGTTGTAAAGTCTCTGCCAGTTTTTTTACTACTGTGCCGACCAACGCTATCTCTAAAGTGAAGAGTTGTTATATTATGTTGTTATTACACTTAATGTGTCACTAAACTGTGATTATTGAATATAGACTAATAAATAACCAACAGTTATCAAAGGCATAGTTTCCACTATTTAGACCTATCGTGAAAGTAGAAAAATTAAAAAATATCCTCAATAATTTACCAAAAGACCAAAATATTCAAATTGTCACCGGAGAGAAGTGGCTTCCTGAGCAATTGGTCAGTACTGAGCTCGATAACAATCTGTTATTTCTAGAGTTTGATAACGCCCCTGATGAAGGGGAACAAGCGATTGAAGCGCGTGGGTTCGTTGAGCACGAAGTAGAATTGCTTCGCCAGCGTCTCGGTCAAATCGTTGAACAAAGTGACGACCCGTCTCAATTATTAGACGCACTCACAGGATTTTTTGTTGTCGGGCACGAAGCGACAAGCGCGGAGTTCATTGAAATGCTAGAGCAGATGCAGCCGAATGACGATACCCTAGATCATAGCGCCTGATGACATTATTGAAAAGGTGATTAGATCTGTATGACGACACTGCCCTCTCTATTAGCCGGTCCGGTTCTACGCCGCACTAACCGAAAAGAATTTACACTATGGTTTGCCACCTCGGTCGAACCAAGTTCACTTAGGCTTGATCTATGGGCGGAACAATGTCGTTCATATCCGTTTCCTAAAACGCAATGTGTACGGCTCAGTCCGAAACTTTGGCTGGTCAACTTTACTATCCAGCACCTACTGCCAACCCAAGACCTTATCAGCTACGATATTGTAGAAGCTGAAACCGGGATTTCTGTTCTACCAGAAGATATTCGCTACGCGGAACATCCTCATATCAAGGTACAGCTCACCGATACTGCTGACCATATCTTGCATGGCTCGTGTCGAAACCCGCACCATCAAAGCGCTGATAGCTTAGTGATGCTCGACGATCGAGTTAGCTGCGACATCGCAAAAAAACAAGACTCGGACACACCGGATTTACTGCTACTCACTGGTGATCAAATATACGCTGACCATATTGCAGGCCCCACCCTAGCAAGTATTCAGAAAGTCATAGAGCTATTAGCACTCCCTAACGAGCTATTCGAGCAAAGTTCGCTTGCGGATAGCAGTGCGCTTCACAGTGGCGAAATTGGGCTGTATGACCGCGATAGACTGCTTCCACGCTACCAAGATTCAACAAGCCGCCTTAAAAAATTCCTAAATCAGCAGCAGGCCGCAATCTTCAGCTCGCGTGATTGCGAAAACCACCTGATCAGTTTTTCAGAGTTCATTGCGATGTATCTTCTCAATTGGTCCCCCGAACTGTGGAAAGCGATAGACTTTGACACTCTAGAGCCTGAAGTTATCGCCGATGAACACATGGAGACATGGACGAAGGAGAAAGAAACCCTTCGAGATTTTGTGCAAGGCTTACCTAAAGTAAGACGATTGCTCGCGCACATTCCGACCTACATGATTTTTGACGATCATGATGTGACAGATGACTGGAACTTGACGGTGGGATGGGAAAAAGCGGCTTATGAACACCCGTTTTCCAAACAAATCATAGGTAACGCGCTGTTTAGTTACCTACTCTGTCAGGCATGGGGAAATAATCCAAAACAGATGGAAGCTGACTGGAGCGGTGAACTCGACGCTTTTTTCTCTGAAGCGACAAGCGACAACTCGAATACATCGTATCTTAACCAAATCCAGCACAAAGAGCTTATTACCACACTGTTGCGCTATGAAAAGTGGCACTACACGTTGGATTCTCACCCTAAAGTTGTGGTGCTCGATACCAGAACCCGTCGCTGGCGCTCAGAATCGAAAATGAATAAGCCATCCGGTCTTATGGACTGGGAGGGAATGGTGGAGTTTCAGCAAGAGCTACTAGGACTGGACTCCGTTGTCGTGGTGTCCCCTGCACCTATGTTTGGCGTCAAGTTCATCGAAACTTTGCAAGCAGCGGCGACGAAGCTCGGTAACCCACTTATCATCGATGCAGAGAACTGGATGGCGCACCCAGGAAGCGCCAATACATTGCTATCAATTTTTACCCACAGCAAAACACCTGAGAACTTCGTCATTCTCTCCGGCGATGTTCACTATTCGTTTGTCTATGACGTGAAGCTGCGATTCAAACAGAGTGATTCGCATATCTATCAAATCACCTGCAGTGGCATAAAAAACGAGTTTCCAGAGCCTTTACTCACCGTATGCGATTGGCTCGATAAGTGGCTGTACACACCTCGTTCACCACTCAACTGGTTTACCAAACGTAAACGCCTTAAAGTGTTTAAGCGAAAACCACAACCGAGCGAGCACAATCGATTAGTCAATCGAAGTGGTATCGGCCTGGTTAAACTCGACCCTTTTGGCAAGCCCGCTCACATTTCCGTGCTCCACGGTGACGGCAGTCAAACAGAGTTTCCTGAAACTTATTCTGAAGACTAAACTCTAAATACTTATCACTTTGCTTATGATCCAACTTGTGATCCGTAGTTGCGGTCACCATGTAATTACTGAAGTGACTACACTCATTTAGTGAATTGAAGTCATTATCGTCATTCAGCCAATAGTCAGGTACGCCTATGTTTAATGCCATCACCTCTCTTTTCAAACAGCTTATCGAAGGAGACGATCTGTCTAAAACGCACGGTGTCAGCCCAAACTTAGCCATTGCATCACTGCTTTGTGAAGTGTCAAAAGCAGATTACCAAGTCGATGAAGAGGAAGAAGCTGCTAAACGTCAGCTAGTGGTTCGTTTACTTGGAATAGAAGACAGCGAAGCTGAGGGGCTTCTCACACAAGCGACCGAGCAGACACAAAACTCGGCGTCGCTTTATGATTTTACGTCTAGCTTGCGCGAACTTGGCCAGGAAAAACGCTTCGAGCTTATCAAAGCGATGTGGGAAGTGGCCAACGCCGATGGGGTTATCGACCCGTTGGAGGATGCCGTAATCCGAAAAGTCGCAGAGCTTCTCTATGTTGACCACAGTGAGTTCATTAGAGCCAAAATTCAAGTGATCAACAAGTAACCAATAAAACTGAAGCCCGCAACAAAAAGCCCCAAGATGAAGCATCTTTGGGGCTAAAAATCTGGGCTCTATAGGCACGACTTTACAGCAGCTTACAGCATAGTGAGAGCAAGTTTTGCCAAGTTGTATGCATCAACAAAACCTGAGTGCTGTCGCCCTTCCCACTCAATCCCCTTCTGCTCTTGTGCAGCTTTGTGGCCGATACGTTTGTCCTTCAAGCGATTTTGAATACGGTACAACGTGGCTAGATTGACGAACTCATTGAAAGGCATGTCTATACCTTTAGACTCACATTCAAGCCTCAAGATTTCGTCATCACGCCCCCAAGAAGCGTAAATCTTATTGGTTCCACCGAAGTTCTTCACCATCGATTTGATAACGGACTCCAACGGGCGACCTTGTTTCTCTACTTTGCGCGGTGTAATACCCGTCAGTTCAGTACAAAATAGTGAAACTTCATCCTGCTCTGGCTTTACATAATACTGAGCTCGCTTAACGACCTCTTGTTTGACCAGATCGATCTCCGCTAAACCCACTTCAATGATTTCACCGGTTGTGCCAACGCCATCGACGTTCCAGCAGCACATTTCAAGATCAAAGCAAACGACTCGGTTGTAATTCATAGCGACACAGTAAACAGTTATTAACACGGCGAAATTGTAGCGTATTCAAATCAAAAGCTCGACCATCGATCTACTGATTGCTCTTTATTCAAGCAACATTCGCTCTATTTCGTCCGTTGGCCTTACTAATGTACAACTGCTCATCCGCACGATTGATAAGCTGCTCTATTGTCTCACCACGATATACTGCCGCGCCTACACTCAGCGAACATCTGAAATTGGAGTCAATAGCATCCCAACTCAAGGTTGCGATTTCCATACACATTCGAGTCAGATAGTGATGCAGTGTCCCGTAGTCAATACATCGACTTATTAGGGCAAACTCATCCCCCCCTAGACGGAACAGCATGTCATCAGGGTACATCTGCTCTTTAATGTAAACCGCTACCTGCATTAAGATTTCATCACCCACCACATGGCCATATTGATCGTTGATACGTTTGAAATTATCGACATCAATAATCACCAGGGAAAAAGGCTTGTGACAAGATATATGATATTCAGTCAATCGGTTAAATGCCCGGCGATTGTAGACTTCGGTAAGAGGATCTCGCTCAACTAAATATTGTAGATCTTTCGTTCGACGATTCACGATAACGGTGAGCCTACGCTGTTCACGGAGCATCAGGTATACGACATACGAAAGAAGAACTGAAATGAGCAGCCCGCCAGTACCAACGAAGAACAAAATTAGCTTGTCGGTTTTCGAAATCACAGCGTCGTGTTTAAATTCAATTTTCCACTGTCTGTCGTAAAGATCGATAACAATGTCTTTTGTTGGGGTATCCAGTAAACGCCACTGCTCGTTCTGATACAAGATAGGGTCATCTTCTGCATCAAAACCTAGGTCAACCACCCGTACACCAATATCTTTGCCAATCGAGGTTCTAGAAACGATTTGTTTGAAATAGGCAGTAATACGGATAACCCCTATGACAACACCTCGAAGCGAATCTGTGCCTGCTTCAAATACCGGCACGTAAACCAGCATGCCTTGTTTTGGAATTGAGCGGTCAAAGCCATCTTGCAATAAGCGAATCTTATCTGAGAGGCTTGGCTCGCCAGTCACACGAGTGTTGCGAATCACTCTTCGAACTCTTTCACGAGATGAGTAGTAACCCAAAGCTCGTAAATTGCCCTCGTTCACAGGGTAAATGTCACTCGCGACGAACATCGGCTCATCATCAGTGAGGATGTAGCCCTCAACGCGAGGTTTATCTTTAGGTACCGTGTAAATTTGATAGCTCGGAAAGCGCTCTCTCACTCGCGCAGTATGAGTATCATATTGCTCGGGATAGACTTTTTTCATCCACTGCATTGCAATCAAGCTTTGCGAACCATCGACCAAAGGTGCGGCAAAACTAGCAAAGTTATCCCATGCCGAAGGCTGGGTCGCGTGATAAAAACTCGCCCCCGCGCCGATAAAACTAATATCAAGCATCACCAGTTCTTTGATGTTTTCCGCTTGATTATCAGTTAAGAACTCAAAGTTTGACTCGGCAAGCTGTTGTTGCCCTCGATACACGATGTGAGTGATAAATATTGTAAGAATTAACCCTATTATTAAAACCAGTGCCGCATAGCGTTTAACGCCACGGTCTTCTTTCTTTAAGCCTGCAACCATTTTTTGTCCTGACTGACTAATTATTGTCAGTTTTCTCATTTATGATACTTATATCCAACTGACGTATCATATGTATTGCTACTTTATTATTTTAGTGATAGCCCAAACGATTCTACACACCCATCGATTTCCAAGAAGTTGATGCGTTGATTTATAAAACACAGATCACTATATTTCAGAAAAACATCATTATCTGCTGATTTAACGTCCAAAAAACTCACTTTGTAATGACAAATCTGCGAAAGCGTCGCGCTAAGAGCCTTGATTATGCTAGACTTCGCCCCAAAATTAATGACTAACGACTGACACATAGAGAACCCCCTATGAACTTCGATCTAAATGCTATCCCACAGACTTTCGATATGCTGCACGCAGGCCTCGCTGCCTCAAGCGTTTTACTACTCGCGATCGCCGTTTCTCGTAAGAGCAAAGTTGTCGAGAAAGTAGTAGAAAAACCAGTTGAAAAGATTGTCGAAGTTGAAAAGCCAGTAGAAAAAATCGTAGAAGTTGAAAAAGTAGTTGAAGTAGAAAAAGTAGTTGAGAAGGTTGTGGAAGTTGAGTCGAAGCTAGCAACAGCCTCTACCGATTCTGCAATGCAATTGCTATCACTCATGCAGCAAGAAGCGCGCATGGTCGACTTCCTACAAGAAGATCTCACATCATTCTCAGACGAAGAAGTTGGCGCTGCTGCACGTGTTGTTCACTCAGGCGGTAAAAAAGTCATCACTGAATACTTTGAGCTTTCTCCTATCCGTAATGAAGAAGAAGAGACCCGTATTTCAATCGAAGAAGGCTTTGACTCACAAGCTATTCGCCTAACAGGTAATGTAACTGGCAACGCGCCATTTAACGGTACTCTTGTTCACAAAGGCTGGAAAGCAGATAAAGTGACCCTTCCAAAACTGTCTGAGAACTACAACGCATCAATCATCGCACCGGCAGAGGTAGAGCTATAATGGAGCCTTCAGTGCACACTCAAGATCAACAGAAATCTCAAGATCAGCAGATTGCTAAATACAGTGTGGGTATCGACCTTGGTACCACCCACTGTGTTATGTCGTTTATCGACACTCAAAATGAAGACGCGCAAGTTGAAGTCGTGTCTATTCCACAATTGACGGCACCTGGTACCGTAGAGTCATACAAACAACTTGGCTCTTTTTTGTATCAGCCACACGAACATGAAATGGGTCAAGGCTCTCGCACTCTTCCTTGGACGAGTGAACCGAAAGCGCTAGTTGGTGCTGTGGCTCGTAACCTAGGCTCAAAGACACCCATTCGCCTAGTGGCAAGTGCCAAGTCTTGGCTATGCCACGGCGGCGTTAACCGTCGTGACAGCTTCCTACCACAAGGCAGCCCAGAAGAGGTCAGCAAAGTCTCCCCGCTTCGTGCAACTGAGCTGTACCTTGAGCACTTAAAAGATGCTTGGAACCACATGCACCCAGAGCATAGCCTGGAGCAACAGGATGTGACCATCACGGTACCGGCCTCTTTTGACCCAGCTGCACGCGACCTTACTGCAGAAGCAGCACGCAACGTCGGTCTTGCCCATTTGACTCTATTGGAAGAACCGCAGGCAGCACTTTACAGCTGGATTGACAACAGTGATGACAAATGGCGCGACGAAGTTAACGTCGGCGACGTCGTTCTCGTGGTCGATGTGGGCGGAGGTACGACCGACCTTTCATTGGTTGCAGTGACAGAGCAAGATGGCAATCTTAATCTAGAGCGTGTTGCTGTTGGTGAGCATATCCTTCTTGGCGGCGACAATATGGATCTTGCCCTTGCCTACCGTTTAAAGATGAAGCTCGCACAAGATGGCAAAGAGCTTCAGCCTTGGCAAGTTCAAGCGATGACACACGCTTGTCGTGACGCCAAAGAAGCGCTGCTTAACGATGCTGAACTCCAATCGGTACCAATCGTCGTTCCAAGCCGTGGTTCAAAACTGTTGGGAGCAACGCTAAAAACTGAACTCACTCAGCAAGAAGTTCAACAGACACTTGTTGATGGCTTCTTCCCACAAGTTGCAGTCAATGAGCACCCAGTACAACGTGCTCGCGGCGCTCTGACTCAAATGGGTCTGCCTTACGCGCAAGACGCTGCAATTACACGCCACATCGCCGCGTTTTTGAGCCGTCAAAGCAGCGCAGCAGACAACGCATTTTCTGGCATGCCAGGCATGGAAGCGCCTGCCGAGTTTATTAAGCCGACAGCACTACTATTTAACGGTGGTGTACTTAAATCGAAGCTACTTTCTGAACGACTGTTCAACACCATCAATGCATGGTTAGAAACAGCGAATGCTGACAAAGCAAAAATGCTCTCTGGCCTTGACCTTGACCTTGCTGTTGCCAGTGGCGCAGCCTATTACGGCTGCGTTCGTCGCGGTCAAGGTGTACGTATTCGAGGCGGCATCGCCTCTAGCTACTACATCGGAATTGAAAGTGCTATGCCAGCTATTCCAGGCATGGCGCCACCAATGGAAGCGCTATGTGTTGCTCAATTTGGTATGGAAGAAGGCAGCAGTGTTCAGGTTCCAAGCCAAGAGTTTGGTCTCGTTATCGGTCAGCCAGTGCACTTCCAATTCTTTGGTTCGACTACGCGTCGTGAAGATGAAGCGGGTGTTCACCTAGATTACTGGAAACCGGAAGAGCTAGAAGAGCTTCCAGAAATTCAAGTAACACTGCCAGTTTCTGAAGGCCGTAGCATCGGAGACGTTGTGCCAGTTACCCTATCATCACGCGTCACAGAACTTGGTACACTTTACCTAGAGGCCATTGCTTCTGACAACGGTCAAAAGTGGCATGTAGAGTTCGACGTTCGCGAAGACGTGTAATCGCAAAACTAAACGGCACCTCTGGTGCCGTTTTTTATCTCCAGTATCTGCGCTATTAGCTTTATAAGTATTCTAAATGGAGCGTGTTATGGCATCCGCACAATATTTGGTCGGCATTGATTTAGGTACAACCAACACGGTTGTCGCATTCTGTGAAATTCAGGACGACCTCTCAAACTCCCCTGTTGAACTGTTCGAAATTGACCAATTAGTTGGCCCTGGCGAAGTGGTTCGTAAACCTCTTCTACCCTCTTTTCGCTATCACCCAGCCAAGCAGCAAGTTTCTGAGGCTGACTTAACCCTCCCTTGGGAGCATCAACCTGTTGTAGGCGATATCCGTAACATTATCGTTGGTGAGTGGGCTCGTGAGCTCGGCGCTAAAGTCGAAGGCCGGCAAGTCTCCAGTGCAAAAAGTTGGCTATCACACACAGCCGTAGACCGAGAAGATGACATTCTTCCTTGGGCTGGAACTCAAGATGTAGAAAAAGTGTCGCCAGTCATTGCCAGCGCAAGCTATCTCAATCATATCCGTCAAGCTTGGAACCACAGACACCATTACAACAAATTAGAAGACCAAGATGTTGTCATTACAGTTCCCGCTTCTTTTGATGAAACAGCTCGCAAGCTGACGCTGCAAGCGGCGAAGCTTGCTAGTTTACCAAAGGTTCATCTACTCGAAGAGCCACAAGCCGTATGTTACGACTGGTACGCACGCCATAAAGAAAGTGCATCGCAAGAGCTTGCTCAAGTGCCTCTTATACTCGTATGTGATGTGGGTGGTGGTACCACTGACCTTAGCCTTATTGAAGCTAAACACCATGACGATGAGTTAGAGCTTAACCGAATTGGAGTTGGTGAACATCTAATGCTGGGCGGCGACAACTTGGATTTAGCACTCGCCCACATGGCTGAACAGCGGTTCAATGAGTCGAAAAAACTCAATGCAGCAAGCCTCACTAAACTGATTCAACAGACTCGCAAAGCCAAAGAGGCATTGCTTTCTTCTAATGCACCCGCAGAAATGAAGATCACCATGCTCGGCAGTGGCTCGCGTCTAATTGGCGGAACCAAGAGTGTGGCACTCAGTCAACAAGAGGTTCATCAGATCACTCTTGAGGGCTTTTTCCCTAAAACAGATTTTGGTACGCGACCAGACAAGAAACGCAGCGCCGTGGTTGAGTTTGGCCTACCGTATGTAGCCGACCCTGCTGTTAGTAAGCATGTTTCTGAGTTTCTCCACCTTCACCAAGAAGTAGCGAAAGAGGCGCTTGGAACCGATGCAGAACCCGCAATCCCGGTCGGTTTGCTGCTGAACGGTGGTGTTTTCAACAGTGACTTAGTCACTCGCCGACTCGTTGATATTGTCGAAAACTGGAAAGGTGCGCCAATATCACTACTTTCCAACCCTCACCCGGATTGGTCTGTCGCACTAGGTGCTGTAGCGTTCGCTAAGGCGAGACGCGGCGCGCAGCTTAAAATTGGTGGTGGAAGTGCCCGCTCCTATTTCTTGCACCTCCAAGAAAAAAATAAGCTTGGTCAAGCGCTGTGTTTATTGGCGAAAGGAACCGATGAAGGACAAGAGATCCGTCTAACAGGTCGACGTTTTGCACTCACGCTTGGCGAGCCAGTAAGGTTCAATTTACTAACCTCTACGCATGATGTGTTCGGTGAGCAGCAGAAAGTACAGAATGGTCTGATGGTCAATATCGATCCGGATCAGTTTACACCGTTGCCGCCCTACATCAGTACGTTACAGGGTAGCGAATCAAAACTCCAGGCGAATCAAAAAGAGCGTGTTGAAGTGCAGTTAGCGTGTCAGCTCACTGAAGTCGGCACATTAAAAGTCGAATGTGTCAGCTCAGAAGATGAACAGCAGCGATGGGAACTTGAATTTGAAGTGCGTAATCAGCAAGGTGCTCAGGAGACGGTTAAGGCTCACCCTGGATTAGATTCGAGTAAAGAATTGGTGTCTCGCTTATACAGTGGCAACAAAAACAGTGCAGACAGCAACGAAATAAAACTCTTGTCTAAAACGCTGGAGAAAAACCTAGGTAAGAAAGACGAATGGGACTTTCATACCCTTCGCTCCTTGGTCGACAGCTTCTCTCTTGGTAGAAAACGTCGCCGTCGCTCTGAACAACACGAGAAAAACTGGTTGCGTCTGACTGGTTTTTGTATGCGTCCGGGCTTTGGAGATGCAACAGACTCTTGGCGTATGGAGCAGATTTGGGGGTTGTACCAACAAGGTATTCAATTTCAGAACGCACAAGGCTGGAGTGACTGGTGGACATTTTGGCGACGTGTCTCTGGTGGCCTAAATGAAGAGCAGCAAGAAGTGATTCTAGGTGACATTGCCAAATACCTTCATCCTGGCGCAATGAAAAACGCAAAGACCGTCCAAGGTGCAAAAGACAAGGGCTATGAAGCCATGGTAAGGCTTTCCGCCAGTCTGGAAAACCTGTATGTCGACGATAAGGTGCTCCTAGCGAACTGGTATCTGAGTAAAGCCATCAACCAATCTCAATTCGAGCAAGCTCACTGGTGGGCATTGGGTCGCCTTGCTTCTCGCACGCCCCTGTACGGCAGCCAGCACAATGTGATTCCTCGCGAGCAAATCGAACAGTGGCTACCTAAGTTACTAGAGCAAAACTGGCTCAAAGAGCCGATGGTTGCCTTTGCTTGTGTACTTATGTGTCGAAAAACCGGCGATCGCTCGTTGGATATATCTGATGACTACCGAGAGCAAGTGTCAAACAAGCTGAAATCTTCCAAGGCGCCATCTAGCTGGCTTGAATTAGTTTCAGAGGTCAAATCGTTGTCTGAAGCAGACTCCAAAAAGCTGTTTGGTGATGCGTTACCTGCTGGACTTCATTTACTTAAAGAGTAGCGAAATATGTATTTCAGCTTTTGCTTTAGGAATAACTGATATTCCAAGCAAAATACGAGACTTGGGTGTACATTGCCCGCCGAAAACATTTATAAAACAGGCGGGCTAATAATGAAAAAAATCGTCGTTGAGTTTCAACCTTTAGGGATTGGCGATTGGGTACAAGTGAAAGTCACTGCAGAAGTGGCTAGAGTGCTTGCCAAAGAGTACACCGAATACGGTTGGCCCGTGAGGGTTTATAGTTACCTTTATAGTGGAAATACTAACGGGCTCAAATGAGCTCGTTTTTTTAATTTTTACAACACCTTACGCAGTTTGTTAGTCTATCCTTTATGTGATAAGCGTTGTTAGCAACACTAATGTTCACGCTTCATTTGTACAAGGATAGGCAATGAAACCATCGGCAATCACCACTTTTATACTCACTTCACTGATTTCGTCGGCTAGTATCGCGGACAGCTATGACGCTAACAACAAAACAACAAGCGACGACGAGTGGCAGTTCTTACTCGTATTCCCCATGATTTGGACGCCGAGTATCTCTGGTACAGCTGGTGATACAGATGGTCGCACTAATATCGATATTCCGTTCTCTAATATCGTCAGTAACCTAAACTTTGGCATCATGGGCGACTTTTACGCACAAAAGAACCGATGGCTTTTTGGGTTCCGTACCAACTACCTCCATATCAAAAGCGACACTAGCGCCACTTACACACCCAAGTTACCAATCTTTCCAGAAATAAGTGCCAACGTTGATGTGGATGCAACAATGTCACTCAATGACTTTTTTGGTGGTTATGAGGTAACGAATGGATTAGTACTGCTCACTGGGGTTCGCCATACTTACAGTAGTTTTAATGTTGGAATCAATATCAACAGCTCCCCTATCACACCTATTGAATCAACAGAGCATCAGTTTGATTGGCTGGTTGGGCTCAAATACGCGCATTATTTCAATCAAGACTGGGGATTAAGCCTAACCGTAGATACCAATATCGCTGGCGACAATGACGTCAATCGAGGTCTGAATTTAGCTGGAATTTATAGGCTGAGCGAACTTAATAATATTTGGTTTGGTTACCGGTACTTAAACCTTAAAAATGAATCTGGCCCCACTACGGTCGATGTGACGCAACAAGGGCCAATGGTAGGCTGGGCATTTAGCTTTTAAGTGTCCTAAGTTTCATCTGCAAGCTTGTCGCTAGATCTACATGTAGCCACAGCTCTTGTATGTCTTGAACACGGAAATAAACAATCATAGTGCTCCTAAGTGTTATCTCATGACGACGATGTCACAAGCCAAACTATCATTCTTGGAGCTCTATGATTTACCTATCTGCGCCACCCAATCAAAAGACGTGTATGTTTCCGGTTAGAACTGATATTTAAGGCCTGTTGATTCGAGCAGGTTGTAGATCTCTCTTTGACTTTCTGACGTTCTACCTTTAGTCCCTCCGGCTTCACGAAGTTTATTCCTCATCGAAATCCACTCTTCACTTCCCCAAAGTAATGAGTCCTCCTTAAGTAGTTCAAACTGTTGATTTAGATCTGCAATGAGCTCCTCTCCAGATAGGAAAAAACCGACTTCGTTGTTGTAGAGTAATGAACGGAAATCGAGATTGGTTGTGCCAACAAAAGCGTTGTCATCAATGATGAGAAACTTCGCATGCAACTTACCGTAGAACTGGTCTCCACCCAGCAACACTGAGTCTGGCTTACCCAATTGATAGAACTTGATTCGTGGGTGATTAATGGCTTTCTTCCACGCTTCAGAGTTCAAATACGCGCGGTTTAGCTCATTTTTTTCGAGGTCATCATCCAACCATTGCTGCTTCAAAGCATCATCAGTCATTATCATCGATGGCACAGTGTGCATGTCGATGACAGCCTGCGTGAAGAAGTTGTCACTGGTTAGCACTGAGTTGGTAATGATTTCAATCTTACGCTCCGGGTCTTGTTCCAACCATGTAAGTGTGGTGTTGAGATCTTTATCCAGGATTCCTTCGTCTTTTAATAAATCAGATTGAAGGAAAAGATAGGGAGAAACGACTCGAATGGTCTTGAGGTTACTGTTGCCGTATGCGGTTTTCGCCAGAATACCGCTAATCGAGTTAGCGTTAGCGCTTTTGTTTGTGCTGTAACGGGATACGACATCTTCTGCGTTGAGATTATCTAGCTCGTGCGCAAACTTTGTATCTGTAACTCGATAGCCTTGATTCACATAGCGATTAATATCAGCGTACGCTTCGCTAAATTCTGAATTGGCTTTAAGTTGCTCCAGTGCGCTAAGCAGTAAACCGCGGTCACGATTGTAACTCGCCCACGTATCGAGTTTTTTGTTTCCGGGTTTGGTAAATAGCACTGTAAAGTAATACTCACTAAGCTGCGTCGGAGATTGCTCTGGTGTCGCATCGAGCTTTGGCCTCACTAGGATTTCAATATCACGAAATGCACTGAAATCTTTTTCGCCATCACTGTCGATCCCGTAGTAATGAAGCGACATATTACGACCACCCGTAATCAAGTAAGCATGCTCATTGTAGAATCCATCGACGACAAACAGTTTATCATGTGAGCGTCGATTCCAGCGGGACTCCCCGTCTGTCAAAGCGTTGAAAACCACTGCTTGTACACGCGCTTTTTGAGTTGTCGCTTCACCTTGTCTATCTTTGACGTACCCGGCATTTTCCTCGCACTGCATCAGCCCTTTCAAGTTGCCATTATTTGGGCTGTATGAACCAAGACTATCCACCATAATACGAATATCGACCCCACGCTCTACCGCTCGACACAGCGCCCCTAGCGTTGCTTTACCAGCCAAGTCATCAGCAAAAATGTAGTAAGTCATATCTATAGTATGTTTGGCATTTTCGATAAGATATATCTTTGCCGCTAAACTCTTAATGGCATCTTGCTGCTCCGTGCCAATCACTTTCACATTGGCCTTTTGAACTGGAAGCAACGTTTCTGAGGCAAGTTTGAGGTAATCTTTATCGAGTTCATCCGCCTCTCGCCAGCGACGAGACTCCATAAGATCAGACGTCCATCCATCATTCGAGGTAACAGGAGGGTGAGCGTTAGATGCACAGCCTCCCAATAAGACTAGAGAAGCTAAAACTGATATCCCTTTCCACATATTGGTTCCTAACTACGTAACTACTTAATTGACCAGCGGCCTAGCGCAATGCTATCGTCTGCATAGAGCTATCTTCTGCACCGAGCCTAATTTCTGCACAAATCGATAGCCAACATAGCGCTGTAGAATGTGCTTGCCGCCAAATCTAATTCGATATCAAAGAAGACGTCGATTACTTCGACGCCATCATTTGTCCTTTAAATTGAAGTACTTTCCATTGGCGAGTCTCGATAAAGAACGCCGCCACAACCATATACACCGCCACCAATGCAAGCAGCCCTAAACGTATCCACATCTTTTCATCTATCACACCTGAACTCATCAATGTGGTGCCAATTAGCACCAGCGCAGTATTGAGCGCCGTAGCATAGATTGGCGCCTTGGCGGATTCCGTATACATTTTTTGCCCGAGAAAAATCGCCAACAACGCAATGAATAGCGTGTAAAAACCGATGTTTGGCACCAAGGCAAGAAAACCAAACACAATGATGGCTATCACCCCACCAATAGCATTGCTAATCAAAAGGAACACACTTAACTTCACCGACTTCTCGCCTGTGATCATCAGCGACAACAAGGCGATGAATATCATTGACAGCAAAGCTTCGGAAATCTGGAATACAAAAAAGACGCATACCACAGGAAAAGCCACAATCAGGGCGCGCACCGCTGAAAACCAACGAAACGAATCCGACAGTTCAACGGCTTTATGGCTTTGATACGTCTCCTCGCGCTCAGGAAGGTAGACATGCATAAGTGCAAAAATGCCTACTGAAATCGCACCAGATAAACTCAGCCCTACGGCTAAGAAGATGGTTGTTCCTGTGCTTTGAATGGCCATAAATGGCAACATCAACGTCGACATTAGTAGGATGGTCGCGAACAAATTCCATTTCGGATTAAGGAACAGGTAGTAACCCACCAGCATCAAAGCCGCGACACTGAGAAGCATCGGAATTGGATACTGCGCAAACCCAACACTCAGCGCCACACCAATAGCCACGGTAACGATCATGGCTAGCAGCAGCTCATAGACAATATCAATGTGCAGCACTCGTTTTTCAAACAAAAATTTTGCAGTAAAAATTGGTGCCACAAAGGCTAGCGGCCAATCTATCCACGCCGCCAAAAACGTCGCTAAAGCGACGCCAATGGTAAAGCGCAAAATACGATTTTGAGTAGCATCAGAGAGCCCAGAAGAGACAGCGCTCTCAGCTTCATTAGTCGAACTATCTGACATAAGACATCCAACTTACTAGACGGATCCAAGCTTTACCTAAAAGATTAAAGATCCCGTTGTCACTGGTATACACGACCACATCGGCTTGCCCGCCGATTCTCAACAAACCGGTCGTATCTGTAGTATCAAACTCGATACTCACTGGCAGCATTTGAGTTTGTCTCAACCAGCCGGTCTGATTGTTGGCTTGTGCCAATTTACCCGCTTGATTGCTTTGCCCCCAGTCAACCCCCCAATCCACGCTGGAAATACGCCCCTTCACTACCTTACCCGGCGCAAAGTCTAATGCGATTTCCACCTCGTTCCCTGGTTGGATATTACCTAGGCTGTTCTCACGAAAGTACGCTTCAATCCAGATACTATCAGTAGAAACGAACGTCATGATAGGTTGACCCGCACTGGCATAAAAACCCTCAGAAAGGCTAAAGTTTGATACCCCGCCATTGGTCGGCGCTCGTACGACAGTACGCTCTAGATCGATCTGCGCTTTTTCCAACGCCAATAGTGCGGCTTTGATTTGGCTATTTTCTTCACCTTCAGCACCGAGTTGGCGATTAGCACGCTCTAAATCAGCTTGAGCATTAGCGACGTTTGCTCTCGCAGTCGCGAGATTGGCACGTGCTTTATCCGCCTCAGAGTCAGACACCACACCTTTCTCTGCTAGACCTAACACTCGTCGAGTTTGCAATTCAACATTATCTCGTTCAACGACTGCACTGGTAAGTCTCGCCTGAGCCGAGGCAATACTCGCGGTTTGTGCGCCAACATTCTGCCCTGCAATTTCCAGATCTTGCTCAGCTTTTTTAACTGCAATCTCATAATCCACTGGATTAAGAGACACCAAGATATCGCCCTCAGAGACCAGTTGATTTGGTTGTACTTGAATATCAATGACTTGCCCTGATACTTGGGGTTTAACCGGTACGACATAACCTTTAACTCGGGCGTTGTCTGTTGAAGGGATAATTCTGTCAGAAATGATGCTAACACCAAGGCTAACCGCAATGGCGATGATGAGGCCATTGGTCACCTTCTTGACTTTGTTTTGTTTAGCGTTCGCTTGCTGACTATCCAACTCTTTTTGCTCAGCATTATCCGTGGATGGGGTAGCCGGTTCGCTTTTATCACTCATTGTGTCGCCCTTGTTAACAATTCTTCGACTTTAGTTTATTTAGGTATAGACTAAATAAGCAGAGATTAAAAATTAATTGCTTTATAAATTAGTATTTTAGAGTCATCGATCATGCATTCAGTTTTCATTCTCAATCATTGATAATGTTAACGAGCGCGATATCAAAAAGTTGCCATTTCACGCCAAGTAGCTAAGCTAAAAACAATACTTTTCAAGAGTCTGAATCATGCCTACACCCCAAGAGCCCGCCAATAGACTGATTAAATCGAGTTATGCTCGTATTTTGGTTGAACTATTTCGTGAATACGGGGAAGACCCACATCAAGCGATCCGCGACTCAGGGCTGCCACCCGATCTGTTTGATTTAGACCAAGAATTCTTGCCGCAAGAGCCTGTAAAACGGCTGTTATATTTGCTCGGAAATCAACTTGGAATGACCAATTTTGGTGACCTAGTAAGAACCGCCATCAAACAAAAGTCACTACCAAAACTATTAGGACAATTCTCTGAGTGCAGTACAGTTAGAGAGGCCTTGGAACATTCGCGTGATGTATTTGCTTATGACGCCACCAACGTTAGCGTTGGACTTGAAACAGCGCACGGAAGAACCTGGTATTGGTGTAAGCGGGAGAATGATGGCAGTGACCCGTTTATTTGGTCTGAAGTCTGGGCTGTGTTGTATACGATTGAGCTAATACGAGCACTGACCAAGAGTCACTGGACGCCTAAACAGCTTAAAATCCAGATTGATGAAATAGAGCTTTACCAAGCAATCATCGGTAAGTCGACCCAATACATCGTCAGCAATGATCGTATCGAGTGGTTAATCGAAGATGAAATTTTAGATCAGCAGCCCAACATCACGGCCAAAGATACCGAAACCCAAGCGCCACTTGTCACCTGGCATGCCAACTTTACCGACCAAGTATTTACCGCACTATTGCCCTATGTACGAGAACATAACTTAACACTCGAAAATGCGGCCAAACTCCTTAAGCTGTCCCCACGCACATTGCAAAGGCGCCTCAAAGAAGAGCGCACCAACTTTCGTCATATCAAAGACAACCTAGTTTTCACCGTTGCCGTC
Organism: Vibrio wakamikoensis; assembly: GCF_050337275.1. Taxonomy (NCBI): domain Bacteria; kingdom Pseudomonadati; phylum Pseudomonadota; class Gammaproteobacteria; order Vibrionales; family Vibrionaceae; genus Vibrio; species Vibrio wakamikoensis. The sequence continues at coordinate 313,766 of NZ_JAKJST010000013.1, read as the reverse complement.
GACATGATGGGTGAGGAGCTATCTCTTACTCATATTGCCAGTCAACTAGGATTCTCTGATATTTCCCATTTCTCGCGCTCGTTTAAACGCATTAGTGGACTAACGCCCAAGCTTTACCAAAAAACAATAATGAACCTAAACCACAATCATCGGGCACAGTAGACAAATAAGGCAATCCATTACCAACTGTTACACAACACGAATGAAAACTATAATTTGTACATGTACATGGTCGACTTATGCTGGTAGCGTGTCGGCGATATTGAGTAATGAGTTTTAGAGGTTGTCACTGTGCGTGTACTTGCTTGGTTTTTCGCTGTTGTTTCTGTGAGTGGTTATGCCAATGATTGGAGCTGGCAAGACCTAGCACAGGAGATAGACGCACCAAGTTACACCAATCATTTCAAAGACTACGACATCAAATCCCGATACGACCTAATGATGGTTGTAGACTATCAAAACAGCCATGATGATGAGAGAGTAGTCCGAGAAGAGGATTATCGCCAAGCCCTACTGCGTTTCGCTGAAAAAGGTGTGAATATCCTTGCGCTGATTGAAGAGCAAAAAGAAATCGATGAAGATCACTCCGACTGGAACATGAAGGTAAACAATGATCTGATTGGTAAACAAGGACGACTCCCGGGGTTTATCGTTCCACTGGAATTCGACAACTTAACAGTTACTGAGTTTATTCTGGTGCCCACTGCTGGTGCTTGTATTCATACCCCGCCCCCACCAGCCAATCAAATGGTCGTAGTAAGCTTTCCTCAAGGCGTGCAATTTAGAGGCTTGTATACCCCAGTTTGGGTGGAAGGTACGCTAGCTCAACAAACCAACTCGTCTAATATTGAGCTGTCAGACGGTGCCACGGATGTGACCACCGCCTATACAATGGAAGCGCAATCGGTAGAAGTGTACGAGTAAAAACCTAAGCGAACTTATTCGCTCTCTGTTTCCACCGTTCGTGGACGCTGACCAAGACGATAGATCTTTTCAGCGCGAGTACCGAAAAACCAAAAGCTTGCTGCGAGTACGGCAAAAAACAGTGCTTTATGCGTGCCTTCCCAAAAGTACTCAACGAATCGAGTATACAGGTTGATAAACACGAAAATTAAACCAAAGCCACGATTTAGCTCATCGTCAAACTTGATACCGTGATAAAGCGCTGCAAGCGAAGCGATGAGCAACAATACCGACCAATAGATGAGCGAAAACTGCCTCACATCTCCCCACTCTGCGAAATCGGCGTAATTGCCAAAAATAGAGACAACCCAAAGCGACAAAAAGAACAAAATCAATCCATAGGCGCGAGTCGTAATGGAAAAGTCTTCAAACTGTGGCCACTTACGCTGAGTTGTCATCCCCAGCGCAACCAGAATTGCACTAAACAATACAAACCGTAGAGGCAGTGTCATGCCAAGAAAATAGCCAGACTCATCCCACTGGTAGGTTTCAATGCCAAACCAAATGCTCAAACTAAGCAAGGCACACGCCCACACCAACAAGGATGGTATCCAAAATCCAAGTAAACCATAAACAATGGACGCAAGCAGGATCAGTTTCGTTAAGCTATTGGTTTCAATGACTTGACCAATAAAATAGATAGAAATGGCGGTACTGATGATACCCAATACGAATAACGCTTCATTGCTGAAGGTTTTATCTGGTGCGCTCGACTTTCTTCTTACGCCGTAGAGATAAAAACCCGCGGCCACGACAGCAAAAAATCCGCTTTTCGCGATATCAGGCGCGCTAAAGATTTGTTCAATAAGTTCAATTAACCACTTGTCGAGCAGTACTGACAAGACTGAGAGTACGATACATAAAATGGCGACCCAGAATGAGTACTTAGCAATCAGTGACCAGTCAATACTCGCAACTTCATAACTGCCTTTGAGTTTGCTGCGATCGTCATCAGTGATCACACCTTCTTCGTGCCATTGGTCAATCGCACTGTTTACCACGCGACTTTCTCTTTTTGACAGTTTCATCGCTCTATTCTTCCGTTCAGTTGCTTGAGGCTAACCCCCAAAATTTGTCGTCACACTATACAAATAGCTGAGACTTCGCAAACAAAACTGCGTCTCCGGATATCAGGACTTTGTCATGTTTTAGTAACCCATAGAGAACGCCCGTTCTCGCTGAAGCTTGCAGCGCAGTTAAACTTGTCTTGTTTAGCCTTTCACTCCAATACGGCACAAGGCCGGCGTGAATCGAACCGGTTACTGGATCTTCATCGCCACCATTTGCTGGCCAAAAATACCGGGAGACAAAATCGTAGCGGTCATCAGCACTTAGCGCTGTTGCGACCACATCGAAAGGCGCCAAGCGCTTTAGCTGTTCATTATCTGTTTTCAAATCGAGCACATCACTGGCTTGGTCATACACAGCAAAATAAGCTTGCTCACTACGTAAAATATGCTTGGGTTTAATAGAAAGGCCGTCTAGGAGAGGAGTTGGAATCTCTGCAACCGGCTGTGGAGAACGATTGGGGAAGGTCATTTCGATTCTTCCCTTCTCGCCTTTTGATACGACTAAGTCACCGACCTTTTCCGTAGAAAACGTGATTTTGCCTGTTAGTTTGAATTGCTCAAACAGCACATATGCCGATGCCAACGTCGCGTGACCACAAAAATCGATTTCCATCATGGGGGAAAACCAGCGGATGAAGTAGTGGTTGGTACCAAGGTATTTTAGGAAGGCCGTTTCGGACAAGTTATTCTCGATTGCGACGTTTTGCATCCAAGTTTCATTCTGGTACTCATCAACGACGATGACAGCGGCACTATTGCCTTTAAATGGAACTTGGGTAAACGCATCAACAATCCATTGCTCAGTCATTGGTATCCTTCCCTTACTTTGCTGATCCCCGCTCAACTAGCTCGATTGGTGTAGGCAATCCGCTTGCGGTAGATTCGATAAACTAGAGCAAGTAGTATACAAACAATAGCAGGTACAACAAGCGCCAAAAATGCCAAGCTCTTGAAAAGTAAAGCACCAACTATGCCACCAAGGATAAAGCCAAGCAAAATCGTCACAAACAGCTTCGCTTTACGCTTATCGAATGTCTCTCCACGCAACGTAGAGCCAATCATAATCCCAAGATCAGTGACAATCCCAGTCACGTGCGTTGTGCGAACAACCGCACCGCTAAATGTCGTTGCGAGTGCATTCTGAAGGCCACACGCCGCCGATGCAAAATAGCTACCGGTTTGCGAGCCACTAAGCAAAAAGTATGTCGCAGCCAACAAAAATAGGCTCTCGATACACAGTAGCCATTCGTACTGTCGACCAAGCTTAAGGGATACGTTCGAAATGAATAGCCCAGAAATGGCCGACCCAACAAGAAAACTCACAACAATGGCCGACAAGTGCCCTGCCGCTGACCAATCATTGATTAGCTGAGTTCCAAGTAGCGTTGCCGTCCCTGATAGGTGTGAAATAGCTTGGTGTTGAAATCCAAGTAGACCGATAGCGTTTACGGTTCCCGCAAGCAACGCCAGCACAAAAGCTCCAGATTCAATCCAACGGGGTAGTTTAGAGATCACCTGAGCACCTCACGACAACAAAATAGGTTAACGACAAAATAGACTAACGACGATTAAATCGAAGCGTGCATCATAGTCCTATCGAGCGGGTTTTCTTTGATTTGAAGCACATAATGTGTTGCGGACCGGCTTCTCCCCCCAAATAGAGGTCTCCAGTGTCATCAAAACCGACTTTTTGATACAACTGGTAAGCGACGGTGTTTTTGCAATTGACGGTCAGATACAAATCACAGGGCGCTATGTTAAGCCAAGAATGAAATTGTCCGGTAATGAGGTTCAGAGAAGCTTTGGCAAGCCCAAGTCCTTGATAGCGTTTATCGATAAAGTAGGCTCTTAGCCCTATCGCGCCGCTAGGTGCATCGCTCATAGTGCTTGCATAGCCTTGATCGAGTAAAAAGAATCCTACCGCTATATCATTGGAATAAATGACCCATTGGGTCTCTAATGGCTTAGTGAGACTTTTATGAACAATTTCCGACGTGATACCCACAAATGGGAGTTGGCTGTCTTCTACCGAAAGAGTGACTAACTCCTCGGTAACTGGAACGTCTATTTTTCTAATCGTTAACGTCATAAAACCAATCCATGTTCATTCCAATCAAACTCCATTTGTTTCGCCGTTTTTAACGCCACCTCTCTGCCCTTTAGCTTTTCAACCAACCTTAGGCTCATATCGATGCCCGCCGATATCCCCCCAGAGGTCACTATGCTGCCAACATCCACCCAACGTACTCCAGACTTAACCGTCAAATTAGGAAACTTCGCTTTTAAATCATCTTGGTCTTCCCAATGAGTAGTGACCGCTTGATTGGTAATAACCCCAGCTTTGGCTAACAAAAAAGCACCGGTACACACCGAAGCGACGAAATTCGCCTGTTGCGAAACTTTGGCAATCCAGTCCATAGATTTGTCATTATTCATCTCTGGTTCGTGAATACCGCCGGGAATAATGACAACGTCAAGTTTTGGATGACTTAGAATCGAGTGATCAGACTGAACGTTAAATCCGCCGCGCGCACTTACCGTACCGTGGTTATGTGATAGCAAACTGACGCTCCACTTGTCTTCATCAGACAAAAAGCGGTTTGCCGTAGAAAACACCTCAAACGGACCTGCGAAGTCCAATACCTCTACGTCCTTATAGATATAAATCCCAATGTTCATGGCACCCGCCCTTTGTTAATACTCCGTTACACACACTATTCAGATCTAACAAAAATATCAACTTCTGCGCGCACACTATTCTTTGTTGGACAAGGTGTTAACTAGAACTGAGGGCACGCTTTACGACAAACGCTTATACATCACATAACTATCAACATAACCAAGGCGACCATGGTTATAAGCGCTAGGTATCGTACCTATTATCTCGAAACCTAACCTCTTCCAAAGCTCTACCGCAATCTTATTGGACGATACAACACTGTTAAACTGCATCGCTTCAAACCCTAGCTCAATTGCAACTTGCTGAGAGTGCTCACACATTTGCCTTGCTATACCTTTACCTCGAGCATTTTCTGAAACCATGTAACCACAGTTGCAAATATGACGACTTGGTCCAGCAGCATTTGGCTTGATATAGTAGGAGCCCAACATCTCACCTTCAACAACATAGACAAAGGTCTTTAAAGGTACCTCGCACCATATTTCATGTGACTGCTCTAGCGTCATATGTGGATCGAATGCGTAGGTTTCTTGAGCGGCGATGACTTGTGAAAAGGTAGGCCAAAATGCGTCAAAATCCTCTTTCGTCATTTCACGTAACATAGACTCTTCCTTGTCTCTAATATAAATCGGTTCAAACGCGCTCGAGATGATTCAACGGCGACCAACCCATTGCATCTTTGTCGCTGGACTTTGCACACCAAATCCAACCGTTGAGTTCAAATTCAGCAACAAGTAATTCGCCCACAGATAAGCGATGCTCAATAGCCTGGTAGTCTTTCTGAACGGTTGCAATATCACTCTCTATGATGAGAATTTGCTTAGGAACCCAGCCCTTTTTGTCTTCGCCACGACAAAATATCCAGTTCGGCCAATCACCCTGAGCGTCAGACTCTTCGATTACCTTGAGCTGCTCTCCTTTTGTAATGATGATTGGTTTCTCAGGGGTGTCAGTGTAGTCTTTAACGACTTTATATTGCATATTGCGTCCTTTCTTTTTCATGCGCGACCTTAAATACCTTAAGAAACAAGATAAGCCAGCAAATCTACGACTTGTTCCGGTGTGGTTGCCCATGCTTGCGCCGCGCCATCGACCTCTTTGAGAGCGTGCACCAAGCTGTCGTCGTGCAATGTAATGTAAGGTTTGCCAAGTGCTGCGCAGTAACCTGCATCAAAAGCGGCGTTCCACTGTTTGTACTTATCGCCAAACCGGATAATCGCAACGTCACACGCTTTGATGGCTGTTTGAATGCGTATTGCGTTTACTTTGGCAGACTTATGATCGCGCCAAAACTGCTGAGACTCGACACCTAAGCCGTCGCCTGCAGCATCACTTGATTCATGATGGGTATTGGCAGAGGTGAAGCTGATATCAAGGCTCTTCGCTTTGCATCCCTCAATGATCTGCTCTCGCCAGTCGGTATGAATTTCACCTGATAGATAGACTTTCAACACGTACTCCATTAACACATTGATTTTTAAGTCAGTCTACCCTCAACACACGGGCTGAGCAATGATGTTATTACTTACAGAAAGTATCGATGTAGAGCGCTTCTACCTTTTCTCTCGCCCACGGAGTTCGGCGCAAAAACTTTAATGAAGATTTAATTGAAGGGTTGTTGTAAAAGCAGTTGATCTGAATTTCCGCATCCAAACCTTTCCAGCCGTAATGCTCTTGAAGACGGACTAATATTTTTTCTAACGTTAGACCATGTAATGGATTGTTGGGCTGCTCTTGACTCATGTTTTGTACCTGAAATTAGTTAACGGGCGGCAGTGTAACAGATTGTGCTTTCACAAGCCGCAGATTCATCATCGGAGTTACAAGCAACTACTTTAGTGAGTAGTTCGCATAGCCTGAACAGCTTCTTTGATCGAATTGAATCCAATTTTGATAACACATACTTGAGCCAGTGCAAATTCATGGGCTTGTACCAACGATATCACCTCTTCAAGTGTCAGAGTTTTATACTGAGCTTTGAACGAGATGTTATGACTGGAGTCCAATTCTACCTTGAAAACCTCTCCGCTAGAGTCGATCAATATGTCTTCGTCACTGGCAATGAGTGACTCCAACTCATTAACTAAGTCAGCTTCCAATGCAAGGAATAGCAATTCATCATCACCTTCGAGTTTAAATAGACATGGCCATTGGATCATAATTGTGTTCGTTAATAACTAAAGGTATTTATGCGCATTATTGTACGCTTCAATCTCTATCGGCGATTCTTGATAACCAAATATCTTTAACTGCAAGAAGTATTCACGAGTGATGCCCTCTAGGCTTAGCTCCTCAGCTTGACGCACATGGATTAATTCATGAGACAGCAGCAGTTTATCACCTTTTGCGGCATGCTTAATGTAAATGCCATAGCCATAAGTCATCCCTACTAAGTATGGCGAATCTAGCCCCAACCGATCCATTTGAAACTTAAGAGGGTCATTCTTGGGCATAGGTAATTCATCAACATACAATACCCTAACCCTTTCGGGATGCTTTATACCGACGCGCTGAGCAATGTCCATATACTGCGGCAATAATGGGACACCATTTTCTAGCGCGCGCCTTTCATTATTCTTAACAAACTCAAGCGCTAACGGCATATAAGGGTCAATTTGATCCGTGATGTATTGCGGTGGGTTTTGGTACAACTCGTGATTGTCTTTACAACCGACTATGCCACTTAAAAGTACTGGGATAAAGAGTAACGTTGTATACTTAAGCAATGAAAACCTACCTTAACTGATTGATAAGAAGCCATATTCAAATCAAACAACGCTACCATAAGTATTTGAACAATCGGAAAGGCTGGTGTGTTTCTATACTGTCCCTCGCAATTTTGGCACAAAAAAACGCGCTAGCTTAACTAGCGCGTTTTTCATCAAAATTCAATTACGCTTGAGCTGGGCGTAACATAAACCAGTAAGGGAAGTTTTCACTCTTAGAAAGGACTTCAAAACCACGTCGTTCAAACGTCTTCACGACCTTTTCACTTGAGGCAACAACATACGTTGGCTTGCCTGCCGCATCGGCTTGATCAGTGACCGTTTTAATAAGTGCACTTGCTAAACCTTTACCACCTGCTTTTGGAGATACTCCCAAACCCCATAGCCAGTAGCAGTCTTGCATTGGAGGTACGGCAAGCATTTGTTCGCATACTTCTTTGGCAATCTCGATTCGGTTAGAACCCATCATGCGAGTAACGATAGATAGCACTTCCATTTTCTGCATGACATCGGGTTGATGAGCGCCTGGCGGGCGCATGATAACGCAGCCATCTCTTTCAGGTGTTGTATAAACTTCTCCACCAGCAAGTCCCCATTCGCCAATTGCCCAGCGCCAGTAACAATCATGGGCAAAATCTGCCACTTCATCTTGACGCAATGCGGCTTGCATTGCTTCATTATCTGCGTATGCATCTAAGAACATGGAACACAGATCAGATACGGCAGTGTAGTCGGCTTTAATAATTTGTAATTCAGACATGCTACTTCCTCTTGGCTAATATGGGTTAGCAAGTAAAACTTTCCGCTTGCTAGTCTTGAATTGTCACCCGTTTAGGTTACTTATGTGCAAAACACTTTGTCAATCACTCGACGAAGCATTTGACCACTCGCTAACCAAATCACAACACTCTTTCAATATTAGCCAATGCTCTACCTTTTGTTACTAAATGTATCATCAGGACTTATAGAGATTCATTTGCAACAATAAGCAGCCATTCCGCTTCTAACAAACAGCCGTTATATCTGCTCCTGAGAGCGTTTAAGGAAAATAGCAACGACAGCCGCAATCGCGAGAGCAAAACAATAGTAAGAGTTCGCGATGACATCCAATGGCGACAAGTTAAATACCGAACCCAGCAATAGTACCTGAGCGCCATAAGGCAGCAGCCCTTGGATCACACAAGAGTAAATATCTAGTAGACTTGCCGAACGTTTTGGCGCGACTTGATACTCATCGGCCAACTCTTTAGCCACACTGCCCGACACAATAATCGCTACGGTGTTGTTAGCAGTACAAAGGTTAACCATCGAAACCAAACCAGCAATCCCAAACTCACTTGCTCTGCGGCTTGAGGTTTTATCATGTGTCGAACCAAAAGTGCGGATAGCTCGGCTCACTAGCTTAGTTAAAAATGCCAATCCACCTTGCAGGCGCATCAGCTCACTCAAACCACCAATCAACATCGATAACAGGAAGATTTCCTGCATATTGCCAAAACCAGTGTAAATATCCTGGCCGAGTGTCGTTAGACTGTAGTCATCAACAGAGAGCAAACTCACTCCACCAGCAAGTAAAATACCGACAGTCAATACAACGAACACATTCAAACCAGATACTGCTAAGAAAAGAATGGCCAAATAAGGCATTACTTTAAGCCACTCAATTTCGCCAGTTTCAGGTAAAGTCGTCGCCGAACTATTGAAAGCAAAAATAAGCATTGCAGCTAACGCAGCGGGAATCGCAATTTTAACATTCTCTTTAAACTTATCTCTCATGTGACATCCTTGAGAGCGAGTCGCTGCAATAGTGGTATCCGAGATTATCGACAAGTTATCGCCAAACATCGCTCCGCTAAGCACGACACCTGCCGTCAACGGAATACTCATTCCCGCTGACTGTGCGATACCTAGAGCAACAGGCGCGACCGCTGCAATCGTGCCCATAGACGTCCCCATTGCCGTCGCAATGAAAGCGGAAATAAGAAAAATGCCTGGCAAAATCATACTGGTTGGGATTGCAGAAAGGCCAAGGTTTACCGTTGCATCAACACCACCCGAGGCTTTAGCGACCGCAGCAAAAGCACCAGCCAATAAATAGATCATGCACATTGCAACGATGTCTTGATGGCCAACACCACGCAAGAACTGCTCAATCGCACGGTTAAGCTTCTCTTTACTCAGCAAGACTGCCAATACCACTGCAGGCAGCGCTGCAATCGGTGCAGGTAGCTGATAGAAAGCAAATTCAACCCCTTTCCAAGATAGGTAACTACCTACTCCAATAAAAAGAGTTAAAAACAGAGCAAGAGGTAAAAGAGCTACCCCAGAAGCCTTAACTGATTGAGAAGTTAAATGTTGTGTAGACATACTAAAAGTCGCGCCGATGATAGAAAGGCGAGCAGACTAATCTCAACCAACAGACTTGTCAACGTCTAGACGTCCAAATGGCCAATAATTAATTCCGATAACTACATGAGTTGCGTATGAGGAATTAAAGCGCCGTAGAGTAGTGGTCATAGTGCTCAAGCCAAGCGATCGCCTCATTCATTGGCATCGCTTTAGCATAGTAGAAACCTTGCGCAACCTTAATACCGTACTCTCTCGCGAAAGCCTGTTGCTGTACCGTTTCTACTCCTTCAATGACGACATCAAACGACAGCTCCTTTGAAAGTAAGGTTATCGCTTTAATAATCGCTCTAGTTTCTGGCTTGTTGGCTGCTTCTTTAGTGAAAGAACAATCAATTTTAACGGTGGAAAATGGGAAGTTTTTCAATAAGTCTAGCGAGGCATTGCCAGTGCCAAAATCGTCCAACTGCAACGAAAAGCCCATTTCTTTGAGTCGGTCTAGAGAAAGCAGTGTTTCTTGCTTGTTTCGAAATATCGCGGTTTCCGTGAGTTCGAGCGGAAAACGGCTCGCACTCAGTCCCGTTTCAAGTACCCTGCGTTTCAAAAATGGAATAAAGTGCTCATGTTCAAGTTGTACAGCGGAGATATTGATCGACACGGTATGATTGAAACCGCTGCTCTCCAACCTACGTTGGAACTCTATGCATTTTTCAAACACAAACTCGCCAACCCTTATAATATCGACGGTTCTTTCAAGCATTGGAACAAAGACGGCCGGACTCACGTAACTACCATCACTTTGTTTCCAACGTAGCAGAGCCTCAAACCCCGTCACATTCAAAGTACCCACTTCTACTTGAGGCTGAAACCAGACCTCAAAACTGCCCTGCTCAACTGCTCTGCGAAGTTTATGATACAAACTGAATTTACGTCGACTCGCCTCCCCAATATCTACCGTGAAACGCTGAATACCTGACGTACTCACAGGATTGCGCTTCGCAAAATACATTGCCGTATCCGCGCAGAAAAGTAGAGACTTGATCTCTACACCATCATCTGGATAACGTGCTATCCCAATAGAGCAATCAATTCGGAGTTGAGTAGATTCAAAAGTCACAGGAAGACGGACGAGCGCTTGTAACTCACGAGCAAACAACAACGCTTCTTGTTCACTATCTGCGAAATGTAGAATGGCGAATTCGTCTCCGCCCAAACGAGCGATACTGTCCCGCTCATCAGAGAGCTGTAAAATAGACGCGCTCACCGTTTTCAACAGTGTATCACCGGCTAAATGGCCTAAGTTGTCATTTACAGACTTAAAGTTATCGATATCAAGGAAAAACAAGAATGCGCTTCGGTTATTTTCAAGAAGGACTTTAAAGCGCTCAAAAAAACTCAATCGGTTAGGAAGACCAGTAAGAAAATCGGTGCGAGCGAGAGACACTGCGTTGCCTTCTGCCTCTTTACGCATTTCGACTTCCGCAACAAGCGCTTTTTTACTCACGGTTGTGACTTGTAGCTCCCGGCACATCTCCTCAAGGCTTTGAAACAGTTCATGCCATTCTCGAATACGAGAGTTTTTGGACTGGTTCGAGTCATAATGAGCATAATCTTGGCCGATTTTCTTCATTTCATGTCGCACAGTTTTAAGTGGCACAATCAACGCTGTATACAGCACAATCAAAACGACAATTGAGAGAAACGTGGTGCTGCCCACCGCCACGGTTTGATACCAAGATAGTCTCGATACTTCGAGCGTCGCGAGCTGTCTCGCCTCTTCACTCAAGTTATGCAGTTGGGTAATCAAATTCTGACTATAAGCGTTCAGATTGATGGTGATCCACTGAATATCCTTGTCAATCGTTGCTTCGCTCAATCGCTCAAACTGCATTCGTATCCGAGCAATATCGATAGACAGGCGCTTGGCCAACATCTTCTCTTCCAACTGAGTGATGTTGAGTAGTTGACCCGCTTGCTCCTCGATCTTGTCTAGGGTATTCGACCACAGGGTTAGAGAGTCAGAACGACGATACAGATTATAATCAGCGACGATTACGTTTAAACGCGATGCTTGTTGACTGATTGCAAAAGCCTGCTCATCCAAAGACAGTACTTCATCTCGCACCGCATTTTGCTTTTGGGATAGGTAAGCCGTGGTTAACATGAAAGCGGCAACCAAAGTTACAAACAGGGTTAGAATTTGCTTAATACTGGTTTTCATAATCTAAAATCGTCTGTCTAAGCGGCGCAGCATCACGAAGCGGTTTTGGTCTTAATAGGCTTTTTGTGTCGGTCATTGAGTCAGTTGACAGCCCATGTGACTGCAACCAAACAAACTCACGATCAAACAACGCGATGAGTGGCTGGTAAAGCGACACCGATAATACGCTGTCTGCGAGAAGCTTTTGCACTTGTTTGGCATCAGCATTAAAGCTGTCCATCAGCACTTGCTTGGCATAATCAGGCTGATCTTCTAGGACGGATTCTGCGTCAATCATTGCAAGCAGCAATCGCGATACGTCTTCATCGGAAAGGCGTCGATGCGCCAGCATCAATTCATATTGAAGGAACGTTCCGGGAAAATACTTCACAAAGCCGGTCTGGTTTGTTTGAGAAATAAGCTCTGAAACAAAGGGCTCTCGAATCGTTATATAGTCGCATTCACCTTCAATGAGGTGACGATTAAGCTTAGAGACGGGCACAAATTTAAAGATGACATTTTGCGCGCCACTTCGCTCAGCCAAAGCTTGTCCAAAAAAGTGCAGCGCTGATACATATTGTGTACAGAGCACCTTATTTTCCAGATCCGCAAGGCTCGAAAATGGTTGCAGGCTTGCAATAGCATTGGAGTTATCTGAATCAAAGACCGTCGCGACTACACGATAATCCGGTAGTAAATCTTGACGTGCGAGATAGGCAATATCCGCGGCGAATATGACGTCGGCATCGATTTCACCATCAATCACTGAACGCAGCGCTAATGTTCCACTGGGTCTGGGTTCGATTGTCAGGTTCAGATTTTGCTTTTCAAACCTTTCCGCGGCATGGGCGAGATACAACAAACTGGCACCGGGCTGAAGACCCGTTACCACCGTGACATCTTTAGGTCGAGATTGCGTCGTTTCCTTCTCGCCACAGCCCAAAAGCAGTGTGGCGCACAACATCATAATCGGCACACGTCCCATGTAATGTACCTCGCCTTTTTTCTTTTAATATAGTAAACAATTTGCCGTATTGTATATTTCCTTTAAAAGTACAGAGGAATGAACAATTAGGCAGCAACAACATCTGAAAAATAGATTGTTGATTGCCATGTTTTGGCAGCGGTGGTCTAATATGGACTCAACGGAAAGCCCTGATTGTAAAGGCTCTCTCTCAGAACAAAGGAAGCATGCCCCATGTCTCAGCACCAACCCACTTTTTTCTTCTTCGATTACGAAACTTGGGGGGTGAGCCCGGCGAAAGACAGACCTTGTCAGTTCGCTGGGGTAAGAACAGATGCAGACTTTAATATCATTGGCGACCCTTTGGTCATTTATTGCCAGCCACCCGCCGATTACCTTCCTTCACCAGAAGCTGCGCTAATTACCGGTATTACCCCTCAGCTATGCCAAGAAAAAGGGCTCTCGGAGCCTGAGTTCATCGCCAAAATTCATGAACAATTAGCGACGCCAAATACGACTAGTCTTGGCTATAACAGCATCCGCTTTGACGATGAAGTGACTCGATACACTTGCTACCGCAATTTCATCGATCCTTATGCTTGGAGCTGGCAAAACGGGAACTCTCGTTGGGATCTACTCGATGTCATGAGAGCGTGTCACGCACTGCGCCCAGATGGTATTGAGTGGCCAGAAAATGAAGAAGGATTTACCAGTTTCAAATTGGAGCACCTTTCCGTTGCCAACGGTATTGAGCATGAAAATGCTCACGACGCGATGGCCGATGTAATCGCTACTATTGAGCTAGCAAAAAAAGTCAAAGCAGCTCAACCTAAACTGTTTGATTATTTCTATTCAATGCGGCAAAAGCGTAAGCTGAACGAGTTGGTTGATATCGTCAATATGACGCCACTGATGCACGTATCAGGAATGCTTGGGAAGGAGTGCCAGTATACCAGCTGGGTAGTCCCTATTGCTTGGCATCCTACCAATCAAAACGCAGTTATTGTGGCGGATTTAGCGAAAGATCCTCAGCCTTTGCTCGATCTTGATGTTGAAGCGCTGCACCAAAGACTCTACACCAAGCGCGATGAACTCGGTCAAGATGAGCTTCCGGTGCCACTCAAACTTATTCACTTAAACAAGTGCCCAATTCTAGCGCCGGCCAAAACACTCACTGCCGAAAATGCAGCGAACATTGGTATTGACCGAGAGCAGTGTTTAAAGAACCTTGCGCTTATTAAGCAGCATCCAGAAGTTCGTGAAAAGTTGATCGGCCTCTACAGCATTGAACGTGAATATGCAGAAGACAATGATGTCGATACTCAACTCTACAGCGGATTCTTCACTCCTGCGGATAAAAGTGCGATGGATATTATTCGCGAGACAGATCCGAATAATCTGTCTGCATTAGACATTAGTTTTAGTGATCCTAGAATTGAACCTCTGCTATTCCGATATCGCGCGCGCCATTTCGCTTGGACGCTTGATGAGTCGGAGCAGGCAAGGTGGACAAATCATTGTCGTGAGTTTTTCGAAAGTCGTATTGAAGACTACATGCTAAATATGGAAAACTTAGTTCACGAACATGAGTCTGACGAGAAAAAGCTCGCCATACTAAAATCCGTCTACCGCTACGTGGAGCGTCTCGTTTCTTAACACCTTCATCCACGTAGTCGAAGGCAGCCTAATTATTCTATGTTTAGGCTGCCCACTGTATGAACACTCTATTTTTTACTAAGAGGAAGCCATGCTAAAAACCGTGCTTCGCTATGTAGCCTCTTTTGCCATTATTTTTGTTTCACTTTGGTTAGGTAACGCCCTTCAAAGCCTACTCGACGTATCCATTCCCGGAAGTGTGTTTGGCATGTTGCTTCTATTTGCCGGCCTCGCCAGCGGCGTTGTCCCGGTTCGCCTAGTGCAACCCGGAGCTCATGTGTTTATTCGCTATATGATTTTGCTATTTGTGCCGATAAGTGTCGGCCTGATGAATCACTTCGATATGCTAGTGAGCAACGCACTCCCTATTCTAGCTAGTGCTGTGGGTGGCTCTTTGATCGTATTGATTGTGCTTTCGGTGTTCCTTGATCGCTTTTTAAAGAAGGGAGACAAATAATATGTGGCTTCCTGTCACCGTTATCGTGTTTTTTATTGCTCGCTTTATCGCCATAAAAGCGAAGAATCCCATTTTCAATCCGCTTTTACTTAGCATCGCAATGCTAATCCCTCTGCTACTGATACTAAATGTACCGTTTGATACCTATTACGCAGACAACGAGTGGATTAGCTACTTGCTTCAACCTGCGGTTGTTGCCCTAGCCTATCCCTTGTATGAGCAACTTCCTCAGATACGCCAAAACTGGCGCATCATTGCCCTTGCCTGCGGTGTGGGAAGCATCGCGTCAATGTTTACAGCATCGATAATCGCCGTATCGCTAGGTGCAGACACGGAGCTTATTGCTAGCTTACTCGGTAAGTCCGTTACTACTCCTATAGCGATGGAGGTTTCTAGTCATCTCGGTGGCGAGCCTGCGATCGCAGCCATCCTTGTGTTACTTGTTGGTCTATTCGGTGCCATAATGGCCTATCCAATTTACCAACTATTAGGCGTCACCCATCCGATTGCGAAAGGCCTCACGATGGGAACGGTATCTCACGCTCTAGGCACAGCTACGAGCGCTGAAAAAGATCCTCGCGATGCCGCGTTTAGCTCTCTAGCACTGGTAATATGCGGTGTTATTACCTCCGTACTAGCCCCCTCTATGTTCGCCTTTTCAATTTGGTTAAGCCATTGGCTTGGCTAATACCTATTGCGGGTTGTCGATTCTAACAATCCGCAATTTTGTGTGACCTCACTCTTATATTGCAATATTTACAATTGTTGCACTCACACATGTGATCGGCATCACCTTTAGTTCCTTGAAACTTGCTTAGAATGTAAAAAAACACTTAATCACATAGGAAACCGCATGACTGATCGTTTTGATTCTGCGTTGGCCGACACTCCAGAGCATATTGCCACCTTTTTAAAGCCTATTTTAACGGCTCCAGATTTCGATGCGACTTTATCTAAAGAGCAGTTTGAAAAGCTCCAGGCATTGTCTGGTCTTGACGATAGCGAATTGCGTGTCGCCCTTTTACCTTTTGCAGCAGCGTATTCCTATGCGCCCATTTCAGAGTTTTTTGTCGGCGCAATCGTTCGTGGGTTATCCGGACGCCTTTATTTTGGTGCCAACATGGAAATCATCGGCGCTCAGCTTGGTCAAACCGTCCATGCCGAGCAGTCCGCTATCAGCCACGCTTGGATGAAAGGTGAAAATGGTCTGAAAGACATCACTATCAACTACAGTCCTTGCGGTCACTGTCGTCAGTTCATGAACGAACTCACCACCGCAGATTCTTTGGTTGTGCAATTACCACAACGTGATGAAATGACGTTACAAGAGTACCTACCAGAATCCTTTGGCCCTAAAGATTTGGGTATTTCTGACGCGCTAATGAGTCCTAAACAACACGGGCTAACAACCGATGAGACAGACACATTGGTTCTAGCTGCTGTCGACGCGCTTAATCAAAGCCACTCGCCATATACTAAGAACCTTAGCGGCGTTGCTATTAGCACTAAAGACGGCAATACCTACAACGGTGCTTATGCGGAAAACGCCGCATTCAACCCTAGTCTGCCTCCGCTTCAAGTTGCTTTCATGCAGCTATTACTCGCAGGGCAATCGTTCGAAGATATTAAACTCGTGGCTCTTGCAGAAATGGCCTCCGGCAAAATCAGCCACCTTGCTGATACACAAGCGACGCTTGAAGCGATCGACCCAGATATTCCATTGGAATATATCGCTTTATAGTCATCGGTTTTATTGAACAAAATCATAGCCTCGCCCTATTGCGAGGCTATTTTTTTAGCGATTCTAGTAACTCAATTAATTTTAGGCGCAAACGTTTGCTTTTTGAGGATAATCCAGTATGATCCTCGGCAATTCTTCCTCATGAACGTCAAGGATTTTATATGTTTGGTACAGCAACTCGTGAAAACGCTACACGTGTATTACTGTTGGGCTCTGGTGAACTAGGTAAAGAAGTCGCCATCGAATGTCAGCGACTTGGTTTAGAAGTCATCGCCTGCGATCGCTACGAAGACGCACCAGCAATGCAAGTCGCTCACCGTAGCTATGTACTTGATATGTTGGATGGGGAAGCGCTAGAAGCCATCATCGAGAAAGAGAAACCAAGCTATGTGGTTCCTGAAATTGAAGCCATCGCAACGGACAAGTTAGTCGAGCTTGAAAGCAAAGGACTCAATGTCGTCCCTACTGCGAATGCGACCAAGCTCACCATGAACCGTGAAGGGATCCGACGCTTAGCAGCAGAAGAACTCGGGTTGAACACCTCCCCTTACCAGTTTGCAGACAACTATGACGATTTTAAAGCAGCCGTTGAACACGTTGGTGTTCCTTGCGTCGTTAAACCAGTAATGAGTTCGTCAGGCAAAGGTCAGAGCGTTGTCAAAACCGAAGCGGACATCGAAAAAGCGTGGAGATATGCTCAGGAAGGCGGCCGCACTGGTGCTGGTCGCGTAATTGTAGAAGGTTTCATCGACTTTGATTACGAGATTACATTGCTGACAGTACGTGCGGTTGACGGCGTTCACTTCTGCGCACCTATTGGCCACCGCCAGGAAGATGGCGACTACCGCGAATCTTGGCAGCCACAAGTAATGACTGAAAATGCACGCAAAGCAGCGGAGTACACAGCAGAGCAAGTGGTTAACGCACTTGGCGGCTACGGTATTTTTGGCGTAGAACTGTTCGTTAAAGGTGACAAAGTGATTTTCAATGAAGTATCACCACGTCCCCACGATACGGGCCTAGTCACACTGATTTCTCAAGAAATGTCTGAGTTTGCACTTCACGTACGTGCATTCACTGGTATGCCAGTCAATAGCATTGCTCAATATGGCCCTGCGGCTTCAGCGGTGATTCTTGGTCAAGGCACCTCTAATAACATTCGTTTTGAGGGTCTAGATGAAGCATTGGCACTGCCACAGACTCAGGTGCGCCTATTCGGTAAGCCAGATATCGATGGTCGTCGCCGTTTAGGTGTGATTTTGACTAAACGCAAATCGCTTGAAACAGCGGTAGATGAGGCAGTAAGCTGCGCGAAGAAAGTGAAAGTCATTTACTAAACACACACGTTCTATCAATGCCAGAAAGCAGGCTCTGGAATGATTCAGTGCCTGCTTTTTATTCTCTTTCCTTTACTCCGCATTTAACGTGACGCAGACCAAACGGCGAACTCGTTGCCACTGGGTTCAGTAAAATGGAAGCGGCAACCGCCGGGAAAATCAAAGATTTCACGAATAATCACGCCTTGGTTGGCTTCGACCTTTTTGTATGTTGCCTCTATGTCGGCGCTGTAGAAGACTAGCAATGCACCGCCATTTTCAGCCGTTGAACATAGCTCTGCACGATAGAAGCCGCCATTTAAGCCTTGATTTTCAAACGCTGTATAGTCATCACCATAATCCTGAAAAGACCAGTCAAATACAGCCGTAAAGAAACGCTTTGTTTTTTCTAAATCACCGGCCGCGAATTCAACGTAGTCCAGTTTTACTTGCTCACTCATTTCAGCTCCATTGTTTGAGTCATCAATTACCGTTCATAGTAAAAGATCTATCCCTTTAGGTTTGTGAGAAGATAGGCATTTATCTCAAACCTCCTACTGATCAGCTATACACTAGGATTACGTAACAGGTAATTGAGACAAACAAAATGTTCACTCGAACCATAGGGAATCAGGTCTAGCGTGCGCACTAAAAAGATTTCGCATTTAAATAAACTTTTCGCCAAGCCACCATTACTGCTTTTTATTGCAATGATGACAGGTTGTTTTGGTGATACACCGAATGCGCGCTTTCTTGATTACCAGAAACGCATTGTCAACATTCAGCAAAGTGAACTAATCCCTGCCCCAGTTCTTAAGCCGGTCGAGCTTCCCGCAAAGCGTCAGCTTACCAAAGAAATACCACGGACGACTCTAGGTCTAGTGGATAGCTACCAGCTAAGAAAATGCAATCTATTTGGCTTAATTGCAGAGCACAACTCAGTGCTTGGTAAAGTTCAGGATCAGTTTAGAAACTTCGACTACCAGTTGCAGCTTATTGATGGGCTTGAGCGATGCCTAACCTCAAATCAAATTGAGCCAGAGCTTAAAGAAAGTCTACAGAAAATATTGGATGTGAAGTACCAGTACTTACCTGACTACTTTTTTAATCTTGTTTACACCAGTGATGCCATGCGGCTGCAACTAAGTGGTTCGGATTGGATTGTGATGCGCGATGCCAGCCATGCATTACAAATAAGGGAGCCATTGGAGGCGTTCAATACTGTTGCCAAATTCATTGCTACCAGCGAACGAGGAACACTTGAGCGCCCTCCACTACTGACTGACTATCAAGAAACACTTGAAAAACAGAACGTGATTGGGCGTTTGGCCTTTTCTTTGGAAGCGAGTGAGCGATGGTTAAAAACGGTCACAGCTCAACTGCATCAATATGACGATAGCATTCCTTGTGGTAAAAACCGCGACATGTCACGCTTTAATTATCTGGTCAACGTCTTCAACGATGTCTTTGTCAAAGAGCTTCAACCCTACCTCTCTTACCTAGATTCTGAATATCAGGCATTGTCGGCTCAAACCCTGTTTGTATCGGCGCTGCTTCACACCAAGGATAACAGCGGTTACAGTCTTGAGGCGAAGCATCTCGCCTTCAAGCAAGCAAACCGTGCACATGTCGAGTACTGGAAACGTCTTTTTAGACGCTGTGGTCGCGACTTGTCCTCAGTGGTAAATCGATAAAAGCCATATCTTTGTTACTCCGTCTCTCGTATACGATGGTATCGCGCAAAGCGCGGTATGCCGTTTTCAGTCCACCCATTATGCTTAAACGTGACCGTCTTTCCTATTGCTGGAGGATTGGCTCTCTCTTCGTCGGTAAAACCCGTACCGATATAGAGTCGAACACCATCATTTATCTCCACCAATATTGCCCCCATCATACCGTCGTACTTTCCTTTGCCAGGTTTATATCCAACGACAATTCCTTCTGTATCTTGAACCGTTTTTACTTTAATTAAGCTATTGTTTCGTCCAGGGTGATAAATTTCATGACGCTTTTTCAGCATTAAGCCTTCAGCTTCATCGTGGGTTACTTGCGTAAGTAAAGCTTGTAGATCTTTGTGCGTCTCTACTACCTTTTGTTCAACACACTGAATATGCCTATACGGCAGCGACTCACAATAGTTTTTAAGGTAACCATATCGCTGTTCAAATGAACCTAAGTGACCTGGCACATCAAACAGCATAAAAGTAATTGCTTGCCACTGTGATGAATCAGGTACTTTATCAAGTACCGTTTTTTGTACTTGTCCAAAGCCACCTCTTCCTGCCCACAACTCCCCTTCAATCGTTATCTCAGGTAAGTCCTTAATGAACCACTTGGGCGCATTTAAAATACGACCGGATCGCGTGACCAACTCCTTCCCTGTCCAAATTGCTCGAATGCCATCGAGTTTTTCGCTGACATAATAGCTTACAAGGTCGATATCTTGATGGTATTCCAAAGCGTTGGTGACGTTGGGAGCTTGATCGAGAAATTGAATACCGTGCGCGTCCACTTTTGCCACTAGTGCAGCAAAAACAACGAGTGTAGATACTTTTTCCATCGGCTTATACACGTTAACTGCCTCTCCACTCTTTCCACTTAAAATGGCGTTGAATTAGATGTTAACGACAGTCTAGAAGTTTGAAGTAAGCGAGCCACGTACGTCGATAGAAATTACGAGTTAGGTGTGAAGAAGATTCGCAGAGAGACGTATCAATTACATTAAGATTTGATGCAGCCCGAAATTGCGAGGAATACGCTTCCTTTTACTTGTTGTTACTCAAAGTAAAAGGAAGCGAACTGAAGACTACTGTATACCCAGTTCAGTTTTCAGGGTAGCAATATGGTTAAGATCCATATTGTGTACTTTGAGCATCTGTTCAATCTGGCTCAGTGATGCAGTCGCAGAATCATATCGTTCGCACGAGTCTGATTTCGCATCCCATGATGTACCCTCAAGATACAAGTCACAGTCTTGTTTCAACCTTTGCAGGTTCGGAGTAATTTGAGCACGTTCTTGCTCCAGCTTAGCAACTTCAGCTTTGAGCTGAGCCTCGCGCTTAAATAACTCTTGAGACTGTTCAAACATCGAGCTTTGAATGTCATTCTTGCGCACTAGCTGGGTGTTTTCGTTCTCTTGTTTTACCAATTGCTGCTTTTTGCTCGACAACTGATTTTGCAAATCGGTTTTGTCTTGTTCGAGCTTAGAAATTGTCTCCTCAAGAGCGGCAACTTGTTCTTGGTGTTCCGCAATCTTCTCCTCTACGGCTTTACGAAGTTTAAGCTGTGCTTGCGACTCTGCCATTGATAGCTGCTCAGTCAACGTTTGCTCATGATCTTCGGTTTGAGTTACGGTTTGTTGATAGCGAGATTCCAGTTCAGCGTAACGCTGCTGCCAATCATTTTGAGTCACAGAGGCGCCAATCAGACCACCAGTTGCAATACCAAGCACCGCAGCTATCCCTATATAGAGCCTAGCTCGATTGTCTTTTTGCTCGATGACAACAACGTCATCATTCTCGGCTTGTTGGTTTTGTTGTTGCTTATCCACACCTACTCCTGAGAGTGACCATTACTATCGTATTAATTCTGAAATCACCAGCGTCGTCACGTAGATCGCAAACGCTGATAAGGCAGTGACTATGACCACTTTCTGGACTTTTTCATTGGTCCGATAGCGAAACAGCATAAAGGCAAGCACGACAAGAAAAGCGATCGCTAACAGTCGAGTCATATACATCTCCTTGTATTGGGGGAATTCCCGAAAGCCAGATAAAACACCCTTTATGCTCACTGCACAAAGCGCCACTCTACCTCACTTCAACGAGTTTTACGTCAGAAACATTTCAAATATACCAAATGGTTGACTTTGCTACCCTATTTGCTCAAATTAAATTGTAAATTTATTCATGACATCGCTATTTAAATACGCTACGATTGCGCTCACAGATTATCTAGAATCTAGATATTTGTTCCGATGAAGACTGCAGGAGAGTGGTAATTAACCAAAATTTAACGTTTGGTTAAAACTACCCGCCGAAGAAGTAAATCTTTCAGGTGCTTTATTCTGAGAAATCAGAGCTTATCAATTGGTAAGGATAAAGTGAGGACTGTAGTTGGAGGAACCTCTGGAGAGAACCGTTAGATCGGTCGCCGAAGGAGCAAGCTCATTTCTAATGAGTGAAACTCTCAGGTACAAAGGACAGAGGAGAGAATAGCAACATTGATACACTCAATTCAGTAACTGGCTCTATGCCAGTGTATAGCGATACGAGTAGTCCTCTTCGATCATGCCATGCTTGATCGTGCGTACTGCCCTTTCTCTCTTCTCCTTAAGTTTTGTTTTATTAAGGGGAAATCATGAACAATCTTCAATCTACATTGCAAACCATTGACTCATTCGTTTGGGGACCACCACTGCTTATTTTGTTGGTCGGCACCGGCGTTTACTTCACGTTTAAATTGGGTCTTTTACAGTTTCGCCACCTTCCGACCGCATTAAAGCTTATATTCACCAAAGACAAATCCGGCCAAGGTGATGTGTCTAGCTTCGCTGCACTTTGTACCGCACTCTCTGCCACAATTGGTACGGGTAATATCGTCGGTGTTGCAACGGCCATTAAACTTGGTGGTCCCGGCGCACTATTTTGGATGTGGCTAGCAGCGCTTTTTGGTATGGCGACCAAATACGCTGAATGTTTGCTAGCGGTTAAATACCGTAAAGTCGATGACAAAGGTCAAATGCTTGGTGGTCCTATGTACTACCTTCGAGATGGTGTGGGCTCCAAGTTTCTCGCCACCATGTTCGCAATATTTGCTCTAGGTGTAGCATGCTTTGGTATTGGTACTTTTCCGCAAGTTAATGCCATTCTTGATGCCAGCGAGATCTCCTTTGGCGTATCACGTGAGCTTTCAGCAGCAGTACTCACGCTGTTAGTCGCTTTCGTTACCCTGGGTGGTATTCAGTCAATTGCCAAGGTGGCTGGTAAAGTCGTACCAACCATGGCGGTATTCTATGTGTTGGCATGTCTTAGCGTCATCATCATGAACGCAGATAAACTTGTGGATGCGGTGCAACTTGTCGTTGTTTCAGCGTTTAGCAGTACGGCTGCAACTGGTGGCTTTGTCGGCGCGAGCATCATGCTGGCGATCCAATCAGGTATCGCTCGTGGCGTATTCTCCAATGAAAGTGGTCTTGGTAGTGCACCAATGGCAGCAGCGGCAGCGAAAACTGACAGCTGCGTACGCCAAGGGCTTATCTCGATGACAGGTACCTTTATCGATACCATCATCATTTGTACCATGACGGGTCTTGCATTGATTCTCACTGGAGCATGGCAAAGTGACTTTGCTGGCGCCGCAATGACCACACACGCGTTCGCGACCGGTCTTAACGCTGAGTACTTTGGTCCAATGCTGGTATCGATTGGTTTGATGTTCTTTGCCTTCACAACGATTCTGGGCTGGAACTATTACGGTGAGCGCTGCGTGGTATTCCTGATGGGCACGAAAGCAGTACTGCCCTACAAAATCATCTTCGTAGGTTTGGTAGCCTCTGGCGCATTCCTACATCTCGATATGATCTGGATTATCGCCGACATCGTTAATGGTCTGATGGCAATACCTAACCTGATTGGTTTAGTGCTTCTTCGTGGTGTCGTCATTGAAGAAACTAAGCTCTACTTTGCCGCGCAATCTCGCACAAACAAAGTCGCTGCAACGGCATAATTTCGTTAGATTGAACAAAAAAGGTCTGAATAATCAGACCTTTTTTTACATAAACATAATGTCGGCTATGCCATCTAACGTAGCATCAACTGCGCCGTTTAACTGTACTGCTACGCTAGACATAAACGCCGAACAAGCTGCAATCAAAGCGATAATCATAAAAACCTCCTCGCTAAGTCAGTCTTTATTTTATCTCTAGATTTCTATCGGTAGTTACCCTTTTACGCCACGACCTTGATGATCTTGGTTTCTAAACAGCACCATAACTAAAGCCGGAACCAGAATGAGTACGGGCGTAACGAATACTTGAAGCAACAACGAACCTATCCCGCTGTGAGATACCACGTTTTCCAACTGAAAATACCCAAGGAGTACAATAAGGATAAGAACCAGCGATAACAGCAACTCTTTTAAACACATGGTAGATCGCGGCAGTCGAACTCGACTTGCCAGTGTAAACAGTAGCATACCTAAACAGAGTCCAAACCAGCTTAAAAATGTTGGGAATGGCCAAACATAGCAGAGCGTCGCTGCCACTGTCGTAAGCACCAACCAGACTCGAGTTCGGGTGAATGTATACACTTCACTTACGGCCAAACTCAGCGAATGGCGTACAAAGTGCCAGCCCACTAGCGCACCCAACAAGGCGCCAGCCAACATATCAGAAAGGAATGCTCCACCACTGATAAACTGATAGAACACCAACACGACACTAACAGTTATAAACGCAGACAGGAACGAGGTTCGAAATCTCGTGTGGATCTGACTCATCACGATAGTGGAAATCGATACCCAGTTTGCAATAAGTAAATCCGGAAAACTGTACCCACTTCGATCAGTGTAATTGATAGAAGGTAAATAAGCATGGGGAACCGCAAAACCAAAACCCTGTTTAGCTACCAAAATAAACAAAGAGGTGGCAGTCACTGCGAACATCAACTGACCGGTAAAGTGACGCCCCCATAGCCAAATAAACAGAGGTAAGAACGCCATTAAAAACAGAGGCTGAACGAGAACATATAAAATTCTTCCCCCCCACACTACCATCTCTCGAATATGTAAAGGCGCTTGCATTAAGATCTCTTGAGCGCTCTCTAACCAACCTAGTTCGATCTGGTGAATCGTCGGTGCTGATTCAATGAGGTTATCGATGAACTGGATCGGTTGGTTACCAGCCGTCTCGTACATCGTTTTTACCAAAGGCCACTGTTGTGGGTAACGGTAGTCTTTTGGTGCAACAGACTTGGGCTGTATCAATGTTGCACTGCGAACTTCTACACCAAAGTGAGGAGCGAAATAGATAGGTAACTCAATCCCTTTTGAGAACTTTGTCGCTTCATAAGCAATAATTGCCGACTCAACATGACATTCAAAAAATACGGCTTGGCGGGTACGTCCAAGTTCTCTACCAACATCAACAACCAACCCTGCTTCTTCCCATGTTTCTCGTTGAGCAGTCAGGCGTGGATCTTCGTTATTTTCTATCGTTCCGCCAGGCAGCGACAACTTACCCGTGATGATCTCATCCACGAGCAACAACCGATCTTTACTTCTGACGATACACAAAGACCCGCGAATAGAAGGTGCAAGTGGTGCTAGCGGCAATGGGTTTTGACTGGCTTTAGGTACGGCTTGCCCTATCGCTCCCTTAGTAGATAGCTCGGGAGATGATACTGAAGATGCAGCGAAACTCAGATTTGCAGTAAAAAGCGCAAGCAAGCACAAAAAAAACCAATGGCTCAACAATTGAGTCACGAATAATCCTAATTTATATTTTTTTTCTAAGACAATGAATATGAGGGAAAAATCCCTGCTTTTTATAGAGATTCAACGCTGACTGATTGAAATCCCACACTTCAACCATAAGCTGCGTTGCACCGAGCTGTTCTAGGCGTATTTGCGCCTCGATAAGTAACGCCTCAGCGATACCGTGTTGTCTCCACGATGGCGTCACAAACAGCTCATCGATATTGCCGACGAAACACGGCTTGCTAATGGGTGAAGTCAGTTCACAAAATTGAGCGGTAACGAAGCCGACAATCTTTGGGTCGTCACTTTTAGTTATAGAGGATGCAGCAACAATATTTTTTGCGGTTGCAACCAACACCAAGCAATCGGGTGAATCCAAATAGCGAGCGATACTTTTTTCTTGTTGCACTTCATCCGCGGATTTGAAGTCTGTCGGTACCGCACTATGGTGGTGATTATGTAATTCAAACATTAAATCATTAAGAATATCGAGATCTTGAATAGTCGCAGAACGAAGTGAGATGCGAGGTGAAGTCATCGGTATACGCTCGATTTAGTGGTTAAACAAACAGGTCACAAATGTGCGCATAGTGTGAGGGTTTTGTCAGGGATGTGCAAATAAAAAAACCTAACAATTGGGCGCGCCCGTCAAGCTTAGGGAAATTCTCACTATACTTGGGTATATATATAAAATTAAAAGGATTGGTTATGACACTTTCTCGTTTTTGGTTACTTGCCGCTATGCTTCCCACCGCAACCCTGAGCGCTGAACTACCGTTAAAATGCCATTTAGACACATCGGCTGATCAGTTTTGGTTCTACCAAGACCAGCTCGTCTTCAAGAGTAACCAATTTATTATTTTTCAGAACTTCAAAGGCCGTGTAGTCACTCAAGTAGACGTTAAAACTGGAAAGTTCAGCCGTACCACCCACATTGGCGAACCTTTTGTCCCAAAGTATCAAATGTTATTTGGCACATGCGAAGAACCGAACCATGTCCTAAAAATGTGGCACATGAGTTCGGTTCAAATGGATGAGAGGTAGTTTCCTAGCTCTCTAATTTACTGATTAACTCGGATGAAGCGCTTTTTCAATCTCAGATAGGCTCGAAGGATCATCTATCGTTGAAGGCACCGTGTAGGTTTCACCATCAGCGATTTGCCTAATAACGCGACGTAAGATCTTACCTGAGCGTGTTTTTGGCAGTCTGTCGACAACCAGTGCATGTTTAAAGCACGCTACAGCACCGATTTCGGAACGCACTTTACCAACAAGCTCATTTTCAAGCGCCCCACTGTCCACTTTCACGCCGTCTTTAAGCACCACAAGACCCAGTGGTAGCTGACCTTTTAAGTCATCATGGACACCGACAACGGCACATTCGGCAATCGCTGGATGACCACCAACAATCTCTTCCATTTCGCCGGTTGAGAGGCGATGCCCTGCCACATTAATCACATCATCTACCCTACCCATGATAAACAAGTAACCATCTTCATCGAGATAGCCGCCGTCACCCGAGACGTAGTAACCTTCAAATTGACTTAGGTAACCAGAATCAAATCTATCGTGATTGCGCCATACCGTGGTTAGACAGCTTGGTGGAAGTGGGCGTTTTAGTGACACAAAACCTTGCTGATTGGCACCAACAGGCTCTCCTAACTCATTCAAGATTTCGACTTTAAAACCAGGACTTGGCATGGTTGAAGAGCCTGCTTTAATTGGCATGGACTCGAGCCCCACAGGATTCGATGAGATTGCCCATCCTGTTTCTGTCTGCCACCAGTGGTCAATCACAGGTTTGTTGGTGTGGCTTTGTACCCACTCTAAGGTTGGAGGATCGAGTCGCTCGCCAGCCATAAAGATGCTGTCTAAGGTGCTTAAATCATACTTATTTAGCTCTAGGCCTTCAGAGTCTTCTTTTTTAATCGCTCGAAACGCAGTCGGAGCAGAAAACAGCACCTTCACCTGATACTCTTCACAAACGCGCCAAAACGCACCCGGATCTGGTGTTCGTACCGGTTTGCCTTCAAACAAGATTGACGTACAGCCATGAATCAGCGGCGCATAAACAATGTAAGAGTGCCCCACTACCCAACCAACATCGGATGCTGCCCAAAACACCCCATCAGTTGGCATGTTGTAGATGGCATTCATGGAGTATTTCATCGCCACAGCATGACCGCCATTATCGCGTACCACTCCTTTCGGTTTACCCGTTGTGCCAGAGGTATACAGTATATAAAGGGGATCGGTAGCTAATACAGGGACACAAGCATGAGGTAGAGCGCGTTCATATTGCTCTGCCCAATCAAGATCGCGCTCTTGGTTTAGCTCAGCTAAGCACTGCGGTCGTTGTAGCACCAGTACCTTATCTGGTTTCCAGCGGCTATCCATTATGGCCTGATCCACCAGCGGTTTGTATGGCAAAACCTTGTTGATCTCGATGCCACAAGACGCGGTCATAATGACCTTAGGCTCGGCATCTTCAATTCGAACTGCCAGTTCGTTGGGTGCAAAACCGCCAAATACCACAGAGTGAATGGCACCAAGACGGGCACACGCTAGCATTGCCATCGCCGCCTCTGGGATCATCGGCATATAGATAATGACCCTATCGCCTTTCATCACGCCTTGCGATGCAAGCATTCCTGCAATCTTCGCCACCTTGTCACGCATTACATTGTAGCTATAACGCTCTTTAATCCCTGTAACAGGTGAGTCATAAATCAGCGCGGTATTGTCACCTCGGCCTTGTTCACAGTGATAATCCAAAGCTAGCCATGCGGTATTCATGACGCCATCAGGAAACCAGCGTTCAATGCCGTTGTCGTCTTTCGCTAAGATGGTTTTCGGCGCTTCAAACCAATCAATCTTTTCCGCTTGATGCTGCCAGAAGGATTCCGGTTGTTGCTCTGCCCATTGGTACTCTTTTTGATATGCAGACATAATGCGTCCTCCAATATGTCTTAAATAGTTTGAAACGTCGTTAACTCGCTATTTCATCGTTGAGCAAGGTATCCGACGGTACACGCACCCAGCCTTCCATAAGGATCCGCGCACTTCGACTCATAATGGCTCTTTCGACCGTCCAGCCTTGCTCAGACTGGGAAGCCACAGCACCCACCTTGAGCGTTCCC
Source organism: Vibrio wakamikoensis (assembly GCF_050337275.1). Classification (NCBI taxonomy): domain Bacteria; kingdom Pseudomonadati; phylum Pseudomonadota; class Gammaproteobacteria; order Vibrionales; family Vibrionaceae; genus Vibrio; species Vibrio wakamikoensis. The sequence continues at coordinate 285,031 of NZ_JAKJST010000013.1, read as the reverse complement.
GACGGGTGCCCAAAGGTCACTCCTTCACGAGCGCCACCGCCCGCGGCCATATTGACCACCGTACCTTCTACGCTCGAAGCGCATGCGATAGCAACGGCTGCCGTTCCCATCATGGCGTGATGAAGCTTACCCATCGACATTGCTCTTACTAATAGGTCAACGTCTGCTGTCTCGATAGTTTTGTTGCTTGAAGAGCGATAAGGTTTAGGTTTAGAAACAAAGGCAACTTTGGGGGTGTGCTGGCGAGTTGCCGCTTGCTCAATATCGTCAATTAATCCCATTTTTAATGCCCCATGAGCACGAATGGTTTCGAACTTTTCAAGCCAGTCAGCATCACTATTGATGTCTTCTTGCAGCTCAGTACCTTCCAGACCAAGTTCGGCAGCATCGATAAAGATCGTTGGAATGCCCGCGTTGATCATCGTGGCATTGAACACGCCAACGTCCGGCACATGAAGGTCATCGACCAAGTTCCCCGTTGGAAACATCGAGCCTCCACTGCTGCTCGGGTCAACAAACTCCACTGCAATTTCAGCCGCAGGAAATGTGACGCCGTCGAGAAGGAAATCGCCAAGCTCTTGGACTTCTCCATCCACCATCAGCACTTTAGCCACAATGGTTTTCTCGATGTTGGCTTGCCAGATCTTAATCTCTGCTATGCCATTTTCAGGCAGCACGCTTGGATCAATTAAGCCACTATGAATGGCAAACGGCGCTACTGCAGCTGATAGGTTTCCGCAGTTGCCGCTCCAATCGACAAACGCCTTATCAATGGCGACTTGACCGAATAAGTAATCGATGTGATGGTCAGGGCGGCTACTTGTCGACACAATCACCGTTTTACTGGTGCTCGATGTTGCCCCTCCCATACCATCAATCTGCTTGGCATAGGGATCAGGGCTGCCGATGACACGCATCAACAGTTGGTCACGAACTACGCCGGGCTGCTTTGCTGCTTCTGGCAAATCTTCGAGGCTAAAGAACACTCCTTTACTCGTCCCACCGCGCATATAACTGGCAGGCACCTTGATTTGTTTGCTCATGCTACGTCCCCCTATTTCGCGAGAAAGTCTTGTGCGAATCGCTGCAGTACACCGCCAGAAGAATAAACGGCAACCTCGTCTTCAGTGTCTAGTCGGCAAGTCACCGCAATATCGAGCTTCTCACCATTGGCGCGCGTGACCACTAGGGCTAAATCACAGCCGGGGGCAATATCGCCCACGACATCGTAAGTTTCAGTGCCATCTAGACCTAAGATGTTTCTATCGGTGCCGGCTTTGAATTGCAGTGGTAATACACCCATACCAACGAGATTCGTCCTGTGTATTCGCTCGAATCCCTCGGCAACGATTGCCTCGACACCCGCTAGGCGAACCCCCTTAGCTGCCCAATCTCGTGAAGAGCCTTGTCCATAATCCGCACCAGCGACAATGATCAAAGGCTGCTGACGCTGCATGTAGGTTTCAATCGCTTCCCACATGCGCGTGACCTTGCCTTCTGGTTCAATTCGAGCCAATGAGCCTTGAACAACATTGCCATTTTCCGTGACCATTTCATTGAACAGTTTGGGGTTGGCAAAGGTTGCTCGCTGAGCAGTTAAGTGATCCCCGCGATGGGTCGCATAGGAGTTGTAGTCTTCCTCGGGTACGCCCATGCTAGTGAGGTACTCCCCTGCGGCACTGGACGCTAAGATAGCGTTAGATGGCGACAAATGGTCAGTGGTAATGTTATCTCCGAGAATGGCTAGCGGTCTCATGCCGCTCAGTGTTCGAGGCTTAGCCAGCGCTCCTTCCCAATATGGTGGTCTGCGAATGTAGGTGCTCATCTCACGCCAATCATAGAGTGGACTGGAGCTTACTGCTTCATCGTTTAGCTTGAACATTTGCAGGTAGACTTGATTGAACTGTTCTGGCTTAACGTGCGCATTAACGACCGCATCGATTTCTTCATCGCTTGGCCAGATATCATTGAGGTAGATAGGCTTGCCTTCGGCATCAACACCCAGCGAATCTCGCTCGATATCAAAACGAATCGTTCCCGCTATCGCATAAGCAACCACTAGAGGTGGTGATGCTAGAAATGCTTGCTTCGCATAAGGGTGAATACGTCCGTCAAAGTTACGGTTGCCTGATAACACTGCGGTTGTATACAAGTCGTTGTCGATGATTTCTTTTTGGATCTCAGGGTCAAGCGCACCACTCATGCCGTTACAGGTCGTGCACGCGTACGCAACAATGCCAAAGCCAAGCTTCTCGAGTTCTGGCAGCAATCCCGACTCTTGCAAGTAGAGCTTGGCAACCTTAGAACCCGGCGCAAACGAGGATTTCACCCAAGGCTTGCGCACCAAACCTAACTCGTTAGCTTTTTTGGCAATCAATCCAGCAGCTACCACATTTCGCGGGTTACTGGTATTGGTACAGGATGTGATAGCGGCAATGATTACTGCGCCATCCGGCATGGTGTCAGATTTTTGCTCCCACGTACCAGCAATGCCCTGCTCGCTAAGCTGCGCGGTGGGTAATCGGCGATGAGGGTTAGACGGCCCGGCCAAGGTGCGCTCAACGCTTGATAAATCAAACTCCAGCACGCGTTCGTATTCTGCGTTAACCAACTCATCAGCCCAAAGCCCGGTTTGTTTGGCGTATTGTTCCACCAATCTAACTTGTACATCCTCGCGGCCAGTGAGTTTTAGGTAGTTGATGGTCTGCTCGTCGATGTAAAACATACCCGCCGATGCGCCGTATTCAGGCGTCATGTTCGAGATTGTTGCACGGTCACCAATGGTTAGCTGTTTGGTGCCCTCGCCAAAAAATTCCAGATAACTAGACACCACTTTTTGACTGCGCAAAAACTCGGTTAATGCGAGCACAATATCGGTCGCGGTAATACCCGGTTGACGCTCTCCTGTGAGCTTAACACCGACAATATCCGGTAAGCGCATCATTGAGGGTCTACCCAGCATGACCGTTTCTGCCTCAAGACCACCGACACCAATGGCTATCACGCCTAGCGCATCTACATGAGGCGTATGGCTGTCCGTGCCGACACAGGTATCAGGAAACGCGACGCCGTTTTTCACTTGTACCACTGGGGATAATTTCTCAAGGTTGATCTGGTGCATAATGCCGTTACCAGCCGGCACCACACTGACATTCTCGAACGCGGTTTTACACCACTCAATAAAGTGGAAACGGTCTTCATTACGGCGCTCTTCAACGGCGCGGTTTTTTTCAAAAGCATCCGGGTCAAAGCCAGCATGCTCAACAGCGAGGGAGTGATCAACAATTAGCTGAGTCTCTACCACTGGGTTTACCGCAGCCGGATCGCCCCCTTGCAGTGCGATAGCATCACGTAGACCCGCTAAGTCTACCAATGCGGTCTGTCCCAAAATATCGTGGCATACCACGCGCGCTGGGTACCAAGGGAAATCTTTATCACGTTTTCGATAAATCAGCTGAGACAAGCACGCTTCTAGCTCAGACGGCTCGCAGCGGTGCACTAAGTTCTCAGCCAGTACTTTCGCCGTGTAAGGCAAGCGCTCAAAAGCGCCTGGCTCAATATCATTAACGGCCGCTTGCGCATCAAAGTAATCAAGCTGAGTGCCAAGAAGCGGTTTGCGATATTGATAATTCATAGTGTTATTCGACATATTCACATCCTTCCCTAGCACTAATCACGCGCTTCGATCGGCGTCCACTCTCTAGCCTCAGAACCATCATAATCAGCACTAGGGCGAATGATGCGGTTGTTAGCACGCTGCTCATAAACGTGTGCAGCCCAGCCTGTTAAACGGCTCATTACAAAAATGGGGGTAAATAGCTTAGTTGGGATATCCATGAAGTGATAAGCAGAGGCGTGGAAGAAGTCCGCATTACAGAACAGCCCCTTTTCACGCTTCATTACCGATTCAACACGCACAGAAACGTCATAGAGGTAAGTATCACCGACCGTCTCAGACAGCTCTTTTGACCAGCGCTTAATCAGCGCGTTACGCGGATCGCTTTCCCTATAGATGGCATGACCAAAGCCCATGATTTTGTCTTTATTCGCAAGCATCTGCATGATGTTCGCCTCTGCTTCATCGGCAGTTCTCCAATCTTGGATCATGTCCATTGCTGCTTCGTTAGCACCACCGTGAAGTGGTCCTCGAAGCGTACCGATAGCGGCAGTGATACACGAATGAATGTCGGATAGTGTGGAAGCGCAGACTCGCGCTGCAAAGGTAGAGGCATTAAACTCATGCTCGGCGTAAAGAATGAGTGAGCAATGCATGACTTGCTTGTGAAGTGCAGATGGTGCTTTATCGGTAAGCATTTTCAAAAAGTAGCCACCGATGCAATCTTCACTTTGATCTTCGGTATCGATGCGCACGCCATCATGACTAAATCGATACCAATAACAGATGATCGCCGGAAACAACGCAAGCATTCGCTCTGTCGCTTGTTGTTGCTGGGAAAAGTCCAGCTCTTGTTCAAGATTACCCAATACCGAACAGCCAGTTCGCATCACATCCATTGGATGCGCATCGGCTGGGATTAACTCAAGCGCTTGTTTCAGCGCCTCAGGCAGACCGCGAAGCCCGACAAGGATTGTTTTGTAATCATCCAACTCCTTTTGATTGGGTAGATGTCCACGCAGCAGCAAATGCGCGACTTCTTCGAACTGGGCATTGTTTGCCAGATCGGTAATGTCATAACCTCGATAGGTTAACCCGGTTCCAGATTGACCTACAGTACATAGCGATGTGGTACCTGCACTTTGGCCTCGTAGACCTGCTCCACCAATGGCTGAATTTGGCATATTGAACTCCTTTTCCCGCATGTCGCCCTTTCTGGGTCTTTTATAGCGGCGTTTCGTTATTGGATTAAATGTGTCTTTCTAATTTTTGGCGTTTCGATTTTTAACGGACAAATCAAGATTTGTTGTCAGCAAACAGCTGATCCAATTTGTCTTCGTAACTGTGATAATTCAGATGCTCATAGAGCTCTGCGCGGGTTTGCATTTGCGATGTCAACGCTTCTTGATTGCCCTCGGTGAGCAAGTGCTGGTAAACGTTCTCTGCAGCTTTGTTCATCGCTCTAAAGGCTGATAATGGGTAGAGAACCATATCCACACCGACACGGGCGAGTTCTTCGCAACCAAATAATGGCGTCTGCCCAAACTCAGTGATGTTGGCAAGAATAGGTACATCTTTGCCCGTCGCGCTTGAAAGTGCTGATTTGAACTGTTTGTAGTGGTCTAGCGAAGTCATCGCTTCAGGGAAGATCATATCTGCACCCGCTTCCACACACGCAATAGCGCGCTCAATGGCGTTATCCATCCCCTCTACGGCAAGTGCATCCGTACGCGCCATGATGACAAAGCTTGGATCGGTTTTGGCATCTACAGCGGCTTTTACGCGATCAACCATCTCTTGTTGAGTAACAATCGCTTTATTGGGTCTGTGGCCGCAGCGTTTTTGAGCTACTTGGTCTTCAATATGAACAGCGGCAGCACCTGCTTTTTCCATCGCTTTGATAGTGCGTGCAATGTTGAAAGCACCGCCAAAGCCTGTGTCAATATCCACCAGCAATGGCAAATCACAAGCGTTAGTAATCCTCTCTACATCCACTAACACATCGTTGAGCGTTGTAATGCCAAGATCTGGTAGACCGTAAGATGCGTTGGCAATGCCGCCACCAGAAAGATAGATAGCTTGATGGCCGACATTCTTCGCCATCATCGCGCAGTACGGATTAACCGTGCCCACAACTTGAAGCGGACTGCCATTAGTGACCGCGTCACGAAATCGTTGCCCTGGGGATAATAGTTGAACTGGTGAAGATGACATACGTGTCTCCTTGTCCGTTTGTTTTTGTGTGCTCATGGCTTGCTATGAAACTCAGGCACATCGATATTCACGTCATTGAATTAAGATTTTGTTCTATCAGGGCTTTGCTTCTTGAAATGTGTCTTCTCATCAATAGCTCGGCCAATTCCTGGTCACGATTTTTAATCGCATCCAAGATAAATAAGTGTTCTTTCAGCGCAGCCTCTGGTCTTGATTGGGTTCGTGGCGACTGATAACGGTACATGCGTAGCAAGTGGTAAAGTTCATTGCAAAGCAAATGAACCAGTTGGCTATTTTGACTCGCTTTAATAATTCGATAATGAAAGTCAAAATCACCGTGCTGATGAAAGTAAGAGGCGCCAGCGACTTCATCAATATGCTCGGAGTGGCGAGCCAATAAGCCTTCTAGCTCCGCTAGTTCTTCATCACTAATATGTGCAGCTGCTAGGCGAGCCGCCATACCTTCCAACGCTTCTCGAACCGAATACAGCTCAACGAGTTTTTGCTGACTCAGTGTGATAACTCGCGCTCCTACATGAGGGATTCGCTCAATCAGCCCCAACCCTTCGAGTCTCATGATCGCTTCTCTAAGCGGGCCTCGGCTGACCTCAAATCGCTTAGCAAGCTCTGGCTCAGAGATCTTACTGCCAGACTCAATTCGCCCTTCGACGATTTCCTCTATTAGTTGCTCTGTTAAATTTTCGGATTTCGTTGCCTCTTTAGAAGCGGCCACATCACCGATCGCAAACTCTACACTCATCTCTACACTTACCCACTCGCTCAACAATATTGTTGACAATAAATAGTAACTGATGACTATTTAAGCAACTCAGCGTCTAAATATCAATCATATTGTCGACAATGTAGACTAATGTCTAACGTTAACGTCAAGCTGTGAACTTTATGAACAAAATTGAGCTAATGCACTTTATCCTCAATATCGACGCTTTATTGAAGAGTCATTAACAATTACGTAACCTTTCGACTAACCCAAAGAGGTCACGCCAGATCCCTCCAAGCTGGCAGACAATAAAGTCAACATAAGGAACGTGAACATGTTTAACGCATTGAAACCTACCCTCGCGGCGTCTATCGTCGCTGCTACTCTCTCTTTTGGCAGCTATGCTGCGGATCTGGATAAGATTCACTTCTTGATCCCTGGCGGCGCTGGTGGTGGTTGGGATATGACCGCACGTGGCACGGGTGATGTGTTAGTGAAAGCAGAGATTGTCGACAATGTCTCTTTCCAAAACTTATCCGGTGGTGGCGGCGGCAAAGCCATTGCTCACTTAATTGAAACTGCAGAGCGTCAAGAAGATACCTTGATGGTTAATTCCACCCCGATTGTGGTTCGCTCACTCACTGGTGTATTCCCACAGTCTTTCCGCGATCTAACACCTGTTGCTGCGACTATTGCTGACTACGGTGCGATTGTCGCGCATGCGGATTCTCCCTATAACACGTGGGAAGATGTGGTCGCTGACTTCAAAGAAAACCCACGTAAAGTCAAAATCGCTGGTGGCTCGGCACGAGGTAGTATGGATCACTTAGTTGTCGCTGCTGCGTTTAAAGGCGAAGGTTTTGATGCTAAGAAAGTTCGTTACATCGCTTATGATGCAGGTGGCAAAGCCATGGCTGCGCTACTTTCTGGTGAAACACAGTTGTTGTCGACCGGTCTTGGTGAAGTGCTTGAGATGTCTAAGTCTGGACAAGTAAAGGTACTTGCCGTTACTGCTCCCAAACGCCTTGAAGCCGCTCCACACATTCCAACGCTAACGGAATATGGTAACGAAACCGTATTTGCTAACTGGCGTGGTTTCTTCGCCGCACCTGGCGCAAGTGAAGAAAAAGTCAAAGAGTGGAACGCTGCGCTGACCAAAATGTACAGCACCGATGAGTGGGCAGTAGTACGTGACCGCAATGGTTGGATTGACAACTACAAACCTGATCAAGACTTCTACAAATTCCTAGAAGACCAAGAGAAGCAAATGGGTGCGCTCATGACTGAGCTTGGTTTCCTTAATAACTAACAGTAACGGAGGGGTTCGCCCCTCCTCGATTCAAATACGTTACGTATATTCAACGTACACCAATTTTCGCCGTATATAAGCGACAATCTCGACTCCTTCAATTCTGGATTGTTCACGTTAGTAGTACTGACCCCTTAATCTCCTGGGGAAAGATTTATTCGGGTAAACGCTCTTTGTCCTGAGGCAATTTGCCCACTTGGTCGCCGCTCATCGACCCTTATATACGGTCTTTTCTTTATTCACTATTTGGAGTGAGTTATGTCCAATTTCACCTCTAAGCTGTTCACGAAAGAGAACTTGCTGTCTCGTGATCGTGTAGGTGCAATGATATTTTTGATCCTGTGTTTGTGCTACGGCTACCAAACATCGCTGATCCCAATGTTTCCAGGTGACGAATACGAACCCTTCACCGCACGTACCTTGCCTACTATCTTAACGTTTGTCGGCGTTGGCCTCTCTATTTTACTGCTGATTACCGGCCAGCCAGACAAAAAAAATGCTGACGAGCAACGCTTCAACTGGAAACTACTCATTGGCTTTTTAGTCTTGATGGCTGGATACGGGTTGGGATTAACCTATCTGGGATTTGTACTCGCGACAAGCTTCTTCCTTTTGGCAGGGTTCTATCTGTTGGGCGAGCGTCGCAAAGCAGTATTGTTTGGCGCTTCATTCCCTTTTGTTATCGCATTTTATCTATTACTCACTCAAGGTTTGGAAATCTACCTTGAGCCCGGGCTCATCTTTACGATCTGGTAGGACACCATTATGTTAGACGGAATTTTACAAGGCCTTTCCACGGCCGTGATGCCAATGAACATCATGATGGTGATCGTTGGCTGTTTTGTCGGTACCTTTATCGGCATGCTCCCAGGACTCGGCCCGATTTCAGCTATCGCGCTGATGATCCCTATCACATACGGACTTGACCCTTCATCGGGACTCATTCTCATGGCAGGCGTGTATTATGGCGCCGTTTTTGGCGGTTCAACCTCCTCCATTTTGATTAATGCCCCTGGCTGTTCGTCGACAGTGGTCACTGCTTTCGATGGCTATCCTATGGCGCAAAAAGGTCAAGCGGGTAAAGCATTGGCGCTTGCTGCTTACTCCTCATTCACGGGTGGTACATTATCCGCCATTATGTTGCTGTTTGCTGCTCCAGCATTGGCAAAAGTCTCTCTGAGTTTTCAGTCTTCCGACTATTTTGCACTGATGCTGCTTGGTCTATCTGCCGTTGCAGCGTTCGCTGGCAAAGGCCAAGTGCTGAAAGCTTGGATGATGGTGGTACTCGGACTGATGCTGTCTACAGTGGGGATCGACAAAGGCGTTGGCGTTGAGCGTTTTACCTTTGGTCTGACTGATCTTATGGATGGTTTTAGCTTCCTGTTGCTCGCAATGGCGACATTTGCGCTTGGCGAAACCTTGATGGGTATCCTAAAGCCAGAACAAGATACACGCCAAGATGAACAGAATAAGCTCAGTGACATCGGTAGCATGAAAATTACCAAAGAAGAGGTCAAAGAAGTCGCGCCTGTTTCTATTCGCTCATCTATTCTTGGCTTCTTTACAGGCGTCCTTCCGGGTGCTGGTGCAACAATCGCTGCGTTTCTCTCATACGGTATGGAGCGTAACCTTGCGCCAAAAGAGAAACGTGAAGAGTTTGGTAAAGGCAGTATTCGCGGCTTAGTCGCTCCCGAATCGGCCAACAATGCTGCGTCTAGTGGCTCATTCGTTCCACTGCTAACACTCGGTATTCCGGGTTCAGGTACAACCGCAATTATGCTGGGTGCACTGATCGCTTATGGTATTCAACCTGGCCCACGATTGTTTGTAGAACACCCCGATGTCTTCTGGTCAGTCATCATTTCGATGTACTTTGGTAACATTGTGCTAGTGATTTTGAATCTACCTTTGATTCCTTATATCTCTAAGCTGTTAGCGGTTCCAAGAACCGTGCTGCTTCCAATGATTTTATTCTTCTCTATCACTGGTGTTTATCTCGTTTCATTCAACACTATGGATGTCTTTATCATGCTGTTGATTGCAATGGGTGCGATAGCACTAAGACTGGCTAACTTCCCGCTTGCCCCGCTACTACTCGGCTTTATACTTGGTGGCTTGATGGAAGAGAACCTTCGACGTGCGCTTATGATTAGTGATGGTGAACTAAGCTTCTTATGGGAGCGCCCTATTACGCTTACCTTTACTGTGTTGGCTGTGCTGGTGTTAATCGGGCCGTCCATTTTCTCGTTGATGAAGAAGTGGTTCCATCAGCCGAAGAAGGTTGAGTCTTAATAGTACGCTTCGCCAATGGAAACATAAGCGATGCGTAGCAAGCCCTTAGCTCCTCCCCTTTATAAGGGGAGGCTGGGAGGGGTGCTCTTTTGCTCTATAGCCTTTTTAAGTTACTAGTAAAGAGTCAAGAGCACCCCCTCTAACTCCCCCTTATAAAGGGGGAGAACTACAGGCTAGCGTCTATCGCCGCTTCGCCTGAGATTATATTACCGATGCATAGCGAGCCTATTACTAACAATGCCTCCGATAACAACGCTCCGGCCTACCCACCGACCCATAACTCACATCAGCCTCAAGCTCTCCAGTACCAACCAAAAACTCCAAATACCGCCTTGCCGTCGTTCGACTCGCACCAATGCTATCCCCTGCCTCATCCGCAGTAAAACGGCTATCTTGTTTAAACAGGCCGCGAATTTTCTCCAAGGTAACACCATCAACCCCTTTCGGCAGGCGTACTTCAGAATTGCTCTCCGCACTATTGTTCTGCTGCATCATTTCATCAACGAGGGATTGATTAAGATCGTCAGCATGATGAAGCTGCTCTGTACGTTTTTGATACTTTTTAAGCGCCGCCTCCAACCTTGGGAACATGACCGGCTTTAGTAGATAGTCGATCACACCACCGCGCATCGCATGCTGCAAGGTCTCGACATCTCGCGCAGCGGTAATCAAAATCACATCGCACTCTTGGTTAAGACTGCGAATATGACCAAGTATTTCAATCCCGGTGCCATCTGGTAAATATACATCCAGCATCACCAAGTCAGGTTCCAATACTTCAAGCTGCATCTCTGCTTCTAGTTTTGAGGTAGCAATACCTACGACCTCGAAACCGCCAATCTGCTCTAAATAGCGACGATGTAGCTCTGCGATCTTGAGATCGTCTTCTATTATCATGACTCGAGTAAAGTCATTCATACTAGTCCATCCTTCGGAATGTATACGGTAACACGGGTTCCCATGGTGTTGTTGTCTACCATCTCTAACTGCCCTTGATAACGCTCCGTCAGCTGTTTGACCAAAAACAAACCCACACCTCGATTTTGGGCTGATTTACTTGAAACTCCGCGGGTGGTTAAGGCATCAACATCAAGGTGCTGTGGCAGCCCACAGCCACTATCGGTAACCTCTAGGATGACTTCGTTACCAAAATCACTGACCGATACGTCGACTTTTGAGCGCTCTGCTCGCTGATTCGGGGTTTGCTTGATAGCAGATAAGCTTGCCTCAAACGCGTTGTCGATCAAGTTACCCAATATGGTCACCAGGTCGTCAGCATTGATGCTGTCAGCCAAAGGTTCCAATCGAGATTCTTCATCAACAGTCAACGTCAAACCTAACTCACGAGCTCGCTCGGTTTTGCCCAATAACATTCCTGCTATCAGAGGGTCTTTGACTGTCTCTCTTAAAAATTCTATTAGGGATTGATAGTGCGCAGTTTCTTGTCCAATTAGGTTTTGTACTGCATCCACTTCACCCATTTGCACCAAACCACTAATCGTATTGAGTTTGTTGCGATGTTCATGAGTTTGTGAGCGCAGCATCTCTGCATAAGCTTTGGTTTGCGACAGTTGGTCAGTCAGCTCACTAATTTCATCCCTGCGACGGAAACTTGAAACGGCGCCAACCACCTTATTCTCAACAACAATTGGGCTTCTATTTGCAACGATACGCTGTTGATTGAGATAGAGTTCTATGTCGTGATCCGCCTCTTGATTATCAATCAACGACTGGAGATCGGAATTAGGTAGCGCTTTACTCAGCGGTTGGTTAAGCACCTTCCCTTTATCCAACCCTAAGATGTCACAAGCACTGGTATTGATGGAACGCAGCACCCCATTAGTATCGATACTGATGACCCCTTCTTTAATGGTACTCATGGTCACATCGAGTTCACCATATAAGCGGCCTATCTCTTCCGGTTCAAAGCCGAGAATAGCTTTTTGAAAACGTCTGGAAATGAAGTACGAAACAATCGCATTGGCTATGAGCACTAATACCGCCATTCCTAATAAGAACAGCAAGTAAGGCTCAATGCGATCTTGCAGTCTATCTAACAAATAACCGACAGAAACTACACCAATAATGTTACCGTCTTGATCAAATACAGCCGCTTTGCCGCGAACGGATTTACCTAGCGAGCCTTCTGCAAAGGACACATACGACTGACCGTGAACCAGAGCCTGGTCGTTGTCGCCCCCTTTCATAGGCAGGCCAATACGCTCATCCACTGGGTGTATTAAACGGATGCCTTGCTTGTCACCAATCACAATAAACGCCGCGCCGATCATCTCAGTGAGGCCACGATAGCGATCTTGCATAAGCGAAGCCGTGTCGTACTCAATCATGTGGATAACAGCAGAAGACTGAGCAAGAAATGTCGCCACGCCTTTGGCCTTCAAGCCCACTTCCTGCTCTTGAGATTGTTTAATATAGCTAAAGCCTGCGAGCGTTAAGACAAGCAACTGCAACAATCCCGACACTGTCATGATGATCAGCATTCGGTATCGAAAACTTATCTGGTTCCATTTCATTTACACACTCCCCCAAACGGCAATGTAACAGTATTGCAATATGCCAGCATCCATACCGAGAGCGAACTGTGAACTGCCCAACTGTTTTGACATGGTTATCATTGTGTTGTCTATTTTTACATCAGTTTACACACTCGTGATGTTGCAATCGTGTTCATTCTGTAACCTGACTAAGATCACACCGTTTTTAGGTTAAATTTAGAACTCTTGACTACCTCTTTCGTATAGTATGAAAGGTGCCTCAGTACAAAGCAGAAGAACAAGCATGTATTTATGCCCAAGACTCTAATCATACTGGTTGGCGCAACAACAAAAACAATAAGCAATGAAGCAGTAGTACCCGTAACTAATAGCAATATTAGGTATCTGATAAGGGAATTATTATGGAACGTGACTGTTTTGGAATTTGCCTTGATAAGGCTTTGCTGTCGCAACACCGACGAGCCACCTTTACTCACGTAAGGGCTTATCACACTGCCACCTCTTTGGAAGACGATTTGGAGCAAGACGTTGTCGTCTCGTTCTCATCGCCTCAAATGTCAGGCAACGAAGTACTTAAGGTGCTGAAACAATCAAAACACTTGTTGTGGCGAGCGGGCTATCTTTGCCCTTCTCATGACTAGTGTAGTAACGAGCATCTAACGGTAACTAACAACAATAGCTAGGTAAAAAGCAACATCTCCCCAGATGTTGCTTTTTTTTCGCCCCTTCAACACACATTAATAAATACTGAAAAACAAACACATAGATGCGTAGTTTTCGCCAAAGCATCTATAGTTAAGTTATTGCACACCATTTTATTAGAGCATATACTCTAGAAAGATTTTATAAACACCTGTTTGGAGCATTCATGAAGATCAAGTCCCTGCCATTGGTCATGGGCGTTTTACTAGGATCACTTTCATTTAGTACCGTAGCCGCAGAGGTCTCTTTTGATGAAGCATGGCAATTGCTTCAGCAGAACAACAACTCCCTAGCGGCTCAACGTGCTAATGTTGAGCGATATGGCCATTTAAAAGACGCTTCAAGCAGTCTCAACCTCCCTAAAGTAACGGTGGGAGCAAACTATACGCGCCTTGACCAAGACGTCACGCTGAGCGGCCAACAGTTCGCAGACAGTTTGAGTGGCGTACCTAATATTCCCATCCCTGGTTTGGGGCAGGCTCTTGGTAATTTGCTTGGTGGCGTGACTTCTACCCTAGAGCACAAAGACATTTTCAGTTCCTCTATTCGTGCTGTCTGGCCTATCTTCACCGGTGGTCGTATTACGGCTGCACAAACTGCGGCTGAAGGTAAACAAGAAGAAGCACAGAGCCAGCTCGCGATGGAAGTCCAAGCGCGATATGAAGATCTCAGTAAATACTATTTCAGTGTCATTTTGGCCAAAAACGTCGTCGATACACGTGTGGCGGTTGAAAAAGGGCTGACTAAGCATCGCGACTTTGCCCTAAAGATGGAAGAACAAGGACAAATCGCCCGAGTGGAGCGCCTCCAAGCAGAAGCTTCATTGGATAAAGCGGTCGTTGAGCGTAAAAAAGCCGAACATAGTCTAAACATTGCTCAAGCGGCATTGACTCAAGTACTTGGGCAAATCGAGAAAGTCGAACCACGTGATGAACTTTTCATTAACCGAACTTTGCCACCGCTGGATGCTTTTATCGACCAAACACTTGATACCTACCCTGGCCTTGCGATTCTCGATGCCAAAGAGAAGCAAGCCAGCAGCTTAATCAAAGCTGAAAAAGGTAAATACTACCCAGAAGTCTATGCGTACGGTGACTACAGTCTCTATCACGGTGACTCTTTAACTAGTCAGCTTAAACCTGATTGGCTGGTTGGCATTGGCGTCAGCGTGCCACTACTGGAAAACTCTGGCCGTAGCGAGCAAATGAAAGCAGCCGGTAGCGCCGTCTCTCAAGTACAGTTTTTGCGTAAGCAAGCTCGCCAAGATTTGAGCGTGTTGGTTGAAAAAACCTATCTTGAAGCACAGCAAGCCCTTGATGAAGTTCAAGGGCTAAATTCCAGCATCAAACTGGCGCAAGAAAATCTGAAGCTGCGTCAAAAAGCCTTCTCTCAAGGGCTAGGCCGCTCTCTCGATGTGGTTGATGCAGAGCTCTACTTGGCCAGTATCAAAACTCAACAAGACGCAGCGAGTTTTCAATATCTGCTGTCTTTAAACAAACTGCTCGCGCTTTCTAGCGAGATGAACAATTTCTCCAGCTACAAATACAACGCTATCACCCCTGCCCAATTACGATCTGAGGATGCATCATGAACAAGGTAAAACCCACTTTAGTTACACTAGGCACCGTTGCCGTTATTGGTTGGGTTGGCTATAAGTTTTTCGATGCTTACCAAGCCCCGGCAATGCATATTCAAGGCCAAATAGAGTCACAGCAATACAGCATTTCATCAAAAGTACCTGGTCGTATCGATGACGTACTCGTCCGAAAAGGTGACGATGTCACTGAAGGTCAGCTCATCTTCACTATCCACAGCCCGGAAATTGAAGCTAAGCTGGAACAAGCGGTTGCAGGCGAAAAAGCCGCTGGTGCTCTCGCAAAAGAAGCAGAAATTGGCGCGAGACAACAACAAATTAAAGCCGCAGAAGACCAATGGCGTAAAGCGAAGGCCGCTGCTTCGCTAATGGAAAAGACCTACCTTCGTGTTAACAACCTCTATAAAGATGGCGTTGTGGCCGAGCAAAAGCGTGATGAAGCGCTAACCCAATGGCAAGCAGCGAAATACACTGAAAGCGCAGCGTTTCAAATGTTCCAAATGACCAAAGAAGGCGCACGAGACGAAACCAAACTTGCAGCGGCAGAAAAAGCACGTATGGCGGCTGGCGCAGTTGCGGAAGTGGAAGCGTATGCTGCCGATACTAAAATCCACTCGTGGTTTGACGGTGAAGTTTCGCAAGTGCTCCTACATAGTGGTGAGCTTGCCCCGCAAGGTTTCCCTGTAGTGACTGTTATTGATACCAAAGATACTTGGGCTGTGCTCAATGTTCGTGAAGATGCGCTGCGCCAGTTTGAAAAAGGCAGCGAGTTTGACGCTTACGTCCCTGCTTTAGACGATACAATCACTTTTAAAGTCACTCATGTGGCAGTGATGGGCGATTTTGCAACTTGGCGTTCTACCGATGCCACGCAAGGGTTTGACCTTCGTACGTTTGAAGTAGAAGCTCGTCCGGTGGATGAGGCTCCGCTTCGAATGGGTATGAGCTTGGTTGTGGAACTATAGGAACAACTATGCCACAAGAATCATCCCATACTTCAGCTAAAACCCTAGAGCAAACTCACGCTCTAGGGAAGATAGCCACAAGGCGAAAGTTGGTCAAAAGCCATTTTCGGAGTCAGTGGCATCTACTTAGGCACGACAAATGGTTATTGTCGTGCCTTACTTGGCTGCCCATCGTTTTGTGTTTATCCATCTACTGGATATTCTCTCAAGGGATAGCACATAGCCTTCCTATTGGCGTTGTCGACCTTAGCCAAAGTACACTGTCACAAAGACTTGTCCGTAATTATGATGCGACGTCGATGTTAAGCGTCGATCATCAATACAGCGACATAGGCCAAGCCAAGACAGCAATGATAGACGGCGATATCTACGCCATTTTGTACATTCCACATGGCTTTGATAAGTCGGTAATGAAATCTATGCCGCCGCAAGTAACGCTGTTTTATAACAGTCAATATATCTTGGTTGGTCGGCTAATTAATTCTGCCGCACTGCAGGCGCAAGGGACATTCAACGCACAGGTCGAAGTGGTTAAAGCGCTTACCAAAGGCAATACCACTAGCGCCGCTGCAGTGGGTAAAGCCGTTTCGGTAAGAACGCAAATCACGCCGCTGTTCAATAAAGGCATGAACTACGCTCAGTTCTTAGTGACGGCAATTGTGCCAGCCATTTGGCAAATCGCTATAGTCTCCTTTACGGTATTAGTGCTCAGTGCCAACTATCGAGTCGCCGGAATTAAACCTTGGCTTGGCGAAACCAAACTGGTTCGTCACCTTGCAGCGACACTGATGCCCTACTTTGTTTGGTTCTCTACGCTCGGGTTTGCCTTCTTGATTTGGTTCTATGACATCATTGGCTGGCCGATGGAAGGGAGCTGGATAGTGCTGATCATCGCGCAATTGGTCACAACGGTTGCTTGCATGATCATGGGCGCGCTGTTCTTTTTCCTTACCTGTGATGCGGCTCGTGCGATGAGCTTTGCGGGCGCGTTTACGGCACCTAGTTTTGCTTTTATGGGTATCACTTTTCCTGCCACTGACATGAGCCCACTGGCGTTGTTCTGGCGTGAGCTTCTACCCATCAGCCACTATATTGAGGTTCAAGTAAGCCAAGCAAGCTACGGCGTACATGCTGCTCAATCTCTGGTGCATCTGGCTCCAATGTTGGGCTATGTACTACCTCTTGCGCTTACCGTGTTACTGATCAAAAAGCATCTCAGTAAGGAGTTGTCAGCATGACATTACTGGAGCACATCAAGCTCGAACTTCGCGCTATTTTAACCAATCCAGTCGTGGTATTGACTGTGTTCGGTGGCGTGATTTTTTACTCGTTCCTATACCCACTTCCCTACAGCCACCAAACGCCGCGTGAGCAGCCTATCTCAGTGGTCAACCTCGATAAAAGCCAAACCAGTTACCAGCTTGAACGAATGGTAGACGCTACTCCGAACGTCCATGTCGTCCAGCGTGACTACACAATAGAAGCCGCTAAACAGGCCTTTCTAAAAGGTGAAATTACTGGCTTTTTGGTGATCCCCGAGCACTTTTATAAAAATTTGATGCTCGGTAAAAGCCCTGTGCTGGCCTACGCTGGTGACGCGTCACTCTTCCTAGTTTACGGGACGGTTGTTGAAGGTTTGGCACAAGCCGGCGGTACGTTGGCCGCCAAAGCTAAGGTCTCTAAATTACTTATTGATGGTGTGCCGCTCGAACTGGCTAGTGAGCAATATTCGGCAACTAAGCTGAATTCTAAGCCCACGTTCAACCCTCGGATGGGATATGTCGATTACGTCGTGCCTGCGGTATTTGTCCTAATTCTTCAACAAACACTGGCTATGGCATCGGGTTTGGTTGGCGGTACACAGCGCCAAGGTAAAGGATATTGGAGCCTACGCCCTGTATTGAGCGTCGTCTTAGTGCGAACTTTAGTGCTCACCGCTATCTATTACTTGCTTGGTATGTTTTATTTCGGTGCCAGCTTCGATATGTACGGGATCAGTAAGCTCGCCAACCCGTTTGAAATGCTGACGTTGATGCTACCTTTCTTTTTGACGTCTTGCTTTATCGGCATTTTTCTTGGTGCCATCACGCCAAGGCGAGAGCTGGTTACCGTGCTGGTACTCATCAGCTCGATGCCTCTTATCTTCTCTGCGGGCTTTATATGGCCAGTAGAAATGTTACCTGTACCGATGCAGTGGTTTGCAGCGTTATTCCCTACTCAGGCTGCTATCAGTGGCTTTTTGAAGCTAAATCAAATGGGTGCCGAATGGTACCAGATTCGAGAGCATTGGAATCATCTGTGGTTACTAGCTGCGGTTTGGGGTGCACTCGCCACTTACTGCTTTAGTAAGTACCGTAGCCAACCTACTGGCTAAGATAAAATAGTGACAATAACAAAAGGGGTCAGCGCATATAGCGCTGACCCCTTTTTGATTTTTATCGCTTATTGACTCTGTAGTTTATTGATTTAGAAACTTAGCTACGCGCCAACTCCACTTTTTCTTCTTTCTCACCTGCAGCTGGGTCATTGAATTTCTCAAGATCCAATGCACCTTCTGACTTAGCAACAATACAAGTTACTGCACTGTCACCAGTGATATTTACAGCAGTACGAATCATATCAAGTAGACGGTCAACACCCATGATTAGTGCAATACCTTCAAGCGGCAGACCGACTTGGTTAAGTACCATAGCTAGCATGATAAGACCTACGCCAGGGACACCTGCAGTACCGATTGATGCTAGCGTTGCCGTTAGAATCACTGTCAGGTAATCACCCATAGTTAGATCGATGTTGAATGCCTGAGCAATAAATGCAGTCGCAACACCTTGCATGATAGCCGTACCATCCATGTTGATGGTCGCGCCAAGAGGAATGGTGAAAGACGATACTTTATTGTCTACACCCAAACGGTTTTGCGCAGTTTCCATCGTCACAGGGATGGTTGCGTTTGATGATGCGGTCGAGAACGCAAACATCACCGCATCTTCCATCTTCTTAAGGAAGGTGATTGGGCTTAGTCCAGTGAAAGACTTAAGCATCACGCTGTAAGTAACCAAACCATGTAGCAGTAGTGTCGCTGTAAGCACTAGGAAGTACTCAGCTAGATTTAAAATGGCACCCAAGCCAAGACCTGTGAACAATTTTGCCATTAGGAAGAACACACCGTATGGGGCGATATTCATCAATAGCGCAACAAGCTTCATGATAACGTCATTCAGGTCGCGGAATGTCGCAGCAATGCGCTCACCTGGCTCACCAGCTGCACTGATCGCGATACCGAATAGCACGGCAAACACGATAACTTGAAGGGTCTTACCTTCAGCCATTGCGCTGATTGGGTTCGTTGGGAACATATCAATGATGACTTGACCCAGCGATGGCGCTTCTGTCGCCGCAAATGAACTTGCTGCAGTTAGGTCAGCGCCCGCACCTGGCTGGAATACCGTGCCCATAGTCAATGCCAGTGTAATGGCAACTGCTGTGGTAGCGACGTAGAATAGAACTGTCTTTCCACCTAAACGGCCTAGAGTGGTGACATCTTTAAGAGAGCTGGTGCCGCATACAAGCGATACGAAAACCAGTGGAACAACGAGCATTTTCAAGCTGGCGATAAAGACTTGACCACCAACCTCAAAAAGGCCGTTTACAATGTAAGCGTCTACAAATCCGTTCTCAGCAAATAGACCTCGAATAGCGAAGCCCGTCAAAATACCTGCAACCATACCGATAATCACGCGACTCGTCAGTGACATTGGTTTCTTGGCATTAGTCATAATTACTCCTTTTTTTATATTGCTTGTTGATGGAGACATCAAAAGCCGGAGCAGATTAGCAGTACCCTTTAGGCGATTAGAATCACAAATTTGTTTTCCGATCACACGACGTGACACAGATCACCAAACTTGTTATAAAACGCAAGCCACAACCAACATAAAACCCACAAAATGGTCACACAATAAGTTAAAATACAACTTTTGATAACTTATTGAGCATTATATTCTTTTCATCTTCAGATAAGTTTTATTTATAACTAAAGATTATGTAAAAATTGAATGTCAGCCAAAACGAAAAGGCCAGCATTAAATGCTGGCCTTGTTAGCTACATAGACGTTTATACTATTGTGCCTTTATCGACTCTAACTTGATATCAAAGATAACCGCAGTTTCCGCTGGAACCGTCGGGTGAGCGTCTTCTTGGTACGCAAGATGCGCGGGTACGTAAAGGCGCCAAGTCGCTCCAACTGGCATTTCTTTGAGTGCGACAATCCACGCAACAGGCGCTTGATGCAGCATGACACTCATCGGCTCAGGAAGATGAGCTGACCCATCCACCTGCTGACCATTCAAAAGCCAAGTTTTATGACGAATAAGGAACTGGCTGCTAGGATCAGATTCTTGTCGCTCTCCACCCTCATCAATGATCTCAATTTGAATGCCAGAG
Source organism: Vibrio wakamikoensis (assembly GCF_050337275.1). Classification (NCBI taxonomy): domain Bacteria; kingdom Pseudomonadati; phylum Pseudomonadota; class Gammaproteobacteria; order Vibrionales; family Vibrionaceae; genus Vibrio; species Vibrio wakamikoensis. The sequence continues at coordinate 264,658 of NZ_JAKJST010000013.1, read as the reverse complement.
CTGTGAATCGTCACTTGTTCACGGGCGGCGTTACGCTCAAAGAATGTTGCTTCAAACTGTTGTTTTTGCTCAACATGCTCAGCTTGCGCTCGTTTGCGTTGCTCTTCCATTTCCTTTTTCAGCGCTTCCGCTTCACTAGGGTCAAAAGGCCATGGCTTTTGCATAAACGATTCCATGATCGCTTCTTGAATGATCTTGATGTTCATTTTTGGAAATGATTTTTGAGCAAGCTCTTTAGCAATTTCTCGGCCGTAGATATAGCTTACTTTTTGTTCTAGTGTTTCGATTTCCATAACAACCTCTTGGATTCTGGTTATGGGGTTATGATACGTATCAACCCAGAAAAGAAAAGTATGTTACGGATACTCGAAATCATCAGAAAAAGCTAAGGGCCACAATGGACCCTTAATGATTTACGCTGTTTGAGATTCAGATGCACCTGACTCGGTTTGCTCATTCACATCAATGGACTCGATGATTGGCAGGGTTTGAGCAACGTACTCACCTGGTGCCGCACCCAGAACTGGATAGTCATCATTGCCTACTGGGAATGGGTCAACTTGTTCTTCTGGAATGTATTGAGCAAGCCACTCATTCCAGTGTAACCACCAAGACCCTTTGTGATGATCGGCATTATTAATCCACTCTTCCGCTGACTCATCCAGCGTTGAGTTTGTCCAAAAGCCATACTTCTCTTTTTTGGGATGATTAACGATACCGGCGATATGCCCTGACTCACCAAGCACAAAAGTCTTGTTGCCACCCATTTTCAAAGCACCGCGATACGTGCCTTGCCACAGAGCAATATGGTCTTCTTTTGTAGAGATGAAATAGCTTGGAATACGAATCTTATCTAGGTCAATCCAAACACCGCCAATTTTAACCCCTTTGTCTGCAATCAACTTATTCTCTAAGTACAGCTGGCGTAGTAAGAAGTTGTGCGTAGCTGCAGCAACGTTCGTACTATCACTGTTCCAGTACAACAAATCAAAATCGACTGGGCTATTTCCCTTGAGATAGTTATCAACGTAGTAATTCCAGTACAAACTGTTCTCACGCAGTAGACTGAAGGTCACACTCAATGAGCGGCCGTCCATGTAACCCAGAGAATTATTCTGAAGTTCTATCGCACGAATAATAGTATCGTTGATGTAGGCACCGACTTCACCAGGCTGGCTGAAGTCTAGTAACGTCGTAAAGAAAGACGCTGATACAATGCGCTTCTTCATACGTTTAGCGGCATAGTAAGCCACGGTAGACGCCAACACCGTGCCACCAATACAGTAGCCCGCAGCATTGATCTGATCTTTACCTGTAATCGACTCAATCGCCGCTACCGCTTTGACAACCCCTTCCGTCACATAGTCGCCAAATTCTACTTTAGCTTGTGATGGACCAGGGTTTCGCCAAGACATCATAAACACCGAATGACCTTGCTCTAGAAGCCATTTCACCATCGAGTTTTTCTCACGAAGATCGAGGATGTAATACTTATTAATGAACGGCGGAACGATCAGTAGCGGTGTTGCATTCACCTTTTCAGTCAGCGGGCGGTATTGAATAAGCTCAAACAACTCATTTTTAAATACCACATCTCCAGACGTGTTCGCGACATGCTCACCAACCTGGAACGCTTCTGTATTCGTCATGCGAATTTTCAGTACATCCGCGCTCGCTTCCATGTCCTCCTGAAACTGCTGTAAACCTGCAAGCAAGTTTTCACCGTTTTGCTCAAGCGTAAGCTTTAGAAGCTCTGGGTTGGTTGCGATAAAGTTGGTTGGCGATAGTGCGTTTAAAGTTTGACGGGAGAAGAACGTGAGACGCTCTTTGATTTTCTCGTCCACACCTTCAACGGAGTTGATAGTGTCGAGGTACGTTTTACTGAATAAAACGTAAGACTGTTTGATGAAGTTGTAAAACGCTTCTTCTTTCCACGCGTCGTCTTGGAATCGACGATCGCCTTTTTCAACGTCAACAACTTGTTCTTTACTGGATTGCAGCGCGACACGCTGCCATATTTCGAGTTGCTGCATCCACCACTTGGTTTGCATATCCAACATAGCGGCGGGTTGCTTGGATGCCTTGTCCATAAACTCTGCAGTGTCCTCAGCATTGAGTTCCTGCATCGCTTTTGTCAGAGGGCTATTTACGGCTGCCTTGCCTTGCTCGAAGTCTTTCCACCATTGCTGGTTGCTCTCCTGCAGTTTCACAAGGTAGTCCGAAAAGAAGTTTTGGAACATAGCTAAAACCCTTTTCTTGGAAACAAAAAAAGGTTGCGGGAACGAGTGCCCCCGCAACCCTCTATCTATATAGGTACTGAATCTACCTAAAACTGATATTAAGCCGGTGTGCTCGCTTTAACAGCGTCAGTAGTGATAGTTTCTAGGTCTTCTTTGAACTCTTTTGCTACTTGCTGAAGCTTGTTGCTGTCATCCATCATTTGTTGTGACAGACGAGACATCGTGCTCAGTTGCTGGCTGTTGAAAACCGCCAGAGATGAAACATCTTTAATTTCTGTTGCCGCTTTCATTTGGCTAACACCCAACTCGCTGTATGCACGCATAGCATTTAGTTGAAGTTCAGTGAGTGTTTCAACATTTTTTGTCATGAGCTTGTTGAACTTTGCGTAAGGTTCAAACGTTTTTTCAGACTGCTCGTTGATTACTTTGAAAATATCCGTGTACATAATCATTTCTCCTAAGAAATATACATTCCAGTTTCTAGATCAAATCTATCCCAGTTAGTTGGGCTTCCGACAACACAATTAACAGCGCTTAACAACGACTGCAGTTCCCATGCCACCACCAATACATAAAGAGGCGACACCTAGATCTTTATTTTCTCGTAGCATCTCGTGAATCAAAGTCACGATGATGCGGTTACCTGAAGCACCCAGAGGATGCCCTAACGCAATCGCGCCCCCATTTGGGTTTGCACGTTGCAAAATTGACTCTGCACAAACGCCGTGTTCAGAGGCTAAGTTACGAATAACACCAAGGGCTTGTGCCGCAAATGCTTCGTTTAGCTCAAACACATTCACATCAGAAATTGTCAGCTCAGCTTTGGCTAATGCACTGGTCACCGCTTGCACCGGACCTAAGCCCATCACTTGAGGATCTAGACCTGTTTGAGCACTCGCCAGCAGTTCGCAAAGTGGTGTCAAACCCAAACGATTTACCGCAGATTCTGACGCTACAACCAGAGCACTTGCACCATCATTGATCCCAGATGCATTACCAGCGGTCACTGACCCTTCACGGTCAAATGCAGGTCTTAGCTTGGCAAGACCTTCCATTGTTGCATCCAATTTTGGATACTCATCCGTAGCAAACTCAACCACATTACGACGGACTTTGACTTCTACAGGGACAATCTCTTGTTCAAACTTACCCGCTTCGATAGCTGCGACTGCTTTTTGCTGACTGCTTAGCGCATAAGCGTCTTGATCATCGCGTGATATATCGACTTGCTTTGCGATGTTCTCTGCCGTCACACCCATGTGATAAGCATTGAAAACATCCGTCAAACCATCCGAGACCAACAGGTCTTTTGCAGTCATGTCACCCATTTTGTGACCACTGCGCGCTGTCGGCGGCATCGCAAAAGGTATTTGTGACATCACTTCAACACCCGCCGCAACAACCACATCGGCTTCACCAGCTTTAATATGAGAAGCAGCATCCATTAAGGTTTTCATTCCACTGCCGCACACCATATTTAACGTATAAGCTGGAACTTGTGCCGGAATACCTGCTTTAATTGAAGCTTGACGACCAATGCCCATTCCTTGATTTGCACTGACCACATTACCAACAATAACTTCATCAATGTCTTCGACTGATATCGCGGTTGACTCCAGTGCGCCTTTTATTGCCGCCGCCGCTAAGTCACCTGCTGATATATTTTTAAGGGTACCGCCAAAACTACCAATTGCAGTTCGTTTTGCTGCAACTATAAATACTTTTTCCATTGTTATCCCTTATTAGCCTTACGCCATGTATAAGCCGCCATTAATAGCGATTGTTTCACCCGTAATATAACCCGCTTCTTCACTTGCCAAATAAGCAACTGATGCGGCAATTTCTTCTGGTTTAGCTAAACGCTTTAATGGAATAGTACTCTTAATTGAATCCAATACTTCTTCACGCATAGCTTCAACCATAGGAGTACCTGTATAACCAGGAGCCACAACATTCGCGGTCACACCAGAACGAGCACCTTCCGCAGCCAAAGCTTTAGTAAAACCAATCATGCCCGCTTTCGCTGCGGCATAGTTGGTCTGACCAAACTGACCTTTTTGTCCGTTGACAGATGAAATGTTAATGACACGACCATTACCTTTTTCGCACATGGCCGCAAAGAGAGGTTGTGTAACGTTAAACACGCTATTTAGGTTGGTATTGATGACATCAAACCAGCTGTCTGAGGTCATTTTTTTGAACTGGCCATCGCGAGTAATACCGGCATTGTTTACAACAAGGTCAAAAGTACCTTCTTCTTGTTGCAGCAATCCTAGTTTTTCCTTGCACTCCTCGGTATTCGTCACATCGAGTTCGAACAAACGAACCTGATCTTCTGTAAAGCCTTTTTCATCAAACCAGCGCTTAGCACACTCATAGTTCCCTGTGCTGTACGTTGCAATGAGACGATAATCTTGCTGAACAAGTTTCGAAGAGATAGCAGAACCAATTCCGCCTTTTGATCCCGTAATTATTGCGAGCTTTTTCATTGGTGACTCCATTCCTAGCAACTAGCTTTATTAGCTATTTTTTTAAAATTATAAATAAGACGACTTAGTACGCTTTTTTACTTAGCTGAGCTGACTTTTATTATTGAAATTACATAGCTTTTATTACGATTTAAGTTTTAAATATAAATTTAAAGGAATCTTAATATTTCACCATCGAATATTTAAGTAACACGCCATAAAGTTGATCGCCATCACAAATGATAATGTAACTGACAACAAACAATGTAAACAAACATTAAAATCATCCACAACAACGCAACCCACTGATTTGGCGAATTAATTTATTTAATCGACACTTCTATAAACAAATTCTAACAATCAAATGCGCACTAAAAAAGTGCACTCACTTGTGAATTAAGTATCAACATAATAGCGTATTTTTGAATGCTAACTATCAGTTAATTTTATTAACTCCCTGAAATGCCACAGTATTAAAATAGAGCCAATAATTTAATACATCACACAATCGCAACATTAGTTAACATAAAAACAACACCCACCCCATAACAAGTCGCAATACGTCTCATTGTGGTGCTTTGCAAAATAACGTGAGCAAATTCACCCACAAAAGGCAAGGTCAATCAGAGAGGAAACTTTAGAGGATAGTCGCAATTACAAATATGTACAGAGATTGGCCATCTACACGTCAAGGTAGATAACCAATTCTTTTGGAGAACCACAGATAGTAATTGTGACCGATGGTCACTAAATGTCCAACAAACGCATTTGAGCTTGATTGAGTCTTAGTGCTGTATGCGGTAGCAACCATTTCTTTTGATCTTGCTGTTGAATGCCGTCACGTGAGACATAAAGGCCGTGTAGCACCCGTCTTCTAGTACCGACATGGTTTATGGGAGGGGTGCTATTTTTCTCTTAAACCACTAATAAAAAAGAAAAAAGAGCATAAGAGCACCCCCTCTAGCTCCCCCTTATAAAGGGGGAGAACTACTTGGCTCGCTACGCATCGCCCTATGTTTCAATTAAACGTCCCAATACGTCCTTTCTAAACCCTAAACTGCCCCACCACATCATCCAAACTCTGGCAACGCTGCTCAAGGCCAACACAAGACGCTTCCGCACGCTTAATAATCTCTGCCATTTTATGGCTGTCTTCAGCGATTTTTTGAATACTCGCGTTTAGCTCACCACTTACCGAAGTTTGTTGCGATGCCGCCGTGGCAATGTGCGTGTTCATCTCGTTGATAATGCCGACTGAGCTTGAGATCTCGCCTAGAGCAGTCGACGCGCTTTGTACCAATGAAATTGTTTTCTCGCTCGTTGAACGGCTGGATTCCATGGCATGAACCACAACGCTGGTACCTTCTTGAAGCCGCTCAATCATAGTTTGAATATCACCGGTGCTTTCTTGAGTTTTACTCGCCAAAGAGCGAACCTCGTCAGCTACTACCGCAAATCCACGTCCCTGTTCACCTGCACGTGCAGCTTCGATTGCAGCGTTAAGCGCAAGCAAGTTGGTTTGTTCGGCAATACCACGGATAACATCAAGCACAGAGACAATATTGGTCACATCTTGATTCAGTCGTTGAACACTTTCTTCAGCAGCGGAAATTTCTGTTGCTAGCCCTTGAATAGAAGTTACCGTATCACCTATATCCTGATTCGCCACAGCGGCTTCTTCAGAGCTTCTGTCCGTCGCCTGTGCCGCTTCTTGCGCATTTTGACTGACGTTCTCACTGGTCACACGCATTTCGTTAATGGCAGTCGCCACCATGTCACTTTCTTGCTGCTGAGATTGAGAAGATTCGGTGATTTCAGACGCTAGTGTAATTAAATCTTGAGTTTGTTGTCTGACTTGCGAGGTAGACTCAATGACTTCCGTCACGGTAGTTTGAATTTTGCCTACAAACAGATTAAATGACTGACCCAATCGGCCAATTTCATCAAAGGAAGTCACATCAACACGACGTGTCAGGTCGCCTTCGCCTGAGGCTATATCAGCCATTGATTGCTCAAGACGCTGGATTGGACTCACGATCAAACGCGTCACCCAAGCGGCCAGTGCCAGTGCAATCACAATCGCCACTAGTGTACCCACTTCAATAGCAAATTCAGCTTCTTTGACCGCTTTATCGCTATCAACGCGTGCTTGATCTTGGAGCCTCTCCATTTCATCAAGAATGACTTTCAAGTCACTTCTCATAGTCGTGAACAAGTCTACCAATCGACCTTTATCTTGAGAGAAAGCTGCCATAGAATGCTCATGATCAGCAAACATCGCTTCATAGCCGGCAACAAACTGCTTAGTGTTGCTCAGCAGCGTGTCCAAGTACGGCTGGAAACGTGAATCAAGAATACCTTGATCGATAAGCTGCTGAACAATTTCAACCCTTGGCACCGCGTTGTAAGCATTATCTTCAAATTCAAATTTTTGCTTATCAAACTCAACAGGGTCGCCATTAGCAACGAGCATCGCATAGCTTGCGCCCACAACTTGGTAGTAGTCGCGATAGGCATCTTCTAGAGAGTTCATGACCGGGGTGATTTGATCGTTGAGCTGATCATTAATCACTGCTTGTTTGTTAAACAGCAACACGTTGTAAATTGCGAGACCACTAAAAATTACCGCCATTAACAGCACGGGCAACAGCATTTTTAGCCTTAGGCTGGTATTATCAAACCATTGCATACATTACTCCAATTATTAGACTTAACTTTATTTTTATTTCTCTGTTATCGCCTAATAATTGACGACCTTTAGAACATAGCGTGCCCTATGTTAGATTAGTCGCACTTATTTATGAAAACATAAGGATAATCCGACAACTAACCGTCTGATTTATAAATAGCTCTCATTGAATGTTTCATTTTCGTTACACCCTACAATGCGCTAAACTGGAACCTGTTTGCGGTTATTACACGGATGTTGAGTTATGCCAGACCGTCGTTCAGACACCTCTCAATCCCTACGAAAGATTCTAATATCAGGTGGTTGCGCCATTATGGTGCTGCTTGCGATTTTCTTCTACAGCGAACGCTCATTTGATCAAACCAAACAGCAACTCATCGGGCTCCAAAAAGATGTACTAAAAGCGGCAAACTCAATGCTTATGATGCGCCGTCATGAGAAGGACTTTATTGCGAGAGTTGAAAATCAATATGTCGAAAAAATGGAGTCTGAGTACCAAAGCATTCTGTCCCAAATTGGACAAATCAATACAGGAGTGATGGAATCTGGCATCAACATTGATTACAACGGACAACAAGCACTCGCCAATGTAGACGCGTATACCCAACGATTTTTCAAACTCGGAGAGTTAGTGGTAGTCATTCATGGCGCAGACCAAGGACAAGGTCTGATTACGCATTTTAAAGATAAGGTTCTTGCGCTCGAACACGCGCTCATTCGCGCCAATTCAAATAACGTCGACCAGATAGCACTTGTCACCAAAGACCTCATGTACCAATTCTTCAGCGATCTTGACCCTAGCATTTTGCCGCGCATCGACCGCAATCTCGCACAGCTTCAGCAAGCGATGACTCAAGAGCAGCTAGACTTTGAAACCTTTAGCCAATTTCAAGAATTCCGACTTGCCTTTTACGCGTTGCAAAGTGCCTATGAAGAGTTTGGCTACACACATCAGCAAGGCGAACTTGGCAAACTAAGAGCCACCATCCACCAGTTGGAGCAATCACTCAATAGCTTGTTTAATGATTTACCGCCATTAATTACGGCCAAGCTCAGCGACTATGAATCCTATCGCATCCTGTCGGCGATTGCTTTGGTCACCGCTATAATCTTAGTCCTTCTTAGTGTTACGCAGCGAGTGACTGCACTTGAGAAGCAACTCATCCAAGCACGTAAGGACGAAGCGCAAGCTAGCAAGGCGAAGAGCGCCTTTCTTGCCAATATGTCCCATGAAATTCGTACTCCGCTTAACGGCATATTGGGAATGACAGAGATACTTTCTGATACTAAGTTATCCGCTAGCCAAAAGGACTACCTAGAGACCATTAACGCGTCTTCACAAACTCTGTTGATGTTGATTAATGACATTCTCGATCTATCCAAAATTGAATCTGGGCACCTTGAGGTTTGCCCTCACACCACAGCCATCAAAGAAACTATTTATGATACTGCCGCTCTTATAGCTCCCAAAGCGCAGAAAAAGTCACTGGATATCATTATCGACATAGACCCAGACGTGCCTGATTACGTTCAAGCGGATGAGCAAAAGGTGCGTCAGACCCTGATGAATCTGGCATCCAACGCAATCAAGTTTACCGATACTGGGAGCATCTCCTTTGCGTTAAAAGCCATTCAATCCAGTGACACTGAGGTCTCCATCGGTTTTAGCGTCAAAGACACTGGCATTGGTATTGACCTAGAAAAGCAGCGCCACGTATTCGAAGAGTTCAAGCAAGAAGATGCAGATACGTCTAAGCACTATGGTGGAACCGGTCTGGGTCTCGCCATCTGTGCAAAAATGGTTGAGATGATGGGCGGCGAGATTGAGCTTCAATCTAAGAAAGGTTCTGGTAGCCAGTTTAGTTTCACATTGACTTTCAAGCGTGATGACCATGAAGTTAAAAACGAAGATAGTTTGAGCATCGCCTATATTTCTCAAAAGCCGAGTTCCTTACTTACTAACGAGTTACAACGCTTTGGTTGTAACTTAATTCAACTCTCCGATGTACGCGACGAACTCTTCCATCTCAGCACAACAACCATCATTATTTCAGATGACGCACAACATCTTGCTGGGCTACAAAAAGCAGGTGCCCCTTGTCGTTTAGTGTTGCTGCGTGATAATAAGCAAGGGCAAGAAAACTCAGATATCAACGTCGATGGCTACCTGACCGTCCCGCTTTTCGGCAAAAGGATGATGAACACGCTTCGACAGATTGCAGCCGACTCCAGGGAAAACGTTAGTTCTAACAAATGTACCAGCGACAACGCTGATGATTGTAGTACAACCGTTGTTACTACCGCCGCCGAGAGTGAGAACACTTCAGCGGCTGACACATCAACAGAAAACAATGAAGAGCTAAACAGACGCCACTTCAAAATTTTGGTGGTTGAAGATAATAAGGTGAATCAGCAAATTGTCAGCCTTAATTTAAAGAGGTTGTCTATTGACTTTGTCATTGCTAATAATGGACAAGAAGCCGTCGATATTTATCAGCATCAACACGACTCTATTGGCCTTATCCTTATGGACTGCATGATGCCTGTACTGGACGGTTTTGAAGCAACGAAAGCCATTCGAGATTATGAAAAGAGTGAGGGAATTAAACAGACTCACATCATCGCACTGACCGCATCCGTACTCGACGATGACATTAAACGATGTTACGACAGTGGTATGGATGACTATCTGCCTAAACCATTTAAGCGCGATATCCTTATGGAAAAGCTCGATGCTCGTATTCAAGCCTCTTAAAACTTAATTAAGATGCTTGAATACCTAAAGTAGGCACAATCGTTAAAACTAAAAAGGGAGGCGAACATCGCCTCCCTTGCCGTTTACTAGTAGGTCACTATGCACCAATCACGCCACCATCTTTACGTGTAATCATCACCACCGATGAACGCGGCACTGCATTCCCACCTTCAGGGAAATGCGAAGGCGCTAGATCTTCACCTGGGTGCTGAACGCCAACAAACATGGTTTTGTAGTCGGGCGAGAAGGTCAAGCCAGTGATCTCACACGCAATAGGCCCGGTTAAGAAACGGCGGATTTCGCCCGTCGCTGGATCGCTACACAACATTTGGTTGTTACCCATACCTGCAAAGTCACCTTTGTTTGAGTACTTACCATCTGTTTGTATCCACAAACGACCTGATTTATCAAAACCAATGCCGTCTGGGCTGTTAAACATGTTGTCTTTGTTGATGTTGTCCGTGCCTGCCATCAAGCCAGACTTGTGGACTTCTGGATTACCCGCAATCACATAAATGTCCCACTCAAAGGTATCTGACGTATGATTCCCTGCTGTAGGGTTCCAGCGGACAATATGCCCATAAGGATTTTTTTCTCGCGGGTTAACCGCATTGATCGGCTGCGACTCTTTAACACCACGATATTTGTTGTTGGTAAGTGTACAGAACACTGACAGATTGTCAGGGTGGACGGTTACCCACTCTGGGCGATCCATTGTCGTCGCACCGACTTGCGTTGCAGCCATACGAGCAAAAACCATTACTGACGCCGCATCCGGAAAGCCATTCTCTGGCGTTAAGCCATTTTTGCCCCAAGTCAGTTCAAGCCACTGACCTTTACCTTTGAGTTCACCTTGCGTGCCTTCAAACTTAGCAACATACAATGTGCCCTCTTCCAATAGGTCACGATTCGATTCTGCACCTTCAACATACTTATTCTTAGAAACGAACTTGTATAGGTGCTCGCCGCGTTCATCATCACCCAGATACACCACAACATGGCCATCACCGTTGACAGTTAGCGCCGCATTTTCATGCTTAAATCGGCCTAGTGCACTGCGTTTTTTCGGTGTTGAATTAGGATTCATCGGATCAATTTCAACAACCCAACCGTGACGGTGAGGTTCATTTGGCTCTTTGCCCATGTCAAAACGAGCATCGTGCTTGTACCAATCGTAACCACGATCTTTCGTGTTTAGCCCATAACGTGCATAGCTTTCACCAAGCTCCGTGCCTTTAGTATCGGCAAAATAACCATTGAAGTTTTCTTCACAAGTAAGGTATGTACCCCATGGCGTTTGGCCATTCGCACAGTTGTTAAATGTACCTAGAATCTTCTTGCCTGATTTGTCTGCGCTTGTCTTTAGTAAGTCATGACCCGCGGCAACGCCTGTCATTTCCATCTCAGTATACGCGGTCACGCGTCGGTTAAGACGCCCGTCTAGGTTTACTTGCCACTGACCAAAGTTCTTTTTAAGTTCAATGACAGATACGCCGTGTGCTGCTTGCGCTTTGCGAGCATCATCGGCAGTAATACTTTTACCTTGGTGAGGATACAAATATTCGTTATTGGTGTACTCGTTATTGACCACCAACACTGCGCGATCATTATCAATTAAGAAAAATGTCATGCCATCATTGTTGTCACCAAACTGCATTTCTTGTGCTTTGGAGTCATTGTTCTGACTGAATGCAGGCGCGCCATTTTTAATCGCATCTCCCCATGAAATAAGCACGTTCGCTTGGTAACCTTCTGGAACCGTGACAGCGTCTGAAGTTGAAATCGGAATAGCATCAAAACCCATCAAAGCAGACGACGCTGGTTTTACACTTGCTACCGCTTGACTTAAAGGCGTAGCAGCAAAAAAACCAACGGTGGCAGCCGCTCCAGTCCCTTTTAGAAAACCTCGGCGCGACATCGCTGCATCGACAAACTTATTAAATTCTGGTTCTTGATCGAGTGGACGCTGATCATCGTCGTAATTAAATTGGCTCACGTTGACTTCCTTTTATACTAAACTTCGTAACTGGTAAGTTACTGTAATAATTTACGCACAATAATGATCCAGAGTCATGACAAACGCGTTACATTTCGTTGGCAAATAGATGTCAGTAACGTATTTTTATACCTTAAGCATTCAGTCAAAATTCCACATCTATAAGGATAGTTTATGGCGCATCAGCTAAAGCGGCTTGTCCCCCTTGTGACCTTATTTACTTCCCTCTCGGCTTTCGCAAATTCTCAAGCCACAGATGCATTTGCTCCAGAAATCGCCACTGGTTTAGACAAGAAATCACTCGTCGTCAGTCAAGATTGGATGGTGACAGCCGCGAACCCCACAGCAACTAATGCAGGTGCTAAGGTGCTTGAACAAGGTGGCAACGCCATTGATGCGATGGTCGCCATTCAACTTATGCTCGGGCTTGTTGAGCCTCAATCGAGCGGCATTGGTGGCGGGTCTTTTTTGGTGTATTGGGATAGCAAACAATCAAAGCTAACTACTTATGATGGCCGAGAAACGGCGCCAGCTGCCGTCGATGGCGATCTATTTATTGGCGAAGATGGCAAACCGATGGGCTTTTTTGACGCCGTCGTTGGTGGTCGATCGGTGGGCACGCCTGGCACCGTAAAACTACTCTGGGACGTACATCAGAAATACGGTAAGTTGGATTGGAACCAAATCATCGAACCTATTGCAGAGCAAGCAGAACAAGGCTTCGTGATTAGTGCCCGACTCGCCAAACTGATAGCAAATGATGTTACCTTTCTTGGCAAGCATCCTGATACTGCTCGCTATTTCTTGCAAAGTGACGGCTCACCGAAAATGGAAGGCACGCTACTCAAGAACCCACAATATGCAGAAACTCTGCGACTCATGGCGGCTAAAGGTAGTGATGGCTTCTACAAAGGCGCCGTGGCCGAATCTATGATTAATGCTGTTAAAAGTCAGTCGAAGACCAATCCTGGGCTGTTAACGCACGACGATCTAACTCGCTATCAAGTTGCTGAGCGCAGCGCAGTCTGTGCACCTTATAAACAGTTCGATATTTGTGGAATGGGTTCACCGAGTAGTGGCGCATTGACACTCGGACAAATTATGATGCTCACCGAACCACATAAGCTCGATAGACTCGGCAGTGACAACCCGGTGAGTTGGCAGATTTTAGCCGACGCTTCAAGGCTCGCCTTTGCTGACCGTGGTTTATTTATGGCGGACAGCGATTTTGTTGATGTGCCTGTAGCGGGCTTACTTGATTCCAACTATATGCGCTCACGCAGCGAACTCATTACACCAAACCGTGCGTTGGGATCAGTGGCAGCCGGTACTCCACCTTCTGTTAATACAAGCAGCCTTTCGGCCGATCAAAGTCTTGAGCTACCTTCAACGACTCACTTTAATGTGGTCGATAGCGAAGGCAATGTAGTATCGATAACATCTTCCATCGAGAATGTGTTTGGTTCACGAGTCATGGCTAGCGGCTTTCTGCTCAACAATGAACTTACCGATTTTTCATTCGTGGCCGAAAGCAACGGCAAACCCGTTGCCAATCGCGTAGAGCCTAACAAACGACCTCGCTCATCAATGGCACCCACTATTGTCATGGAGCAAGGAAAGCCTTACATGGCCATTGGCTCACCGGGCGGAAGCCGCATCATAGGCTATGTCGCTCAAACTCTGATAGCGCATTTAGATTGGGGGATGACTATTCAACAAGCGATAGATCAACCGAGAATGATCAATCGATTTGGTGAAATGGATATTGAAGTCAATACACCGCTGGCAGAGTACGCACAGCAGTTTGAGAAGATGGGCTTTAAAGTTAAAGCTCGTGAACTCAACTCAGGTTTGCACGCGATTAGGATTACTTCTGAGGGGCTTGAAGGAGCGGCCGATCCGCGAAGAGAAGGTATCGCTGTCGGGAAATGATGTATTGAGCGTTATGTTAAGGCGTTAACAAGCATTCGAACTGAGCTAGATGCAATGTTCTACCATTGACTCGCACTGGTTCAGTTCGTTCCGATACCTTATTGAAACCTGACTTTTCTAATACTCGTGCCGACGCAGGATTGTTAGTCGCGGCTTTCGCATAGACAAGCTGCACACCGTAATCTTTATGAAGAAGTTGCATCACTCTAGCAACCGCAAAAGAAGCGACGCCTTGTTGTTGGTAGTCTTCCGCTACTCGATAGCCTAACTCACACTCTCTAGAAGCGCACGCTCTATGAGTGGACTCCCCTGCAGTCAGTTGGGTCGCATTTATCCGCGCAATAATTTTGTCCGAGTCAACAACAACAAAAAATAGACTGGTTTCCTGCTCATGTTCGTCAAGTAGTCCTTGCTGAGCCTGACAGAACGAAACGAAATTAGAGTAGCTAGCAGGCCTTGCTGGAACAAACTGTTCAAACCAGGCTTTGTTCTCTTGTTCAAAATCGAACAACGCATCGAAATGCTGTGTATTGAGTCGCTCTACATCCATTTCTGCTACTCCACATCTCAATAAGCGCTAATAGCACCTTGGCTTCGTTTTTTTAGCTGGCTTTTTTAACGAACTTAGCGGTGATCATCATTTCACCCGCACCGTCAACTTTGCAATCCAGCTGATGGTCTTTGCCCTCAACGATACGCCTTACCACCGCTTTGGTGCCGATTTTTAACACCAGCGAGCTACCTTTGACTTTCAAATCTTTGGCTAACGTGACACGGTCACCTTCTTCAAGCTTTGTGCCGTTCGCATCTTTGATGTTCAGTTCACTATCCTCTGCAAGCTCTACAGGATTCCACTCATGAGCACATTCAGGACAAATCAATTGGTTTTGGTCTTGATAGACATATTCAGACTGGCAATTTGGACAAGGAGGCAACGACATAACTTCATCAATTCTTTAGCAAATAATGCGGGGCATTCTGCCTTATTACCAGTTACCTGTCGACCTTCTCCCCCTATCAAGCAACTCAGAAAGAATAGCTCCAACAGCTATTTTCTATTGGAACCGGATCCGCTTCACAGTTATCGCGTACCAAGTCTGGTGTGACGAACTACACTGGATTCAGCTTCGTACTCTATATAGCCCCTGCGGGGAACTATCGTTAGAACAAACAACAAGGAACCACGTTATGATTCAACAAGGTCAAACATTACCCGCCTCGACGCTAAGTGAACTCACATCTGATGGCATGGTTAACCATGAAGTAGAAACCCTATTTAAAGATAAGAAAGTCGTTTTATTTGCCGTTCCGGGTGCGTTTACACCAACCTGTTCGGAAGCGCATTTACCAGGATTTATTGTTCTAGCTGATAAATTAAAAGAGAAAGGCGTGGATTTAATTTGCTGCGTTTCAGTTAATGACGCGTTTGTGATGAAGGCATGGGGCGACTCCCAAAATGCCAGTGAACTGATGATGCTCGCTGATGGCGATGGCGCATTCACCAAAGCCATTGGCCTAGATATGGATACCGCTTCGTTTGGTGGAGTCCGCTCTCAGCGCTACGCAATGATTGTTGATAACGGTGTGGTAACCCAACTCAATGTCGAAGCACCGAGCCAGTTTGAAGTCAGCACCGCTGAGGCCATTCTAAAAGCGCTTTAATCCTTACATGCACATGATGGTGAGCCTCTACCAAGCGGGCTTTCTACCAAGGGATGCTCACCAGCATGGCAATTAAAACGCCCGCCGAAAAGCTTGGCCAATGAAATCGATTGTCTTGGGCTTTGTAGTACTCTCGGTGAAGCTCTTCTTGAAACGTTTTTATCGCAAGTGTTTTATCGTAGTTGTTTTGCATAACCTACCCTCTTTAGTTTTCCCTAAATACAGGCTAAGCGTAAAACCTCAAGTTACATTGAGGTCAACAACTAATTTTCATTCATTTTGCTTGTGATCACCTGAAGCTGCGGCCAATGCGTCAGCCATCGCTTTTCTTCAACTCGTTGCAGAAAAATGCGTCTGTCTCTTTTGGGATTGTGAGTAATCTGGCCAGAGAGAAGCGTTTCAAAACCAAATGCAGCGATACATTCAAACTCATTCTCAGCAAGCTTTCTTATGCCTACTGCCGTCTCTTTTTCCGGCCAGAAACTCATCGCATGTAATGTGCTTGTGTAAGAGCCATCACCGTTTCTTTGGTGCATTAAAGCTTGGTTGCGAACTTGCCATTCAAGTTGCGGCATCGCTGTAGAAAGCTGATGCTGATAATCAAGGTAAGCGTTGGGATTGGACTCACGTTCGTCAAAATAGATAACGTCGATATCATTGAGAGGCGTTGCAACAGGCTTATTATGTAAATGATCCCAAACTAGATTTCTTAAAAATCCAGCGGCGACATAACACTGAGGCAAATCTAGCCTACGGACTTGCTCTAATACCGACAGTCTTATCGGATCTTGCTTAATAAGATCAAGTATTTGCTGCATTGAGTAGTCCTAGCATGTGACGGAGCGCGCTATTGTTTCACCACAAGTAAAACTCCGCAAGAAGCGAAAATGCCACTAGAGAGTTTACTCAAACAGCGACTTGAGCGCCTACTTTTCAGTTGATCACGCATTGCGGTAGCAAAGCCAGCATAAAATGTCAGCACGCCACCCACAGCGAACATCGAAAGCATATAGATAGTGGCACTATCAACGATTGTTAGCGAACTAAGATCAACGAATGCAGGAAGAAAGCCCATGTAAAATAAAATGGCTTTGGGGTTGGAAAGCGTCATCACTAAGCCTGTCAACACACTGGAACCTGACCCCTCTGCACCACTTTGCTCAGTATTAGGATTCGAATGCCAAACCTTCCATGCCATCCATATTAGGTAGGACGCTCCAATATACTTCAAAATTGCAGCGAACTCGCCTAAGAGTGAGGCTAATGTCGTTAGCCCAAGTAGCGCCAAACTAATCAAGACTATGTCCGCGATAATCACACCGACTACCACCAGCACCCCTTGTGCCATGCCACTCGACAAACTCCTAGAGACGACAGCTAAAACACTAGGCCCCGGAATGGCGGCGGAAAGTGCCAAAGCAAAGAATAGAGCGAATGATGAAGCGAGGGTCATAATACCGTCTCCGGAACAATCATCGGCAAATCAGTACAACCAAAATCTAAGCCTATTTGACTCAATAAACAGGTAAGTTGGCCTCTATGATGAGTTTGATGATTAAAGATATGCTGGCAAAACTGAGCGACTGTTCGCTCCATCAGTACGCCTTCTGTCGTGGTGTAGCGAACAAGTCGTTGGCAAGATTCATGCGTAAGCTGACGAGTGACATCGATATAAATGTCATCGACAGTGCTTCTTAAAGATTTTAAATGTTCGATATCTTTCACAAAGGTATCGTGGATCGATTTGGATGTAGGGAGATTGGCTAGCCTATCCTCCGCGACATCAACACACTGGTTGGCGACCAAGCGTTGTAACATGATCAGATCACCAAACAATATGTGGTTCCAATGCGCCATAATCGACGTAAAAAATGCACCGCGATCTTGGTGAAGCTCTTCATCTGTCAACGTTTCGCATGCTTTTATCAATTGCTGATTCATTCGCTGGTTGTACAGTGCTAACACTCTAAAATTAGCTGCAATGTCCATAGAGCCTCCTTGCTCTCCCGTAATACACTATTGAGTAATTTCTTGCCCTTGGTAGTACTTAACGTCGGCAAGTTCCAGCATCGGCAGGTCTTCTGGGGTATCGCCATAGGCGTAAATTTTGCCAAACTGGGTGATATCTAGTGAAGATTTTAGAAACTTCACCTTACGCTCTTCGCTGCAATCCCCTTGGACATAACGCCCGGTATACCGACTACCTCTCACCTCTAATTGGCTGCAAATTAATTTCACGCCGTGTTGGTCACACCAAGTTCGAAGGTAAGGGTCTAGTGATGCTGAGACGACAATGACCTCATCGCCTTGCCGCTGATGCCAGTGGATCTTGTCGACCATTTCTGGTCTTGTTACCTTATTTAAATACTCTCGATTAAAGTGACGAGCACTGGCAATCACATCGCTTTGTTTCCGGTGCCAATAGGTGACTTTCGATAAAATGGGTCGTGTTTTACTCGCAGGCAACCAACCTATTTTGTAGAGAGCAATCACCGGCCACAATATACAAAGCCCAATGACAATTCGTTGCTTGGAAGATGCGTAAAACAAAAAAGCGGTAAACGTATCCTCAGTGGTAATAGTGCCATCGAAATCAAATAGTGCTAGATTCGCCACGGCTCACACCAATCGTTTAGTAAAGTAATGCTTACTGTGATTCGATGGGTAGTTTTCTAACGTCATATGACACTTATATCCATGCTTTTCATAGAACGCTTTTGCTTGAAAACTAAAGGTATCAAGCAACACTGAGTGACACCCTACCTCTTTAGCATTGGATTCCACACGCGATAACAACTCGCTACCAACTCCTGTGCCGCGAATTGACTCATCAACCCAGAGAAATTGAATAGACAGCCAATCTCCAATGATTTCTGCGGTGATTCCGGCCTTCTTCTTTCCTTGCTCAGTGACATAAAACGCGACCTTGTCATGGCACACTGCACCCAAAAAAGGTCGGTTGTGTTCGACTAGCCCCTGCCGTATCTCACTAATGTCGGCATCAGTAGGATCGAGATCGATTTCATAGTTCATAGATATTCCAATACCTAGTGCTTGAGCCAAGCTGGGAAGATTTCATTTTACCGGGTCGATGTTAACTTCTGTATTTCATGCCCGTTCAGACTCAAACAATAATAACAGCACCCTCAAGAGTAAACCTCAAAAATAGAATCAATAATGATTGGTAAATTGCCTCTCAAAGACTGCGCGCCAAAAACCGAACGAGCATGAACCCCTTTATCTCCAAACACTTCTGCCATCAAGTCCGAACAGCCATCTAGGACTTTAGGGTGTTGTTCAAACGTCTCTGTGGCATTAACAAATCCTTGAAGCTTGACCACTCTGGCAACTCTATCAAGGCTACCTAATTCAAGTTTCACCGCAGCCAGTATGTCTAGTCCTGTCACCTTCGCAAACTCATATCCTTGCTCAGTCGTATATTCTCGACCGAGTTTACCTTTAGGGACATCATTTAGACCTGCTACGGGGCCTTTTCCAGACACATACAAAAGATTTCCGGTACGGACACAGTTGCAATAGCTGCCTTGAGGATCACTCGCTGTAGGGAGAACGAGTTCGAGTTCAGCCATTCTACTTTCGATAGACATAAATTTTCCTTTAGTGCACAAGCTACTCTTGTTTTAATCCAGCTCGTTCTACAATCTCGGACTCAAAACCATCAATACTTTGCTGATTTTTCTTTCGCCAATAATTCTCGATACCCTCAGAACCAAGTCTATCCGCCCACTTATCCAAGTCATCTCGATCGCCTTCATATTGATAGTACGGGACTGACATACCACAAGATGCCTGAACGAGATCTATATCAAGAATGAAGATTTGCCTGTTGGAATGACTATGAGGAAATAGAGGCGCGTAATCGTTCCAACGCTCATCATTAATATGAAGCGCTTCTGCTTGCCCGTAAGTTCTCAAAATCAAAGGGGCACCTTCGAATGCACAAAACATCAGCGTCATACGGCTATTAAGAAGAACATGAGCGGCAGATTCATTGCCACTTCCTGTTAAATTCAGCCAAGCGATCTGTTTGTTGTTAATGACTCGAAGTGAGTCTCCCCCCTTCGGTGACAAATTTACTGTGCCACTCTCAGCCGCCGTTGCCACAAAATAGATTTTCTGCGACTCAATAAACTCAACGTGCTTTTGTGTTAGCTCACTAGATTTCTTTCCCATAACTCTGAATTCCCTGTGCCAAACTAATTTTTGTTTTTCCCAACCAAACCGATGTCACTATCATCGAGTTTAGCTTGAGTTTCTATATCCAAGTATTCAACCAGTTGAATCAATAAATGTAACCTTTAACAAGACTAATTTTTGAACTGCCTCGGGAAGTTAACAGAAGATTTAACATGTAATCGAAAACACTACACGTCGAGATTAAACGGGGGGCGATACTCTTCGCGTGGGGAAACTAGTTTCATGTACAATCCTTTTTCTTCACTATACAAACTACAGTGCGAGTATCATTAAAGAATTCTAATTTGCTCCAATCTGAATAGATCTCTACTAATTCAAGACCTGCCATAGTCAGACAATTACGAATTTCTTCAATAGAGCGATATCTTAACTCGATGGTGGTTTTGCGAGTATCGCTATGCTCATAATCACGTTGAATATCATAAATAACGGTATTCTTAATACTTTCATGTGCTCTTTGAACGCCCCTCACCTGAACCTGTTCCCCCCCGGACGTTAAATAACTGTCGCTATAGGTAGAAGAATCGGCTCGACTTAGCCCACGAAGGCGCGTATCAAACACAAATAAACTCTCATCTTTCATATGGCAACGAATACTTTTCAGCATCGCAAGACAGTCTTCGTCAGTGAGAAACGCTTGAAAGGCATTTCCAGTCATAACGACTAAGTCAAAGTCAACGTCCAAAGCAAAATCAGTTGCATCAGCGTGTATAAATTTAACATTCGAGTGAGCCGACTTCAGCCTAGCGTGATCCAGCATAGGTTCGGATATATCTATACCCACCACACAATCAAGCCAATTGGACATCTCTATCGTCAAAAGTCCTGTCCCACAGCAAACATCTAGAGATGTTTTAAAGTTGAATCGCTCTACTAACGACTTCAAAAATGCCAGCTCTTCATCGTACAATTCACTATATTGGTCATCGTACTCAGCGCCAGACCAGAACTCACTTTGACTTTGTTTCATTCACCGCTCCAGAAACCACTTCGGCATTTTTAACTCCTATCTTGCTATGCCTTACCCAACGCACTATCGCAACAACCACAAACGCGAGTAAAAAGATCCAATACAACATTCCAAGCATACTCTTGGTTACGGTAAACATTGAGGCAGTCTCGGCCATCAACGGAGTCACATCCTCATAGCTCGATAGCATCAACCAAATACTGATGTTTTCTAGGTAGTCGGCAACTGCAGAGAGTACAGGCAACATTGCCAACCATTGCCATACGCCATTGGTAATTCCGCATTTCGTAAGAAGCCAGACAAACAAAAGGTAATAAGTCATCGCAAACATTGCCGGATAGATCATATCCAGTGCTAGCTGAGTTAAATAGAATGCACGCCCTTCACCGCCAAGTGCGGCCAACAAGGTCATAGCTTGATCGTAACTGTAACCCATTGGTGACATATCAAATATTGGCAACCCAGAGGAGTACTCCATTAATGTGGGTATGGTATAGCCCAGCATTAATGCATAGATCAAATTAGTTACGATTAATAGAGCGATTATCTGCCTTCCTGATGGCAGCTTTGGTAAATAACGTATCATGGTTCTTCCTTGTTCACCGTGTATCTTGACCCCATTTCGAGGTATCTCATGCGATGCGGATATTCAATCAGTTGACAAGCAAGTTGTAACTACACTAAGTGAGGATTTTTGAAGTGACTCTAGAATAGAGCAAAGATATGCCGTACTCGCTATCAGAACTTGGACAATACAGACTTTAGTTGGAAGGATTAAAACTTCGAGGATTATACCAATCTTGTTTATGACGGAGGCGGCAAGTGGTATCGCCACCTCAAAGAGATCTATGTCGTTATTTCTATAGCGACTATTGAAGTTCTGTCGCTTGATTTTCTACTTTTTTGTTTCCGCAAAAGGTACACGTAAGTACCAGCTCTTGCTCATCCAGTTTTTTAAGTGCCATATCTGTGTTTTCACCTATTAGCAGAGTCTCAACGACGCACTTCTTTACCCCACCCCAGAATGTATTGGGATAGTTATCTTTTGCCTCTTGAAGATGCTGTTTATGTTGAGTAACTTGACTGCACTTTTTACAATAGCTTTCCATATAGTCCGCCTTTGGTTAATTATCTCGCCAAGACTAACCAAGCACAGAACTTGTGAAAACACTCAATAATAAATTTTATGCAAAAATGTAACCACAATGTGAAGTAAGTAGTCAACACTCCGGCCATTAACAAATTTGATAGTTATATATGGCCGGAGAATTGACTACTATTTGCTATTTGCTTCGGTGATAGCCAGGAGTAATAAAAGGCCCCAACAACATGTTAAGCTTTTTGAAAAAGCCTTGATGCTCTTCTTTAAAAATCGTTTCTGCTTCTTGAGCGCTATCGGCACTAATGATCAAAGACTGTTCAATAAACCCCTGTTCAATCAACTGACTTGCCTCTTGCTTATAGGTCTCAGAACTTGTCTCTAAGTAGGTATATCCGCCATCTTTCGTAAAGAACTTAAACTCCATGAATCCCCCCAAATAGTGTCAATTCAGTACTGACGCTAACAGCTAGATTTAAGGATAGGATATTAATTTTCCCACGATACGAGTCATCACACATCCGCGACTAAAGTCTTTGCAATAATATTTTCATTCTCTTTCAGATAGGCAATATCTGAAAGGTAGGCAAGATGATGACCGTCGTTGATATTCTCAAGAAAAGCCTGATTACCTTGATTTGCTTGTGTATGCATGAAATCTACTAACGCCTGAATTCGATTCACCATTACCTCGACTAAACACAGCCTCAACTCAACACCTAAGCTGTAGGCATCACAAAACAACTTTGCTCTCTGCATCTGAATCTGTAAATCACCGAATGCATCATCGCTGTGAGTTTTGAAAGGTGCCCAAGTATAAACGGCGTAGGCGATGTCCCAAATCCTAGAGCCTGGGTGCGCGGTATCAAAATCAAATACCCCGACTACCGAGGGTCCATTCAAGGCAACGTTGTATGGCGCAAAGTCTCCATGACAAATAACCTCTATCGGTTCTATCGTAGGTAGCATCCAACGCATAGTACTCACGTCTGCGGTCTCAACTAAACTGCTTGATGCATCATGATACGCTCGCAACAGTTGTGCCGCTGAAGCGAGTGCATCAGATAAGGCAATATCACCCTCAAGAGGGAAGTTCGTCGTTTCGCCTGGCACAAACGACAAAATTTCATTACCGTTTTCGTCAAAACCAAAAGACTTGGGTGCGGCTGAAAACCCGACGCGTTCTAGATGATTCAGTAATGTATGAACCGCTGGCGACCAAGGGCCAGCCGGCCTCAGGACTTTATCTTCCTTTCGATAGATGGCAGCACCTCTGCCACCGGATAATTCCTCTATCAAGTTCAACGCTCCCTACATAAATCTGATAGTTAACTAAATATCTACTGCTGCTACTCTGGACAGTACTTGTTAAACATCACGCAGCAGGTTAGGACAAAAGCTAAAAATAAACTCACGCCCCAAAGACCATCGCTATAAAACGACATCTCGCCTTCGAACCATACCCTAAGACCAATGTTAAACAACTCGCCATTAATACCAAGCACCAATACTGATGCCGCGAAATATCGAACAAACTCGATTGTGAGCCGTTTCGTCGTTTCTAGATGCTTAGCCAATGTCTATTCCTTATAGTGGCTATTCGAGGATGACAAACCGTAAACTGGGGGTTAATGTTCTTTAGCGTAATGGTTACTTTGCCACAAAGGCATGTCGCTGATTGGCTCATATCAACCTCCTTGTTATTTGATCGGATTTCGCTTTTTGACATACTTAAAGGCGCGAAACTCGTTATTTGGAACGGCTGCACTTTCACTGATTTTCACGTAGCCGAGTTTTTCATAGAAATGCTGGTTTCTGTATGACTTGGCAGGTGTCAGCAATTTGAAGCCAATAGCATTGAGGTAGTTCTCTTCCAACTCTGTCATCACCCATGAACCGATTTGGTTGCCTTGGAAGCTCGATGCCACAAACACATACTTAATCTCCACCAGCTCATCACTATCAAGCTCAGCACACAAACCACCGACTAACTGCTCCTGCCATATGATGAGAAAGAAGTTACCAGCATTGATTTGAGATTCTCTCCATTCAATAGATTCTATGTTTGGTGGGTAAGACCCGTATTTACGTTTATCTTCTTCGAAAGCATCGAGTGCGCAGCTTTGCAGGTTTCTAGCATCAACTATGGATGCTAATTTAAGGTTTATGTGCTCCACGATCCATTCTCCCATGGTTTTCTGCCAATACTTTCAATACCTATGGCGCAATTTGCAAAGTCATTGGCACAAATCGGATCCCATTAAATTCTGACTCAGGTCCTGTAGCAACAAAACCATGCTTCTCATAGAAACTCATCGCGTTGACTGAAGAACGTAGACTGGCTTCTGCCACATCTGTGCTGCTCAACAAGTGAGATAAAATAAAGTGTCCAACTCCCGTTCCCTGTGATTGTTTAGAGACAAATAAATGTGTTAGAAATTCATTCTGTCCTTGCGTATTGAGGAGAGGTAATACATCAAGGGTCGCAACCTCTTTGACCAATGCATGTATGCTACTCAAATCATTTTTTGAAACAATTTGCGCTTCCATACTTCCCCATGCTCGTCATCTTCATGACATCGTGAAAGCCATAATTTTATGGATTGAATCTGAACTCGCGTCAATTTCAACCCACTCCATGGCTTGATAGAATTCTGGAATGTCTGTGTATGCCAGAGTTTGAGGTTGTCCCAACGCCATCACTTTTTGAGTAGCGAGCTCAACAAGTTGTTTCGCGGGACCTTTTTTACGAAATTCGGGTAAGACATACAGTGCATTTATCCATATCACCGACTTACGAGTCAAAGGGTGTGGATAATGCGTAAAAGCAATACCTGCGACAGGCTTGTTATCGACTACGACAGCTATCGGCTGTGGTAACTGAACGCTATAGTTATCGAAGGAAAAGTCCGGCCATTGCACCTTAAAGAGCCTTTCGACACCAAAGAAATATTTAGAATCTGGCTCACACTGGACTATGTTCATACCGCCTCGCTTCTTCGTGCACCTGATTAATCAAAGCTCATCCAACGTACTTGAGATCAAAGCAGAGTCTAGATAAGCCCTTACCTTTATCAGCCTTCCATGACCAAATTCACATACCCAACAATACCGGTTGTTAAAAGGTCGACCGGACTTGGTATATGAATCGGCCACGAGCTTCACAGCAACGCTCGAACCATATAGACTTCTTACTCTTTGCCTAGAGGTCTAGTTACGCATATACACAAAGTGCTCATCTTGGTTGACAACCGTAAAGCCAAATCTCTCATACAAGCTATGTACTTGATTACCTTTAAGGTAACAAAGATGGATAGTTTTCGAGCGAGATCGCGCAATACAAGCTTTCATGACAGCGCTTCCAATACCCATACCTTGATAGTCGGGCAACAAGAAGAAACGGCCGAAGTAGTAACCATCAGGTTGTACTTCGAATAGATAACTACCTATCCTTTTCCCATCAAGTTCGATTATTGTTGGCTTAGCTTCGTTCCACTCTTGTTCGTGTAATTGGCGCTGAGTTGTTTCATCCCAACCAAAGACTCTAACCACCGCGTCATACTCAGCGGCTTTCTTGAGTTCAAAAAGAAACTCAAAGTCATCATGAGAGGCCGCTCTCTCTTTGTACTTCATGCGCCAGATGATTCCCTTGTTTTCATTTTAAACAACTCTACACGCTACCTTCAATTGCGATTGCTACCCTCACATTACCCAACGAAAGTACGGCCTCTGTCCGTCCAAACGTTCCACCTCCGCTCCGAGCCTTTTATAGAACTCATGGGCTTTGTTATTGTGGGGACTAGCAGTCCACGAGATGTGGGAAACAGATGATGACATTGCTTGAGATTGTAAGGCCAACATTAGCTTATGACCGTGACCGTTTGATCTTTGATTTTCTGCCACTAAGAGATCATCAAGCCAGATGGAAGGCTCTCCACTAAAAGAAGAATATCGGTAGTGGAATAAGGCAAAGCCTAAGACGTCGTTGTCCTGCTCCAATAATAAAGCGTGCGCAAATGGATAATCACCAAACAAAGTGCGTTCAATTTTCTCAACAGTCGTAGAGATTTCACCACTAAAGCCCTTCATAGCACGGTCAAACTCCGCTTTTTGCTCGATAAGGCTCAACAGCGTACTTGCGTCACTCTTAATCGCACTCCTTACGATCACAATCATCTCCCTACCTAGAACCAATTGGTCAATATCAATCCATTTGTTAAGTGTTAGTTAGGCGCTAGCCTCAAGCTTCCAAGGTGGGTTCAACCGATTTTCTCCCGCCCAATACAGCTTAATTTTGTTGCCTGATGGATCTGTCAACGCGGCTTCTTCCCAAAGGTAAGTTTGCATAGTGATATCTTGTGTAAACTTGATGCCCGCCGCCTTTAGATCAGCGACCAATTGATGCAGGTTTTCATGCTCAAAGTAAACGACTCCACGGCAATCTAGGCCTTGTTTTTCTGTGTCTAAATAAACAGAAAACGTAGCGTCGCCATCAGGAAACGAAAAGCGAGCATAATGACCGTTACCAACAATTTGAGTCAACCCCAGTTTCTTATAAAACTCGACCGCCAACTTTATATCGTGAACGGCTAATGTAACCTGGTTTAGATTCATGTACTTTCCTTGTTTTATTTTTCACCGCTAACACCTAACTCAGCAAATTTAGCATCCGGGTCTTTCATTACATCTTCCAATAGTTGTTTTCTGCGATCAAATTCTAAGAAAAACCGCGCTATACAACAAACGCTACCAAACTAAATCGCCTAAAGCAGTAGTAGATTTTTCGCACTAATGATTAGACCATCTCCAACACACGCATATCGAGGTAAGCAATGATTTTGTGGGAAGAAGAGTCACTTAAGGATCGTGAAAACATCTTGGAGTTTCTCTATGACTTCAACCCTGATGCGGCAGAGAAAACTGACAACCTCATCGAAGCAAAAGTAGAAAATTCGCTAGAGCAGCCACTTATGAGTGTGCAGCGAGACGGTATTCGTGGGCGACTACATATAATTGCTGAGATTTTGATGGTCGTCTCCTATTGGATCGAAGGCGACATTATCCGAATTATGCGCGTGCTCCACCAGAAACAAAAATTTCCCATGGATTGATTGCTTCCCCTGGGGAACTAACGCATTGTTAAGTAGCAGCTAACTACAACTGCACTCAAAAAAACCACCGTAATCACTAAACTCAATTCAAACCAAAATCGCCAACTGTTAGCTGTCTGCTTGAACAATTTGTTAGGGGGATGTTTTCGCCATACTCTTAGCTACATCAAAAAAATCTGTATCCAATGCAAATGTTTCTGTCATTAGGTCAGACGTGACAGATGTCCAAAGGAGTTCCCTTTGAACCAACGACTCTATCGCAGGAGTAGACAGGTCTAATTCGTTAATTTGACGAAATGTTAAAGCTGTACCACCAGATTCCGTAAAGGCTCGAATAACTCTCAACTCCTCTTTACTCAAGCGCTGAAACACATCTACTAACTGCTTATGTTGAAGGTTATTTGTTATCTTTACTTTTGATCGTTCATTCAGTGCTGTAGCGACTATACGAGCAACAGGGAAGATTATGATTAACGAGAAAAAAGCAATAACCCAATCATCTGAATACAAGTAACTAGCTAGCCCAAAAGCTCCGGATAAAGAAGTAGCTATGCCCCTTCCAAAATCATTTTCGCTGTAAACCTTATCTAGCCACTTATCAATTGATTCCATTTACTTTCTCCATAATTGATAAAGCCCCCTAACGCCCTGTTAAGGGGTGAGCAACGCAATACCGAAGTCGCCGCATACCACCCTAAACACTAAAATCAACGCATAATGAAAATGCCACGCGTTGCGAATCCCTCTTGAACAGTTTGTTAGGTTTTGGGCTTATTCTCCCAATGAACCCCAATCTGTTAGATTTAATTGCTTGCGCCTAATGTAGTAGAAGGTTGCCATAACTAAACCAAACAATGCGCCAGTAAGTAACGAGATATAAACCGCTTCTAAAACTGGTTTGCCTAGCTCGTCCCACACAAGAAACCATTGGAAGATTCCCCAAACAGGAGCAAAGAAAGCCACACAAAGCATAACGTTTGCAAAAAAACTCTGATAATAAGGCGGCGGAAAACATAGTCCGAGTTTACGTAACAACCTTACAAGTGGAGGATTGTAGTTCGACTTCCAAACACCTTTGTCACTTAACTCTTTGTGCGCAAGTTGTAGCTTCGTTTCATAATCCATGATCCAAATTCCTCGAATTCGATGTTTCCCGCGGAGAAACCTAACGCCTTGCTAAGTTGCAGCTAACGACCATAACACTAGAGCAAAGCCACGTAATCACTGAACTCAACCAAACCAAAATCGCCGAGCGTTAGCTGTCTGCTTGAGCAATTTGTTAGCTTTTTTGTGCGATGCCGCCAACGTTTGCCACCAAGATTTCAAA
This sequence comes from Vibrio wakamikoensis, assembly GCF_050337275.1. Lineage (NCBI taxonomy): Bacteria > Pseudomonadati > Pseudomonadota > Gammaproteobacteria > Vibrionales > Vibrionaceae > Vibrio > Vibrio wakamikoensis. Next base: position 236,191 of record NZ_JAKJST010000013.1, on the reverse strand, counting down.
GAAACGCTCCAAAGCCGACCCCACCGATGTACCAAATGCAGAAGCATTGAACTTTCCACCAACTTGCTGCCAAAGATGACGACACTTAAAGTCACTCACGGATCTTGCACTCAAGCTGACAGCCAAGAATGCCATGCCCAACAGTTAATTGATGGTTGTTCCAAGCAAAAGAAGCAGCACGTTCGATGTACCGGCTTGGCACTGACGTTCAGGTGTAAAGCTAGAGCGATGAACACCAACTCCAATGAACTTAACCGAGAAAGCTAACGCCTTGCTAAGTTGCAGCTAACTACCACCACACCCAAACAAAGCCACCATAATCACTAAACCCAATTCAAACCAAAATCGCCAACTGTTAGCTGTCTGCTTGAGCAATTTGTTAGCTTTTTTCGTGCGATGCTGCCAACGTTTGGCACCAAGATTTCAAAGAAACGCTCCAAAGCCGACACCACCGATGTACCAAATGCAGAAGCATTGAACTTTCCACCAACTTGCTGCCAAAGATGGCGACACTTAAAGGCAACTCACGGCTCTTGCACTCAAGTTGACAGCTAAGAATGCCATGTCCAACAGTGAATTGATGGTTGTTCCAAGCAAAAGAAACAGCGTGCTCGATTTAACGATTTGGCACTGACGAGCAGGTGTAAAGCTAGAACGATGAACCCCTACTCCAATGAACTGAACCGAGAAAGCTAACGCCTTGTTAAGTAGCAGCTAACTACAACGACACTCAAACAAAGCCACCATAATCACTAAACTCAATTCAAACCAAAACCGCCGACTGTTAGCTGTCTGCTTGAACAATTTGTTAGCACACTACTCACCGCACTGACTTTTCTTTCTCGCACGCTACCGCTAGTTGACTATTACAACTTGGTAGCAACTCTCACTACGATGAAAGCGATATTCAACCAGTTGAAAGTACATTTGTAACGTTGGAGAGCGATAAACTTTGAGGTAGGTCGAGATTTATAAAGTACGGAAGGGGTTTTTAAGTAAAGCTATTGATTTAATTAGAATTAATGAGAAGTAAAATGGGACTTCAAACTTCATGGCAGCACTGGGTTGAATTACACCATGAGTAAGAAAACTAGTGCGCTAACGCCCGCTTAAGTTGTGAGTTACGCACCACTGAAGCTAAATTTTAAACCGTAATCACGCAAACCAAAATTAACACCAAAACCGCCAAGCGTTACGAATCGACTTGAAGCGTTTGTTATGCACGTGCTCACCTTACACTCGCATAGTAGGCATGAGGATGACCAGTTAAACACGCCCAATATTGATCACCGTATGAAAAATGCCACCATTCCCTTGAGTAGTTCACGAAACCCGCGCTAGACATAACAGAAACCAACATCGCTCTGTTTTTACTAGCTACTGGTGACAAGCAACTTATGTGTGTTTCACACAAAGAAGGATCAACCGAAATCCAGTCTTTAATTTCCATACCAAAATCGATAACACGACCTTTGAAATCTACTATTTCAATATCGACCGCGCCTCCTGAACTGTGAGGAGGGAACAAAGGATCACCTTCAAAAGTTTTAGTTGGAGCTACTAGTTGCGCAGCAATGAGATAAGCTTCATGTTGAGTAAATTTGGGATTGCTCGCAACGACTCGCTGCAGTTGCTGCTGAAACAGCGACTCCTGAAACTTTGGAGAGCGATAGCCTTCATACAACCTAAACCTTAAACCAGAAGGGAGCTCTTTTTCTGCTTGCACTAGTCTTTCCAAAACGCCCTTCCGCACTAGATGATAGCAATCTTTAGTTTCTGGGCTTTCTGGTGGTGAACCATAGTTGAGGTGCCCAAATACAGAAACAAGCTCTTCATCAATGCTTGCAATTGGCATCGCTACTACTTCTGGGGACGAAATATCTATATGATTCAAGTGTTCTCCCAAATGGCAGTTTCCAGAAAGTGCATAACGCCACGTTAAGTGGTGAGCAACGCTACCACTGCACTCAAGACATTATGCCATAAACACTGATGCATATCTTTAAACTGAAACCGCCAAGCGTTGGGAATCCGTCTTAAACGCCTTGTTATACTGCTTTGTTGAGACTAGAATGACCAGTATAAAGACCACTTAAGAGACCTATTGGTATGACTACTAGAATATTAGCTGATGTTGCAGCAAGCATTACAGAGCTAAAAGCTAACCCTATGAAAGTTGCTAGCAGTGCTTATGGCGAACCAGTCGCTGTCCTCAACCGAAATGAACCAGCCTTTTATTGTGTTCCAGCTGAAGCTTATGAAATGATGATGGATCGACTAGAAGATCTTGAACTCATTTCTATTGTAAAAGAGCGTGAATCTGAAGAGAGTATCTCGGTAAACATTGATGACTTATAAACTCGATTTCAAAAAGAGTGCATTGAAAGAGTGGAAGAAACTAGGCTCGACACTACAGCAACAGTTTAAGAAGAAGCTAATTGAGCGTTTGGATAACCCTCATGTCCCAGCCTCAAAACTTTCTGGTGCTGACAATATGTATAAGATCAAGCTACGCCAATCTGGTTACCGATTGGTCTACAAAGTTGAAGATGATGTCATCATTGTGACCGTCTTAGCTGTAGGAAAGCGTGAAAGAAGCGATGTTTATCGAAAAGCCATGAAAAGGCTAGATGACTGATTGCAGTATAACGCCTTGTTAAGTAGCAGCTAACTACCACTGCACTCAAACAAAACCACCGTAATCACACAACTCAACCAAACCAAAATCGCCAAACGTTAGCTGTCTGCTTGAACAATTTGTTATGTGTGTTTTTCAAACTTTGCGATATGACGTTTATACTTTTTCTCACGCCACCACCAGATTAAGAAACTAAGAGGAAATGCACCAACTGACGCCCAGCAACCACTTACTAGTAAATCGGTAGTCTGAGTCCAGCTCCAAGCTGTATCAGATATAAATATGGAATCTATACTTCGCCCTATCATTACACCCAAAATAGCAGGAACAGATGTACGAACAGCAAACTTAAAACTGCCCTTTTCTCGTTCGAATTTCCAACTAGATAATTCGTCATCTGGGTCTTTCATCATCTCCCCCATGGGATAATTACCAAAACACATAACGCCCTGCTAAGTGGCGCTAACGATTAACTTTCCAAGCGCACTTAACTTCAAACCAAAACCGCCAAGCTTATGGCGTCCACTTAAGCAGTTTGTTAGCTTTTTCGTGCGATAATGCCTGCGTTGCTCACCAAGGTTTTGAAGTAACGCTCTCCCCTCAAAACCAATGACCAACATGACGGGACAACGTTGAACTGTCCAAAGATTCATAGCTCGTGTTGACGAAACTCAGAGGCAACTCAAAGTTTGCCACTTAGCCAACAACCACATACGCCAATTTTCAATTAAGCGTAAATAACTCAATAGCAAAGAAAAAGCACGCGAGATATAAAAGGTTGCCACTAAAGAACTGGTGTATAGCTAGAGCGATGAACCCGTACACCAATAAACTAAACCGTGAAAGCTAACGCCCTGTTAAGTAGCAGCTAACTACCACTGCACCCAAACAAAGCCACCGTAATCACTAAACCCTACCAAACCAAAATCGCCAAACGTTAGCTGTCTGCTTGAACAATTTGTTATGCGATTGGACTACTGTCCATAGTATTTAGCACTGAAACCGACAGAAATAGGCGCTTCGTCATATTGGCAAGAAACTCCTACTTTTAATTGTCTACGATGGTCGTAGTAAGTGTGATAATGAGTTTGCTTTCGAGCTAGTTCTAACTCCGAAAGACTTAGACTCAAAGAGCCCAATATGGATTCTGAATCAAACTCTTGATGCTGATAATGAGGGGCTGTTCTCTTGATACTAACCTCAACGTAACTTACAAAATTACCCTCAGCTTCCAAAAGCATTTCGCACTCATCACTTTCTACTATGATGTTACCAACTTCATTAGCCAAACCACCTGTAGCAGTTTCAGCTTTATTAATTTGCATACCAATATACTGATATGGACGATGAAAGGGAGAACTTAATAATGGGAGGTTATAAAATATTGCTTTATCAATTGCAGTTCCTAAATGACCCGCAGCAAAGTCATCATTCATTGCGTTTTTGTTGAATACCACACCGATGTCTTTAACTAGCGTCTTAAACGATTCAACATAGGAGCTTTCGTCCATGAAATTTCCATATAGCTTTCCAACAAGTAACCCAGGCGGTTCACAGTCTTTCAGCATGATCGGTAACACTTTAATTGGCTTACCCGCGATTTGATAATTCATTGCCACATCGAGCTCATTCACAACCCATGGAGCATTAATCGAATTAGGGGACAAAATAACCGCGAAGTATGCTACGTTATCAATGCCCTCGCGAATTTTCTGAATCAAAGAATCGCCAATCTTCATTTCAGCTTCATCGAGCCAGCATTTTACATTGTGGTTTTCTAGATCTCGAGCCAACTTTCTCACAAACTCTTTGTCTGCGTGATTGTGACTTAAAAAAACACTCGTAATCAATTTAATACTCCTTTACTAAAAAATCGCATAACGCCTTGTTAAGTAGCAGCTAACTAACACTACACTCAAACAAAGCCACCATAATCACTACAACTCAATTCAAACCAAAATCGCCGACTGTTAGCTGTCTGCTTGAACAATTTGTTATGGCTTGGACTCTCAGCAATTGCATTACTGCCCTGCCTCAACCATTGCCTTTATCTTCTTGGCTTTCTCGAAGTGATCAAGCTTGTGCTCTTGTATCCACCACGTCGCCGCTTCCATAAGCAAATCAGGGTCATCATTTTTGTTGGCGAAAAACGCGTAGAACGAAACGCCTACGTTATCGCCTTTTTGTTCTAGTTTCTTTTGGCAAACATCTAAGACTTTTCGCCTCAAAGAATCACGCATAATTGAAAACCTTAAAAAATAATAAATGACTTACATCGAGTAACGTTTGATTGATGTATGAGGCTCCTATTGAAGCTAACTTTCGAGAGCCATAACGCCTTGTTAAGTAGCAGCTAACCATCACTGCACTCCAACGAAACCACCGTAATCACTAAACTCAACCAAACCAAAATCGCCAACTGTTAGCTGTCTGCTTGAACAATTTGTTAGCGCACTGACCAACACACCGCCGTTTCTGTAAAAATTTCATGTATCTCACTAGGAGAATAGCTGCCATCCAATGTAGCTAGTGTTACTGAAACTCTATCTGGATATCTCCGGCTATCAGACCACTCTATATTTGAGCCACACGTTCTACAGAATTTACGAGTAACGTGTGCAGAGGAACTATATTCTGTAATTTCAGTCAGCCCTGAGATATAACGCAGGTCATTTTTAGGGATGGTCACATAAGTAGCGAATGCTGAACCATGGAGTTTTTGACACATCTTGCAGTGACAATGAGAAGCTCGAAAAGGCTCAGTTAACAACTCATATTGAACCGCACCACATTGGCAGCTACCTTTAATCAAACTACATACCTCCTAGTTGTATGATTGTGCGCTAACGCCTTGCTAAGTTGCAGCTAACGAATACAACACTCAAGCAAAGCCACGTAATCACTGAACTCAACCAAACCAAAATCGCCGAACGTTAGCTGTCTGCTTAAGCAATTTGTTATATGCCCGACCACTCATGTGAAAGAACCGACATTTGGACTTTGTCGAAGAACTCTCCGTTGCGAAAACCCGATTGACGTTTAACACCTTCGTGTTGGTATCCAGCTTTCTCATATGCTCGGATAGCTGATGGATTTACAGAAAAAGCTGTTAGTTCAATGCGATGAAGCCCTAACGAGTTGAAGCCGTAATCTGTGATAACCTTAGTTACCTCTGTTCCTATCCCTTTGCCCCAATATGCTTTATCACCAATAAGAATAAAGTACTCCCCACTACGATTGAGTGAACTAATCGACGCAATGCCAGCATACCCAATGAGCTTACCTGTTTCATTACAGCAAATACCATAAGACACTGTTTTCGAGGACTCATTAATAGTCAAAAGCCACTTTGAGATATCAGCTTTTGATTTTGGATAAGCATAAGATGACAGGCTAAATTGTGTAACTTCCTTATCACAAGCCCATACGTAAAAATCTTCAACGTCTTCAACTTCAAGTGGTCTCAGATTAATTACACTTGATTCAATCAATTTTATTCCTCTGAACTAAAATGGCATATAACGCCTTGTTAAGTAGCAGCTAACTACCACTACACTCAAACAAACCTACCGTAATCACTAAACTAAATTCAAACCAAAATCGCCGACTGTTAGCTGTCTGCTTGAACAATTTGTTATGTGCGTTCTAACGTGAAAAGAAGTATATCTTCACCCATAAACTTACCGTTACGCGCTACGATTGATTCATTGAACTCAAAGCCATTTTTAAGTAAAACTTTTTTTGAACCTGTATTACGAGCTAAACACCCGCTACTGAACTTCTCAATACCCAAACTAGCGGCAATTTCGATTACTTTTTTTACCGCTTGTGTGCCGATTCCTTTTCCATGGAAATCAGCTCGAATCCAGTAATCTACGCTTGCTCGCTTGTCTTTTATTGAAAGGTTATTGAGTGTAATAAGACCGGAAAAGTCACCATCGTTCTCGATTACGAAAACTTTTACTCGATTGCTTTTGATGAGCGGAAGAACATGCGCAAACCAAGCTTTGGCACCATCTGGAGGATAAGGTGACGGTACGTTACTCATCTTACCAATTTCAGGATTTGAAGCGTGAGACTGAATACTCAACAAATCACTTTCTTTTAGTTCTCTCAGATGTATCAATTTTAAAATTCCCTTGAGCACATAACGCCTTGTTAAGTAGCAGCTAACTGCCACTGCACCCAAACAAAGCCACCGTAATCACTAAACTCAATTCAAACCAAAATCGCCTAACGTTAGCTGTCTGCTTGAACAATTTGTTATGTTAACGAACCCAACCAACTAAAAAATTTTGATATCCCACCAAAAAATTCAGCTAATTGCGCAAGTAAAAAAACTAGTATTGCCTTAATACCAAATACCGCTTCCAATACAGTCATTGCTGTTAACACCAATATATAGTTATTAGTTTTAGACTGTAATGTGGCTAACTTTCCTTCAATATAAAAAGATGTACCCCACTTATTTTTTGTGTCGTAAACCTCATCCTGTTTTAGAGCTAAGTCGTATTGATAAGTTTGGACTTCTTGGTCATCTGCATCGGAAACCAAGTCAACACCTAACCACCCACCTCCATCAAGATTAAATGAACAAGCTGTTACTTCGACTTTCGCTGTGCCTTTAGGGTTTATTGCGGGTATTTGGATGTCATGATTAACTGTTTGATGCACATTATGTCCTAAAAATTCAAACTTTACATTTTGAACACTTGCCCCTTTAAAGGTCTTATTGGACAAATTAGTTACAACCAAATGTGCTTGATACACAATTCCTTGAACCACAGTTAGAGATGCACCTTTTGGTTTTATCCTACTTCTTTTCAATGGTTTAAATTTTAATTCCACCCTGAGATCAATGATACTTTTAGGAGGCGGGAGTTGCTTTGATTCTTCCGTTTTCAATTTTTCACCTCATCCAATTAGTTAACATAACGCCCTGCTAAGTGGCGCTGACGATTAACTTACCAAGCGCACTTAACTTCAAACCAAAACCGCCAAGCTTATAGCGTCCACTTAAGCAGTTTGTTAGCTTTTTCGTGTGATAATGCCTGCGTTGCTCACCAAGGTTTTGAAGTAACGCTCTACCCTCAAAACCAATGACCAACATGACGGGACAGCATTGAACTGTCCAAAGATTCATAGCTCGTGTTGACGAAACTCAGAGGCAACTCAAATTTTGCCACTTAGCCAACAACCACATATGCCAATTTTCAATTAAGCGTAAATAACTCAATAGCAAAGAAAAAGCATGCGAGAGATAAAGGTTGCCACTAAAGAACAGGTGTAAAGCTAGAACGATGAACCCGTACACCAATAAATTAAACCGTGAAAGCTAACGCTTTACTAAGCGGCGCTTGCGACTAACTAACCAAGCGCATGCAACTCCAAACCAAAACCGCCAAGCGTATGGCGTCCGCTTGAGTAACTTGTTAGAAACTCACTCGCTGTGAACGAACGTCTTACAACACTGACAAAGCAACTACTGCCGTTAAACTCAAAGCAACTGGGTTGCTGCACGTTGCTCTTAACCAGAGCATACTTTCAACATTGTTTACACTTGAGGTTTGCTAGAACAAGCCACCCGTATAACTCTCGGTGAAGGTAATTGCCACTAGAACAACGAGTTGGATGTGACCAAATACAATAGGATATTACCCTTGCGCCAAAACTAAATGGCGACAACACCAAAGAAACTGCGATGACCAACACGAATTTGATGCTTAGATTGTGCTCACCGCTTCAGCGAACGACGAACCAGTTACTACCATTTGCTTTATGTTCCAGCAACCTTTCTAACATATATTAGGCCGCACCACGCGCCTATAACTCCCCCCACGCTACCGCCCCTGCTTCAGAACAGTAAAATACCAATTTAACATGAACATCCAATGCAATCAGTTCCTTACGTCACCTCTTAATGTGACATCACTCACGATAAGCAACATTATGCTTATATAACTTCCTGCATACCCTAAAATCAAAGATACTGTTTATTCATACATATTTTATTTACTATGAAATCACTTTATCTCTTACACATCTCTGAATACATGTACACCAGGCAGTACGCAAAGCGAACGATTGAAGCGTACTTATATTGGATTAAGCGATTCATCATTTTTCATGGTATGAAGCACCCTAGAGACATAGGCTCTGAGGAAGTCGAGGCTTACCTTACTTTTCTAGCGACAAAATTACACCTAGCCCCAAAGACACAGAAACTCGCACTAAATGCTCTGCACTTCTTGTATAAAGAAATACAAAAAACACCCTTAGACAAGGAACTGAAGTTTAAGCGTTCAGTCCAGGAGACCAAGCTGCCGGTAGTTTTAACTAAACAAGAAGTATCTCAATTAATTAAATGCACAAATCCTAATTTATTACTACCGATGCAACTTATGTATGGTTCCGGGTTGCGTGTAATGGAATGCGTGAGGCTAAGAGTCAACGATGTTGATTTTGATTATGGCGCTTTGCGTGTATGGCAAGGAAAAGGGGCTAAGAACAGAGTGGTCACCCTTGCCAATGAACTGCGTGGTTCGCTGGAGGAGCAAATTAATAGGGCGAGAAACTATTATCAAATGGACTATCGAACACAGGGGTACGCCGGTGTCTATCTACCGCATGCTTTAACGAGAAAATATCCAAATGCACATCTTGATTTCGGTTGGCACTATTTATTTCCTTCGGCCAAGTTAAGTGAGGATCCAAGGAGCAACTTGCTTCGAAGGCAGCATGTACACCCTTCGACTTTGCAAAGAGCTGTCAGAGCAGCGGCTAAAAAGGCGAACTTAAGTAAAACCGTCACATGTCATACGCTGCGTCATTCTTTCGCGACACACTTACTGGAAAGCGGAGCCGATATTCGCACTGTTCAAGAGCAGCTCGGCCATAACGACGTGAAGACCACACAAATATACACTCATGTGCTAAACAGAGGGGCAAGCGGGGTTACCAGTCCACTATCTAGTATTCTATAGATACACAAAAAAGGAGAGCTTACGCTCTCCTTTTACATAGACCTAAACTGCTAATTAAAGAGCAGCTTTCGCTTTTTCAACTAGAACTGCAAATGCAGCTTTGTCGAATACCGCGATGTCAGCAAGGATCTTACGGTCGATCTCGATAGATGCTTTCTTAAGACCGTTGATGAAACGGCTGTAAGATAGACCATTTTGACGAGATGCCGCGTTGATACGTGCAATCCACAGTTGACGGAATTGACGTTTCTTGTTGCGACGGTCACGGTAAGCGTATTGACCAGCTTTAGTAACTGCTTGGAAAGCTACGCGGTAAACACGTGAACGTGCACCGTAGTAACCTTTAGCTTGTTTTAGAACTTTCTTATGACGTGCACGAGCTTGTACACCACGTTTTACGCGAGGCATTATGTCTCTCCTAAACTAAACGATTGATAAACTAAAAAGAATTAAGCGTATGGCATCATACGAACAACTGCAGCCACTTCACACTTAGGAAGGATTGCATTTGGACGTAGCTGACGCTTGTTCTTAGTAGTACGCTTAGTCAGAATGTGACGTTTTGTAGCGTGCTTAAATTTAATACCACCAGCAGTTTTCTTAAAACGCTTAGCAGCACCTTTGTTGGTTTTCATCTTAGGCATGATGAATAACTCCGCATTGTTGAGTTGTTAAACAATTGTAATTAGGGCGAACAAAACCCAGCCATTCAAGAACGGTTAGGTTTTCTTACTTGTAAAGCCGTTAATTACTTCTTCTTAGGGGCCAATACCATGATCATTTGGCGGCCTTCGATCTTAGTCGGGAAAGACTCTACTACAGCTAAATCTACAGTATCTTCTTTCAGACGGTTAAGAACGTCGACACCAATGTCTTGGTGAGCCATTTCGCGGCCACGGAAGCGAATTGTTACCTTCACTTTGTTGCCGTCTTCTAGGAAACGCGTCAGGTTGCGTAGTTTTACCTGATAGTCTCCAATATCAGTTCCAGGACGGAATTTTACTTCCTTAATCTGAATCTGCTTTTGCTTCTTCTTCTGCTCTTTCGCAGCTTTGCTCTTCTCGAAGAGGAACTTGCCATAGTCCATCACACGACAAACTGGTGGCTCGGCGTTAGGGCTGATCTCTACGAGATCCATACCAGCTTCTACAGCGGCATCCAGTGCTTCTTGAATCGATACGATACCGACAGGTTCACCATCTGCGCCAGTTAAACGAACTTCACGAACGCCACGAATTTCACCGTTCAAACGGTGCTGGTTTTGTTTGGCCGGTTGTTGGCCACGTCTTCCGCCTTTAATAGCTTATTCCTCCAGATTGAGCTTACGGCTTGAAACTTCGGTTTGGATGTATGAAATGAGGTCATCCACTTTAAATTTACCGAGGTCTTTACCTTTGCGTGTACGTACTGCAATTTCGCCGGCTTCCATTTCTTGGTCACCACAAACAAGCATGTACGGGATACGCTTCAAAGTATGTTCGCGGATTTTAAAGCCAATCTTCTCATTTCTCAAGTCCGCTTTGGCTCTAATTCCACTTTTTTGCAGTTTTTGTGTTACTTCTTGAACATAATCAGACTGTTTGTCAGTGATATTCATGATAACAGCTTGTTCTGGCGACAACCACGTTGGGAAGAAGCCAGCGTATTCTTCGATAAGAATACCGATGAAACGCTCAAGAGAACCTAGAATTGCGCGGTGAATCATAACAGGAACTTGACGTTCGTTGTTTTCATCCACGTAAGTTGCACCTAGACGACCCGGTAGGTTGAAGTCTAGCTGAACTGTACCACATTGCCATGCGCGATCTAGGCAGTCGTATAGAGTGAATTCGATCTTAGGACCATAGAACGCACCCTCACCCTCTTGAATCTCGAATGGAATGTCCATCGCTTCAAGAGATTGTTTGAGCGCTTCTTCAGAGCGATCCCAGATTTCATCGCTACCAACACGCTTTTCTGGGCGAGTTGACAGTTTTACTACGATATTGTCGAAACCGAATGTGTTGTACGTATCGTACACCATCTTGATGCAAGATGTTACTTCATCTTGAATTTGGCTTTCAGTACAGAAGATGTGAGCATCATCCTGAGTAAAGCCACGTACACGCATAATGCCGTGCAGTGCACCTGATGGTTCGTTACGGTGACATGAGCCAAACTCAGCCATACGTAGCGGTAGATCACGGTACGATTTTAGACCTTGGTTAAAGATCTGTACGTGACCTGGACAGTTCATCGGCTTAATAGCATATTCACGGTTCTCTGAAGACGTCGTGAACATCGCATCAGCGTATTTGTCCCAGTGACCAGAACGCTCCCAAAGAACGCGATCCATCATAAGCGGACCTTTGACTTCTTGGTAGTCATATTCTGTCAGTTTTTCACGAATGAATACTTCTAAGTCACGGAATACAGACCAACCGTTGTGGTGCCAGAACACCATACCCGGTGCTTCTTGCTGCATGTGGAATAGATCCAACTGCTTACCAATTTTACGGTGGTCACGCTTTGCAGCTTCCTCTAGGCGAGTTAGGTGCGCCTTGAGAGCCTTCTTATCGTGAAACGCAGTGCCGTAGATACGTTGCAGCATCTTGTTGTCACTGTTACCACGCCAATATGCGCCAGCAACGTTCAGCAGTTTAAAGTGCTGACAGAAGCTCATGTTTGGCACATGAGGGCCACGACACATATCGATGTATTCTTCGTGATGGTATAGGCCTGGACGGTCGTCTTTAGAAACGTTCTCGTCAAGGATTTCCATCTTGTATGTTTCGTCGCGACTTTCGAATGTGTCGCGCGCTTCCTGCCAGCTAACCTTTTTCTTGATAACTTGATACTTGGTTTTTGCTAGCTCTTTCATGCGCTTTTCGATTTTTTCCACGTCTTCCATAGTGAGAGACTGGTCTAAATCAACGTCATAGTAGAAACCGCTGTCGATCGTTGGACCGATCGCCATTTTGACGTCTGGGTATAGCTGCTTAATCGCGTGACCAAGCAAGTGAGCACATGAGTGACGAACGATCTCAAGACCATCTTCGTCTTTTACTGTGATGATTTCTAAGCTCGCGTCATTTTCAATCAGATCGCACGCATCAACACGCTCGCCATCTACACGACCAGCGATGGTTGCTTTCGCAAGACCAGGACCGATAGATAGAGCAACATCCATAGTGGATACTGGGTTATCAAATTGACGTTGGCTACCGTCAGGAAGAGTAATTACAGGCATATAAAGTCCTATTACAGTGGTCTTGCACACCAAGCAAGACATGCTTTATTGTCTGGCAATTGAGTTGATAATAATTGCCGCGTTTTCATATGAATGGTTGCCTTTTTTGATGCAAATACGGATGCACCATCCAAAGCAAGCGGCCATTTTAACCAATGCGTACGAAATAACAATCGTAATTTCATAAACTATGAAGTCAGGGAAGAAGTTTGATGAGCCTAAATCTGGTCACGCCATTGTTTTCACTAACAGTGACGTCATCCATCAACGCATTGAGAATGTAGAAGCCGCGGCCCGAAGTGGCCCAGCTTAACGGATCGTCTAGATCTAGCTCTTGAAGCTGTGCACTCAACATTTCATTCATAACGTCAGACTCTAAAGATAAACCTTCGTGGTTGATTGTTATCTCTATTTGTTTGGCAGCGACACGGCAGCCGACTTCAATCACTTTGCCGTCTTTCTCTTGATACCCATGCTCGTAAACATTGTTCGCCAACTCTACCACACACAATTCAAGATCATGAATAATAGGTGTTTGAACGCCCTGCTGCCCCCAAAATTCCAACAGCGCAGTGGCTATCTCTCTTGACGCGTCAGTCGATGATTCAAACTTCCTAAGAAATCTAGTCATTACCTTCCCCGCTTCGACGCACGGCCAACAAACTAACATCATCATCGAACTCTTGGCTTCCTATCATCGTTTTTACCTGCTGCATTACCAGCGACGGCTTGTCCTGCATCACAGCTCCGCGAGTAGAAGCAATCAAGTTCTCTAACGTCTCTTCCCCAAGCATCTCATCATCCATCTGCGCTTCAGTGATGCCATCAGTATAAAACCAAACTTCATCACCCTGTTCTAAGACCAGAGAAGTCGACTCATACGTTGCAAAGTCAAACATACCAATCACAAACCCACTCTCTCCTATCCTCTCAATCGAGCCTGACGACGCCTCCACTTTAATGAGTGGAGGATGACCGGCAAACGCAACATCTAGCTCACCGGTTTTTCTATCAAGCACCGCGTAAACCATAGTGGCGTACAAACCATGGTTGTCATTGATGGTGTAAGTTCTATTGAGGGATGCCAATACGTCACACGCTTTTCTTACTTGACGTTTTCCTTGGAGATCCGTGTACATAGTCGCGGAATCGCCTTGTAAGGTATTTAAAGTATGGTGAATAGAGAAAGAAAGCAGTGCCGATGCGACGCCATGTCCAGAAACATCAAAAATATAAAACGCAGCATAGCGGTCATCAAGCTCAATACAGCCTAACATGTCACCGCCAATCGCCGCTGATGGTTGGTGAACATAGGCCAGTTCGATATCAGAATACGCTCTTTTGATAGGCAGCAGCTTACCAATCAAATCACTCGCAACCATGAGGTCGCTATTGATTTGTGCGTAGGCCGTATTGAGGGCATGGTTTTTCTCAACCAGCTGATTATGCAAATCAAGCGTTCGAAATCCCGCTTTAATTCGCGCATCAAGCTCATCTACAGGCGTATTTTTAGCAACGAAATCATCGGCTCCAGCGTTAATACCGAGCGTTATCGACTTATGATCGTCTTGAGATGAAAGTAATACAAAAAACAGATAGCGATTGTAGTCGTTGGACTTCACTGACTGGCAGAGTTCGACGCCGTCCATATTGGGCATCACCCAATCACTGACAACAAACTGAATATGCTCATGTTTTTCAAGCAGCGATAGCGCTTCAATACCATCACACGCCACTATAATCTCATAGCCGCGTTTTTCGAGCAGTAAACGCAACCTTGCGCGCATGACAGCATCGTCTTCGACCAGCAGAATCGAATACTTTCGCAAAGAAGAGAGAGTACGGCTCGTTAAAATAACGCCACCTAAATTTTAAAGGACTGTTATTTCAAGAATAGTTGGCTCAAATAAAAAAACAACACCATGAGTGAGTCATGATGTTGTTACTATCCAATATGTTAGCTTGCGCTAGAAAAGTATTATGACTGCAGCGCCAACAGATCTGGACGCTTAGTGCACAAAGAAACTGTACTGACTACATTGAGCCCTTCTAGCTCACAGGCTTGAACGCATAAATCAATATTGCTATCACTGGCAACGACAACCACATTGCGGCCGATTGAGCGCTCTAAAACTTGTTGTGCCGTTTCACAATGTGATGCATTCACATCCATTGGTAGAGTACTTACCGCCGATTGACGAGACACACTCAAGTCGGCAATCGTGGCATCGCAGTACACATCCAAAAACGAATAAGACTCACAAAACTCACGCTTAATTGCCGCGAACATTTCAAGTTCGTGCAGTGAAGCTTGTGAAGAGAACACCACCACGCTATGAGCATTCATTGGCTCACCGACAACGGACACAGACGTAGGGAGAGAAAGCGCGTTGGTCATCATTGAAGTGCGAGATGCCTCCAATTGATCAGAAAAAGAAGAACCAACGAGAGAAGAACCGATTTGATACGTTTGCATAGCAACACCTATTTGTTGAGTGTGCCATCCATAGAGTTATGTACATCCTTTGATACGGGAATAATAACAAAATTATATAATTAAATCCCTTCTCATTAACGCCCTGCGTCACAACAATGTAACGCTGGGCGTCAAATTTACTTATGGTAACGAATACCTATAGTGCTCTCACATTAAACACATGCTCGACACCACTGATCGCCGATAACAACTCGTCAGTCGGCTGATTCTCGATATCCAAAATGGTATACGCCACTTCGTCACGGCTCTTGTTAAGCATATCCAACACGTTAATATTAAGATCGGCCAATAGAGAGAGCACCGTACCCAGCACCTTAGGGACGTTGTCGTTGGCAAATGTGATCCTGTAGCCCTCGGCTCGCTCTAGGGTAATCTGAGGAAAGTTGACTGAGTTGGTAATGTTGCCGTTCTCCAAAAAATCAATGAGCTGCATTGCCCCCATCACAGCGCAGTTTTCTTCCGCTTCTGCCGTTGACGCACCGATATGCGGCATCAGAATGACTCCCTCTCGCCCTATCAAAGATGGCGTTGGAAAATCGGTTACATACTGCCCAACTTGACCATTTTCAAGCGCGGTAACGACCGCATCAGTATCAACGATTTCTTTACGAGCAAAATTCAGTAGCACTAGGCCAGGTTTGGCCGCAGCCAATAACTCGCTGCTAATCAATCCGATAGTGGCAGGTAGCGCAGGAACATGTACGGTGACAAAGTCACATTTACTAATCAGTGATTGCAAGTTTTCAGCACGTTGAATACGGCTCGACAAGCGCCACGCAGCCTCAACACTCAGCGCAGAGTCAAACCCAATGACCTCCATGCCTAAATCAATCGCCGTGTTCGCTACTGAAGCACCTATTGCCCCCAAGCCAATAACACCCAGCGTCTTACCTTTGATCTCAGATCCAGAGAAGCGCTTTTTCTCTTTTTCTAACAGCTTGTCCATCGCCGTCGCGTCAGAAAGTTCAGTGAGAGACTGGGAGTACTGCATACCACCACAAACATCACGCGCAGAGAGCAACAAACCTGTTAATACTAATTCTTTAACGGCATTCGCATTGGCACCCGGTGTATTAAACACCACAATGCCATTTTCGGTGCAGGCCTGGATAGGAATGTTGTTCACCCCCGCCCCGCAGCGCGCAATGGCTTTGACACTCGGTGCAATCGGTTCATCATGCAGTTTTTGGCTTCTTAAAAGAATCGCGTCAGGCGTACTAAACTCGCTCGAGACTTCGTAAATATCACGAGAAAATTTATCTAGTCCTTTATTCGCAATCGCGTTGTAGGTTTTTATTTGTTTCATTATTGGTTCCACTTTAAGTTGAAAATCCTTTTCTACCCATCAGTGCACTTTACTCGTCCCAATACTGGCGTTTTTTTGTTGTGCCAGAGACAACAAAGCACCTGATAAGCAGGTGCTTTGTTCTTTATTTAGTGACTTCTGCGTAAGCCCAATCTAGCCAAGGTAGCAATGCTTCAATATCCGCAGCCTCGACCGTGGCACCCGCCCATATCCTTAAGCCGGCCGGCGCATCACGATACGCACCAATGTCATAAGCGACTTGCTCTTCATCAAGCAGCTTAATCAGCGCTTTTACCTGCTCTTCCGTCGCATCTAGTGTCAAACACACGCTTGTGTTAGAGCGCTGATCAGGCTGTTTCGCTAAAAATTGAATCCAATCTCGTGATTCAACAAAATTGGTCAGTACCGTTAGGTTGGCTTGAGACTTCTCAATTGCCGCGTCTACACCGCCAATTCCATCAACCCAATCTAGCGCATCAATGTAATCCACCACACACAGCATGGAAGGCGTATTAATGGTGGCACCTTTGAAAATGCCTTCGATTAACTTGCCGCCTTTCGTCATACGGAAGATCTTCGGTAGAGGCCATGAAGGCGTGTAGCTCTCAAGGCGCTCTACCGCTTTGGGACTCAACACAATCACGCCGTGACCGCCCTCCCCACCTAGCACTTTCTGCCAGCTGTAGGTCACCACATCGAGTTTTTCCCAAGGCATTGGCATTGCAAAAACCGCTGAGGTTGCATCACAAATCGTTAAACCTTCGCGCTCTTCACTAATCCAATCACCATTAGGTACTTTTACGCCAGACGTAGTACCGTTCCAAGTAAACACAGCGTCATGGCTTGGATTAGCCAAAGATAAATCTGGCAGCTCACCGTAATCGGCCAGATAGCTGTTCACATCATCTAACTTCAGCTGCTTAGTGATATCAGTTAACCAACCAGAACCAAATGATTCCCAGTGGAAAACATCGACTGGACGTGCACCTAGCATCGACCACATCACCATTTCCATCGCACCTGTATCAGAGCCTGCAACAATACCAACGCGGTAGTCATCAGGAATGCCTAAAATTGCTTTGGTTTTTGCGATAGATTCAGCCAGCACCGCTTTACCTAATGATGAGCGGTGACTGCGACCCAGTGAGGCGGTATCTAAACTTGATAACTGATAACCAGGGCGCTTGCTGCAAGGCCCAGATGAGAAATTGGGATTAGCGGGTTTAATTTGCGGTTTCATTTGGCTTCCTGCCTGTAACTAATTGAATAACTATTCAACACCTTGTCTGAAAAATAGCCGAAACGCAAGCCCACAAAAGGTAAAACACGATGCTACCAATGATTTTAACGCATAAAAAAAGCAGCACCCAAAGGCGCTGCTTTTACAACTTAATGATGAGTGGCAGCTGACTAGCCGACAACACCCACAGCGGCTTGCATAATGATGCCGCAGATATAAGCACCATACGTACCGAGCGCATAGCCTAGTACAGCCATCAAAATACCCACAGGCGCAAGTGACGGGTGGAAAGCAGCCGCTACCACAGGCGCAGATGCTGCACCACCAACGTTTGCTTGGCTACCCACTGCCATAAAGAACAGCGGCGCTTTAATCAGCTTCGCAACGCCAATCATTAGCAGTGCGTGAATCGTCAGCCAAGTGATACCAATAAAGAAATAACCTGGATTGTCAAGAATCGCTGTCACATCCATTTGCATACCAATAGTCGCGACGAGAATGTAGATGAATGCAGAACCGATTTTTGATGCACCCGCATGCTCAAGAGTACGCGCTGACTTGGACGTAGAAGCAATCAGTGCGAACGTAGTCACCAGTACGATTAACCAGAAAAAACCAGATGTTAAGCTGTATTTCTCAAGCTCTGGCGCATTAGTCGCAATCCAAGGAGTAATAAGATCTGAGCCAAAATGCGCCAAACCAGTTAGACCAAACGCAATAGCAACAACTTTCATCATATCCGTTGTTGTAATTGGACGAGAGTTCTCTTCTTCGTACTTCGCTACTGTCTCTTTAAGCTCATCAATGGATGTGGTGTCTGCTTTTAGCCACGCGTCCATTTTCTTCTGACGACCTGCCATAATCAGCAGGATTGCCATCCAAATGTTGGCACAGATAACGTCAACGGTGATCATTGCAGAGAACAACTGGTCACCCACACCAAACACTTCTTTCATCGCCGCTTGGTTAGCACCACCACCAATCCATGAGCCTGCAACGGTAGTAAGGCCGCGCCACACATCACCAGAAACAAGGTCAGGGTTGATGAAATCTAAAATAACAATCGCGGCTGGGCCGCCGATGATAATACCTAGCGTACCCGTCAAGAACATGATGACGGCTTTAGAGCCAAGACCAAAGATCTTCTTAAGATCAGCAGAGACAATGAGCAGCACTAGTGCGCCAGGAAGAAGATAGCGACTTGCAACGAAGTACAAGTTAGACGCCGAGCCATCAATCAAACCAGTAGTATTGAGCAATGACGGTAGAAAGTAACACAGCAACAGGCCAGGGACGACGGAATAGAATTTTTTCCATAGAGGGTTGCTACTGCTTTCAGTAATAAAAACAGCGCCTAGGATAACGGCTAGTAAACCCATAATGACAGCATCATTAGCGATCATGTCGATAAATCTCCTTAACTGATGTCTTCTTGAAACAATTAGACACATTTTCGTAGTTGGCCGAGACTATACCGATAACGCTCGCCTGCCACAAACTTTAACAATCTTTACGCAATAAGCATGAATAATTAACCAGTCATTACGATAGGCAATACTTTACTCATAATGGTAATTTGTGAAAAACATTGTTCAAAAAAACATCTCAACCAACTATTAATCTTTTCTTTCAGTCAGTTAGCGTAAATACCTATACTTTTAACACCTTGATAACCCGCAAAATCAACGGTAGCAAAAAGATAACCAACCAAGTGCAACTCACTGCATCATTTTTGTTAAAGCGGTCAATTTATGTACCCTCACACAATCACAATTGTTTGATCTAAATCACATATCGTAGCCAGGTTTTGCAACTTTTAAGTCAAATTTAACCCAATCATACTTCGCAATTACCCCTCTCGCGGTCTACTGAGTACAAAATTCCAATGATTAACCTCGAATACTGGATCTTTATACAGCCACCGCATATACTGTTTTTACATACAGTAATTCATGAGGTGTAGTTATGTTGCAAGAAAAACTAGAACGCATCAACGAGCTGCGTAAAAAAGCGATGGCCAATCCTGAATTCATGAAATCCGCACAAGCTCATGCTGAAGCATTAGAAACTGAGTATCACCCAGCGCAGCCAAAACGGAGTAAAAAGCCCAAAACCTTATCCGATATCTACCAAGGCTACGATTTCGGCATCTAAAGCAAACTCTATTCGTTTCACAGAAGGAGGGAAATCTCCCCTCCTTCTCACTCAATCAAATCTGTTGATCCCCTCCTTGCTGCCAATATTGCAGGTCGTCTCACAAAACCTGGTCATAGTGGCTATTTGTATACAAAGTGAAGTATTATTGTTTTAACAAGGAACGAAAACTGTAGAGTGCTGTAATCCAATGGGAAACCTGAAAAACTCAGTCAATAAAGGTGTCAAAACCAAAGTCGCAGGACAGACACAAGATGACGTGGTCTATTGCCATATTTTCGATGCTATTCTCGAACAGCGATTGCCACCTGCCACTAAACTCAGTGAAGAGGCATTAGCCGAGATCTTTGGCGTTAGCAGAACCATTATCCGCCGTGCCTTATTAAGGCTATCCATCGAAAAGGTTATCGACATCAAGCCTAACCGAGGTGCGACTGTTTCAGCCCCTTCTGTCGAGGAAGCGAAACAAATATTCAAAGCTCGAGAAGTACTGGAAAACGCAATCATTGAACTGGCTGTTGAGAATGCAACCAAGTTACAAATAGATGAATGTCGAAAGCTAGTAGAAGAAGAAAACCAAGCCTTTGCACAAGATGACTACGGTAAAGGGCTGAGACTTTCCGGTGAGTTCCATATCAAACTCGCAGAAATGGCAGACAATGCTCCCCTATTGGCATTCCAAAGAAGCATCGTATCGCAGTCTTCTCTGCTAATCGCCATGTATGAAACTGGCAACCACTCTAATTGCTCTCAAGATGAACATAGTGAATTGCTCAACGCGATCGAGACTGGTGATAAGCAACAAGCGCTGGATCTAATGGGCGAGCACCTTGAGCATATTCGCTCTAAGCTCAACTTAGATGACAGCACCGCTTCCAATGACCTGCATGTCGTGTTCTCAGATGTTTTGAAGAACAAAGCGAGCTAATTCCGAGGCCAGCATTCAATATGCTGGTCTTTTTACATTCCCTTCTTATCTTGATGAAACGACAATTCAACTGTACTTTGCATCGATGATTTATAGTATCAAACACGCCGTTCTTCGCCTCTCTGCAACCCCCGTCAAACCAACAACCTAGCCCCAATCTCCAATTTGACCTCGATCTCAACCCATTAGAAATGTTGCTAACTTGTAAATTAATAGTTGACCTCGTGGTCAATTTAGCCAATTATTGACCCGAAGGTCAGAAAAATAATTTCAAGAATATACTGTACAAGGAGGTCTCTTGATTACCTTTTTACTCAATCAAGAAATCAGACAGGAAGTAAATGTTTCCCCAAACATGACGGTGCTGAACTATCTGCGCAATCATGTGAATAAAACAGGCACCAAGGAAGGATGCGGTTCTGGTGATTGCGGTGCATGTACCGTGGTTCTCGGTGAGCTCGTCGACGGCAAACTCGAGTATCGCAGCGTTAACTCCTGCCTGACGTTCATTTCTGCTCTTCATGGCAAGCAACTTATCACGGTAGAAGATCTGCAAGCCCGTGATAAATCACTTCACCCAGTTCAACAAGCCATTGTCGACTTTCACGGCTCTCAGTGCGGCTACTGTACGCCTGGATTCATCATGTCGATGTTCGCGCTTACTAAGAACAAGCCGAATGCAAACAAGGCCGATGTGATGGAGTCTCTAGCTGGCAATCTCTGCCGCTGCACGGGTTACCGACCTATCGTCGATTCTGCATTGTCACTGTGTTCGGAACAACAAATCATTGACCAATTTTCAGAGCTTGAACGAGCGACCATCGCTAAACTTGAAAAGATACAAACTGAGGAAGCAAGTCTTAGACTTGGGCACCTTACTGCGTTTTCTCCAAAGAACACTGAAGAGCTTGCCAAACTATATAAAGCTCATCCACAAGCAAAACTGGTTGCCGGTGGTACCGATTTGGCGCTCGAAGTTACCCAATTCCACCGCGAGATAGAAACGCTCATCAGTGTGAATCTAGTGGAAGAGATGAAGGTATGCCAAGAGACAGAAGACAGCCTAGAGATTGGTGCAAACCTGCCAATCAGCGATGCCTATACACTACTAAACAAGCACTACCCCGATTTCGGCGAACTTTTGCACCGCTTCGCCTCTTTGCAAGTTAGAAATCAAGGTACCATAGGTGGCAATATTGCTAACGCTTCTCCTATCGGAGACACACCTCCTCTGCTCATCGCTCTTGATGCAAAAATCCAATTACGCTGCGGTGCTGAAACACGCGTCATGCCCATTGAGGACTACTTCATCAGCTACAAAGTCACCGCGCAGCAACCTAGCGAGTTCATTGAAAAGATAATTATACCTAAGCCATCATCAAGCACATTCCGAGCTTATAAACTCTCGAAACGTCTAGATGACGACATCTCTGCAGTTTGCGGTGCATTCAGTATTGAAGTGAAAGATAACAATGTCGTGAGTGCTCGTATCGCCTTTGGCGGCATGGCTGCAACACCTAAACGAGCAATATCTTGTGAGCAGACGTTGGTCGGACAGCCTTGGAATGAAGAAACCATTGGCAAGGCAATGGAAGCACTTAGTAATGACTTTGAACCCCTTTCGGATTTTCGCGCAAGCCAAACTTACCGAAGCCTCACTGCCGCCAATATGCTCAAGCGCTATTACATCGAAACAAACAACACCAACAACCTGATTGAAACGAGGGTAACATCTTATGTCTAATGTGAATCATCAGCAGCTGACTCACGAAGAGATGGTTGCTATCGTCAAACAAGATCTTAAAACAGGTGTTGGTAAAAGCGTTAAGCACGACAGCGCACCAAAACAAGTGACGGGTGACGCTGTCTATATCGATGACAGACTTGAGTTCCCTAACCAGCTTCATGTCTACGCGCTACTGAGTACGCAAGCACACGCAAAAATCACTAAGATAGACGTCTCTCCTTGTTATGACTTCGCTGGTGTTGCTATTGCGATTACATCCAAAGACGTGCCAGGACAGCTTGATATTGGCGCTATCCTTCCAGGTGATCCTCTGCTTGCCGATGGCATCGTCGAGTACTACGGTCAACCCGTCATCGCAGTGGCGGCGAGCGATCTAGAAACTGCCAGAAAAGCAGCGCACGCAGCCATCGTTGAATACGAACCGCTGCCTGCCATTCTGGATGTCAAAGAAGCACTCGCGAAAAAGCATTTCGTGACAGAAAGCCACCAGCAAAAGCGCGGTGACTCAGTCAAAGCACTTGCCAACGCTAAGCACGTCATCGAGGGTGACATCGAAATTGGCGGTCAAGAACACTTCTACCTCGAAACACAAGTTAGCAGCGTTATGCCAACCGAAGACGGCGGCATGATTGTCTATACCTCTACGCAAAACCCGACAGAGGTGCAAAAGCTGGTCTCTGAGGTACTTGGGGTTGCGATGCACAAAGTCGTTATCGATATGCGCCGCATGGGTGGCGGTTTTGGTGGTAAGGAAACGCAAGCGGCTGCGCCTGCTTGTATGGCGGCAGTTATCGCGCATTTGACAGGTCGACCAACCAAGATGCGACTGCTTCGTAATGAAGATATGACCATGACCGGTAAACGTCACCCATTCTACAACCAATATAAGATTGGGTTTGATGATAATGGCGTGATTCAAGGTGCCGATATTGTTGTCGCGGGTAACTGTGGCTACTCGCCAGATCTTTCGAGCTCGATTGTCGACCGTGCCATGTTCCACTCTGACAATGCTTATTACTTAGGTGATGCGACCGTTACCGGACACCGCTGCAAAACCAATACGGCGTCGAACACCGCTTACCGTGGTTTTGGTGGTCCTCAGGGGATGATGACCATTGAACACATCATGGATGAGATCGCACGCTACCTAAACAAAGACCCGTTAGAAGTCCGTAAAGCCAACTACTACGGCGAAGAAGGTCGAAACGTTACTCACTATTATCAAACCGTAGAAGATAACTTCCTTCCTGAAATCACTGAGCAGTTAGAGCAAAGCAGTGATTACCACGCAAGACGAAAAGAGATCGCTGAGTTCAACAAAAACAGCCCAATTTTGAAAAAGGGATTGTCGATCACGCCCGTCAAATTTGGTATCTCGTTTACCGCCACCTTCCTAAACCAAGCCGGCGCACTTATTCATATCTATACTGATGGCAGTATTCACCTAAACCACGGTGGTACTGAGATGGGTCAAGGTCTGAATATCAAAGTGGCGCAAATCGTTGCAGAGGAGTTTCAAGTAGATGTTGACCGTATCCAAATCACCGCTACCAACACCGACAAGGTGCCGAACACCTCGCCCACGGCGGCCTCATCGGGCGCCGATCTCAACGGTAAAGCCGCACAAAACGCCGCAATAACCATTAAACAGCGTCTGATTGAGTTTGCTTCTTCTCACTTTAAAGTCACCCCTGAAGAAGTGCTGTTTAAAAATGGCATGGTACAAATTCGTGAGCAGATCATGACATTTGCCGACTTTGCAAAACTAGCGTGGATGAACCAAATCTCACTATCGAGCACAGGTTTTTATCGCACGCCTAAAATTTACTATGACCATGAGAAAGCACGTGGCCGCCCATTCTATTACTACGCTTACGGCGCGTCGTGTTCAGAAGTCATCATCGACACCCTCACTGGCGAGTACAAAATCTTGCGCGTGGATATCTTGCATGATGTAGGCGCATCACTGAACCCTGCGATCGATATTGGTCAGGTTGAAGGTGGATTTGTTCAAGGTGTGGGGTGGTTAACAACTGAAGAGCTCGTCTGGAACGAGCAAGGACGATTGATGACCAATGGCCCAGCAAGTTACAAGATCCCAGCCATTGCTGACATGCCTATTGATTTTAGAACGCATCTGCTCGAAAACCGAAGTAACCCTGAAGACACAGTGTTCAACTCCAAAGCGGTGGGTGAACCGCCTTTCATGCTAGGCATGTCGGTATGGAGCGCACTAAAAGACGCCATCTCATATGTCGCCGTTGATGGTGCGATTCCTAAACTGGATACACCAGCAACACCGGAGCGTGTGTTAATGGCGGTACAGGCCGTGACACAAGGACAAAGCGTTAGCACGGCATCCTTCACGGAAACCAATTAACAGGAGGTCACTATGTTTAAGGATAACTGGATTCATGAGCTTGCTAGGCTAGAAGAACAACACGAACCTTGTGTCATGGTGACGGTACTTGAAGATCGCGGCTCCGTGCCGCGAGATGCGGGTACAAAAATGCTAGTAACTCGCGATAACATCATCGCGACCATTGGTGGCGGTCATTTAGAGCATGTCGCCTCTAAAATGGCACGAGAAATGCTTCTTTCTGGAGAGCAAAGCCTCAAAGTAGAAAGGTTTAATTTGGGTGCTCGGTTAGGTCAATGCTGCGGTGGTATGGCAACACTCAGCTTTGAACCCATTGGCACTTCGCAAAAGCATTTGGTACTTTTTGGTGCAGGTCATGTGGCAAAAGCACTGGTTCATATTGTCGCTACCCTGCCCTTTAGAGTAACGTGGATTGATGAGCGTGAGGCGGAATTTCCAGAAAACTTGCCGCAAGGCGTCAACAGGCTCGTTACCGACGATCCGGTGGGCGAAATCGCTCAGATGCCACCAAACAGTTATTACCTAGTGATGACTCACAATCATCAACTCGATTTTGACCTAGCTAAAGCGATTATCAAGCGCGGTGACAGCACTTATTTTGGAATGATTGGATCACTGACCAAGCGTAAAAAGTTTGACTTCCGTTTGGCACAACGTGGCTTTGATCAAGATGAGATCAACACCATGACCTGCCCGATCGGTATCGGAGCAGTCACTGGCAAGCACCCAGCAGAAATTGCAGTCTCGGTTGCTGGTGAGCTGATCTCTCACTATCAAGGTAACGCGATAGAGCAAAAGCGCCCAGCGCACACTCGCCAAGAGCAATCACGCCAAGAACTATACCAAGCAGGCTAAAAAGCCGCGAAAGGATTAAAATAATAATACTGCCCAGAAATTTCAGGCGGAGAAAGGAAGTGTCATGACAACACAACGCAAGGCCTACCGTGCCAGCATTTTACATAGCATTGCTGACCCCAAGGATGTGGGGCTGGAAAACTCATACCAATTTTTTGAAGACGGCATGATCGTCGTAGAAAACGGTCACATCGTCGACATCGGCAGCGCAACCGACATATTGGCTAGACACACAAAGCCAATGAAGATTAGAGCTTATAAAGATAAGCTCATCACCTCCGGCTTTATTGATACTCATATCCACTACCCACAAACCGGAATGATCGCCTCTTATGGGGAACAGCTTTTAGATTGGCTGGAAAACTACACCTTCCCAGAGGAACGTCGTTTTAAGAACCCTATTTACGCGCTTAAAGTCGCCAAACTTTTCTTAGACGAACTCGCCAGTAACGGTACGACCACAGCGCTCGTCTTTGGCACCGTGCACAAAGAATCCGTCGACGTGTTTTTTGGTGAGGCAGAGAGACGTAACCTTCGTATGATTTGTGGCAAAGTATTGATGGATCGGAACGCTCCTGACTACTTGACCGACACACCAGAGTCAGGCTATCAAGCCTCTAAAGAGCTCATTGAGAAATGGCATAATCGAGGTAGGCTTCACTACGCTGTCACGCCGAGATTCGCCCCAACCAGTACACCAGAGCAACTCGCAATGGTTGGTAAACTTCTCGAGGAATACCCAGATGTTTACATGCATACGCACCTCTCTGAAAACAAAAAAGAGATCGAGTGGGTTCTCGACTTGTTCCCAGAGCGAGACAGCTACTTAGATGTTTATGATCACTACGGTCTACTTCATAAACGCTCTGTTTTTGCTCATGGTATCCATTTGTCTGACTGTGAGTGTCAACGACTCGCGGATACTGAGTCCGCTATTGCATTTTGCCCAACATCCAACCTATTTCTCGGTTCCGGCTTATTCAAGCTCAATAAAATGGAAGACAAAGGGATCAGAGTCGGCATGGGAACCGACGTAGGCGCAGGAACAAGTTTCTCTATATTACAAACCATGAGTGAAGCGTATAAGATTATGCAGTTGCAACAGGAAAAACTTCACCCTATTAAATCTTTGTATCTCGCAACACTCGGTGGCGCGAAAGCCCTGCACCTCGAGGACAACATCGGTAACTTAGAGGTAGGTAAAGAAGCAGATTTCGTCGTTCTCGATTTGCATGCTACACAGCTAATGCGCTTCAGAATGAACCAAGCAACGACGCTTGAAGAGAAGCTATTCGTATTAATGAGCCTTGGTGATGATCGAACCGTTTGTGAGACGTATATCTATGGCGACCTTGCCTATGATGCCAAAGGTGAACGTGACAAGCGATTAGTAAGCTAAGCGCAGACAACTGCACTACAACAAATAGTCTCCCTCCATTCCCTCCTTGCCTACACAGGCAAGGGGCTTCTTTAAGCGCCCACCAAGTCTCGAGTAGATTCCTGCCTGCGCAGGCAGGGCTCTTTTTTAAGCGCGCACCAAACCTCAACAAGATTCCTGCCTACGCAGGAATGACGTGATTGGTGAGTTCATCGTAAACCCAATTGTCGTCACCCCTGCGTAGGCAGGGGTCTTTTTAAGCGCACACCAGGCCTCAACAAGATTCCTGCCTGCGCAGGAATGACGGGATTGGTGAGTTCATCGTAACCCCAATTGTCGTCACCCCTGCGTAGGCAGAGGTCTTTTTTAAGCGCGCACCAAGCCTCAACAAGATTCCTGCCTGCGCAGGAATGACGAGGTTTTACCCCGAAAAACAAACTTTTTTAAACTTTTTTAAACTTTTTTCGAATATGAACGAATTCTGAATATTCGTTTCAAGGTTAGTTAATCTAGACAGGCGCATACTGACATCGTCAACTAAACAAAGATGTCTAAATCGAGGTTATCATGAAAAAAGTTATCATCGCTACAGCACTTATCCTAACGTCTGGTTTCGCAGCAGCTAAATCTATGCCTGCTCAAGGCGGTTTTAACGGTCCTGCTCTTGGTGCACAAACGACGGTTGCTCAAGCGCTAGAAGCAAAAGACGACACACCAGTTCAAATTACGGGCAATATTACCCAATCTATTGGTGATGAAGAGTATCAATTCACCGACGGTCAAAACACCATCGTGATTGAAATCGACAACGATGACTGGCGTGGTGTGGATGTAACACCAAACGACAAAGTGATTATTTCTGGTCGTGTAGACAAAGACGCATTTGAAGACACTAAAATTGACGTAAAACGTGTTGCTATCGCGGGTTAATCATTAGAGAAGTTCAACTGCCTTTGCTGGGGTGATAAGCAACCAATATTACCCCAAGCACTATCAATATCGCCCCACCAATCCGCTGGGGCGATAGTTCTATTTTGGGGTAACCCAGAAGTCCATACTGATCGTACAAAAGTGACGCCGTCACTTGACCGCAAACAATCGCTATCGCCAATGCCAACGCGCCTAGTTTGGGCGCTAAGTAGATTGACATCGCTATGTTAAACGCCCCTAAAAACCCTCCTAACCAAGCCCACCATGGCAAGGTTTTTAGGGTTCCATTTGGAAACCAAGGCTTCCCTTCCAACATAACCAGCGTACCCAGTACTAATGTCCCAATAACGAATGAGATAAACGCTGCTTGAAGCGGTGACCCTAATCCAGTACGAAGCTGCGCATTAACACCAGCTTGTGAGGCCAACGTCGTTCCTACCACGACGCTGAGCAAAACAAGAATCACACCAGTAAAATTGGCCACTGTTCATTTCCTTATCACTACACTCTTTCAAGCGTAGCACTTCATTCCCAATTATTTTCCTGTACAGTAATACGAGCACAATTCAAAAATAGGGACATAGGATGAGTAAAAAGGTATTCGCAGTGATTGGGACAGGTGCGATAGGTGGTTATTACGGTGCACGACTCCATCATGGCGGTCACGATGTTCATTTCCTTTTTAATAGCGACTACCAACATGTGATTAATAACGGACTAAAAGTCGACTCTCACTACGGTGACTACTCCATCACTGCCAACGATATCAATGCTTACGAAAAGTCTGCAGATATGCCTAAAGCCGATGTTATTCTCGTCGCACTAAAAACCACCCAAAATCACCTGCTCGAAGCCCTCATTCGTCCTTTATTAAAACCAGACACCTTGGTCATGTTGCTGCAAAATGGTATTGGAGCGGAACAAGAAGTAGCAGAAGCGTTTAACCTCCCATACGTCGGTGGTGGCTTGTGTTTTATCTGTTCAAATAAAGTCGCACCTGGGCACATTGACCACATAGATTATGGCCGCATAACCATCGGCGTATACGGCGAAGATGGAATCGCACCACTGGAATCATTCGCTAAAGACCTAACCGGTTGCAGTGTGGAAGTGGATATAGACCCAAAGATCATGGATGCACGCTGGAAGAAGCTTCTCTGGAACGTACCATTTAATGGCCTGTCAACTGTGCTAGATAGTGACACCGCACAAATAATGGACTGCCAAGAACTGGTCAACCTATCAAAAGACATCATGATGGAAGTACAGCAAGCCGCACAAACCACCGATACTGAAATCCCAACCTCACTCATCGATACCATGCTGGGCAATACCACCAAGATGAAGCCGTATTTAACTAGTATGCTGCTAGACAGGCGCAATGGCCGAGAACTTGAGCTGCAGTATATGTACAAGAATGCGATTGAACTTGGAGCAAAAGGTGGCGTCTCGATGCCAAAGACAACGGCGCTTTATGAACAGTTGTGCTTTATTAACAAGCGTATCGTCTCCACAGTTCAATAGCGCTCGTTTGATAACGTAAAAAAGCCGCTCTATCATTGAGCGGCTTTTTAATTGGTATTAACTTTTATTGCAACTGAGCCCCCTGCTCAACCCATTCTCCAATGAGAGTACGTTCTTCATCGGTCATTTGAGTCAGATTACCCAATGGCATAACTTTGGTCGTGACCGTTTGAGCGACAATACGTGGCACATTCACTTTGATCTCCTCTGGCGTATCGAGTATCACGCCGCCCGGTGCAGTTTGGAATGCGGCGTGTGTTGGCGTTGCCGAGTGACAGACTGAGCAGCGCTCTTGAATCACTTGGTTGATCTGTGAAAAAGGAATGGCGCCATCTGCTGCATGCTGTGAAGCTTGCGCTAACTGATCGTTACTATCCCCGGTTTGTTCAGTTGTGCTTTGCGTTGTCGGAGCTTTTGCCACTGGTGCTGACGACTTATTTGCGTAAGGTGAGCTGACAAAAGCAAGCGTGATCATACCTAGTGCCGCTGCCGGAATCGTCCATGCAAATTTTTGGCTACCGTGGCGCGTATTGAAATAGTGTCTAACCAAAATACTAAACACTGACAAGCCCGCTAGAATCGCCCAGTTGTACTCGTGACCGTAGGTGCTCGGGAAGTGATTACTGATCATAATGAACAGCACAGGCAGCGTTAGGTAGTTATTGTGTCTAGAGCGCAGTAATCCTTTCGCCGGCAATGCTGGGTCAGGCTCTTGGTTGTTTTCAATCGCTTTTACCAAATTACGCTGAGCCGGCATAATAACGAAGAAAACGTTACCGACCATGATAGTACCGATAATCGCACCGACGTGAATATAAGCACCGCGACCACTGAATACCTGACTAAGTCCATACGCAGCTGCCACCAGGCCAACAAACAATACAATGCCTAAGACGATTGGCGTTTTACCTAGAGGGGAGTTACACAAAAGGTTGTAAATGACCCACCCTGCAACCAAAGAGGCCACACCAATCATAATTGCGCTGGTCGAATCGATACCTGAGCCTGGTGCGACTAGGTAGATTTCTGCGTTTAAGTAGTACACCACACCCAAAAGCAGCACACCGGTGATCCAAGTGAAATACGCTTCCCATTTAAACCAGTGTAAGTTTTCTGGCATCTTTGGGGGCGCGAGTTTGTACTTTTCAAGATGGTAAATACCACCACCGTGAATCGCCCAGAGATCGCCCGATAGGCCATCACGTGGATTGCTGCGATTCAAATTATTCTCTAACCATACAAAGTAGAACGACGCACCAATCCATGCGATACCTACTATCATGTGAACCCAACGAATAATCAGGTTCAGCCATTCTGTTACGTGCGGATCCATAACACACTCCTCGTCAGCAGCTTAGACAGAGACTCGCTGCTCATCCTTATCTCGTTGCATCTTATCGGCGAAGCTAGGGAGATCATCAAGGCTTATTTGAATGAGCCCTTCATTGAAAAACACTTCATCGCAATTGTTTCCATCCCCAGCTCTATCGACTATTAAAAACTGGTCTTGGTCTGTAAGAGCCAATACTGGATGATGCCAAACGCCTTTATGGTAATTCACCCCTTGCTTACCGTTGCTGAGAAAAGCACGGCAGTTCGCTAACGACGGGGTATCTCCCTTTGGCGCGACGACGATAAGATACGGTTGTCCAAGTAATGGTATGAATGCTTGCGACCCCAAAGGATGCCTTTCCAGCATTTCAATCGTCAGTGGATACTGCAAAGGCGTCGCTTGAAAGATACTAATGATGGCTCTGCCACCCTGATCTGCCACATCAGCCTCAGCAAGCTTATGATAGCGACGTGTTGACCCGTTATTGATCATAAAGTAGTCGCTATTGTCCACCTCTATCACATCCCCAAACTCGGCAAATGTACGCTTGTCCAGAAGCTCTATTTTGATTCGACGTATACCATTACTCATATAAAATCCCTCTACTAAGTTTAGTCCGCCTTGGTGCCAAAGAGGCGCAAGCGACTAACACCGCCATCAGGGAAAATGTTCAGTCGTACATGGGTGATAGGGCCTATCTCATTTACCTCTGACACAAACTCATGAATAGAGTGCGCATCTAGCTTTTGAGATGGCAGAAGCTCCTTCCAAAACAAACTTTGTGTCGCGACTTGATCGTCGGTGCCACCTTTCACGTAAGCGGCTTGAATAGAGCAGCTATCTGGGTAGTTACCTTTAAAGTGGGCGGTATCCACCACCACGCGTCCGACATTACCGGCATGCCCTAATGCTACGATGACCCAGTCATTGCCCGGCGTTCTTCGGCGTGCGGTCTCCCAACCATCACCCATATTTTCACCGCGACCTGGACCTAAGATGTTCGACTTGTTGCCATAGTGCTCGTCGCTGCATGCTAATGCTCTGCCACCATGTTCTACGCTGGCAAGATCGATTTGTTGCAGTTCATCGATGGCATCCCAATCGACACTCGGTGTGCCATACACACGTAGGCGTGCTACACCGCCATCAGGATAGATATTCAGTCTTACGTGGGTGTAGACTTTTTCACTCGCTATCTCGCTAATATGGTGCTTATCACCAGACAAGCTCTGAGACGGTAAAATCTCTTCCCACTCTTGCGAGTTTGTCGGATCGGCTTCTGGACTGTAAATAGCATCGATTGACGCTGATGGCGGATAGTTACCCGTGAAAAAAGAGGTATCAATATCGATGCCAGCAATGGTGCCGGCTAAACCGAGTTTAACGATACAGTAGTCGTACCCTTCACCACGTTTACGACGGCTCTCCCAGCCATCCATCCATTTACCGTTGTCATCATAGACGCCTTCTTTCCATTGCGGATCTAATCGACTGAGCAATCGGCTCTTGTCTGCGAAAAAGTCATCCGTGGCGTAGAGCGCTTCAGCGCCCAGTTTGTCGTCTGCTAAATTAATGTATTGTTCAATTTTCAAAGACATTTGTTGTCATCCAGTTCAATTATTCAATAAATAATAAAATGAGAGAGATAGCTGCCGTTTCCCTGACTTACATATCTCTTAAGCGAAATAACGCTATCTTGTTGATTTCGTTAAGCGCCGTAACAAACTCAGTTTCACTATCATTGCCTAATCGCTTCTCGAACGACTCAAGAATTTGGTAACGATTGGCTCCCTTGACTGCCATAATGAAGGGAAAGTTGAAGCGACTTTTGTAGCTGTTGTTGTAGGTGGTAAATTTGGCAAACTCTTCCTCTGAACACTGGTCAATTCCGGCACCAGCTTGTTCAGCCGTCGAGGCCGCGGTTAATTCGCCATTTATGGCGGCTCGCCCAGCTAAGTCGGGGTGAGCATTAATCAAATCGAGCTGTTTAGACTCGGCTGCATTTAATAGCGCCATCGACATCTTTAAATGCAGGCTTTCGATATGGTCGTCATCTGGATCAAGTCCTGAATCAAACACAGACTCAGCGACCCAAGAACTATGTTCATAAATATCCGCAAAGCATGAGACAAACTCATCTCGAACCATTTCCGTTGGCTTACAGCTTTTAAATTGCGTCATCACTTTGCTCCTTGTGATTGTTCTTATGGATTCGGGTTGTACGGGTGATGCTGATGCCAGTGTTTCGCTATATCGACCCTACGGCATAGCCATACGTCTTCATGCTGACTGACATAGTCTAAAAAGCGTCGAAGAGACGCAATTCTTCCTGGGCGACCAATCAAACGACAATGTAATCCAACCGACATCATTTTCGGTGCGTGTTCGCCCTCTTCGTATAAGGTGTCAAACGTATCCTTGAGATACTGATAGAACTGCTCACCAGAGTTAAAACCTTGCGTCGTGGCAAAACGCATATCGTTCACATCTAGTGTATAAGGAATCACCAGCTGAGGTCGGCCTGTCTCTGTATGCCAATACGGAAGGTCATCATCGTAAGCATCTGAGTCATACAAGAAGCCACCTTCTTCAGCGACTATCCGGCGAGTATTAGGACCGGTACGTCCGGTGTACCAACCCACAGGGCGCTCACCCGTGACTTCTCTAATAATCGAAATCGCTTTTGCCATGTGATCACGCTCTTCGGATTCATCCATATACTGATAGTCAATCCAGCGATAACCGTGGCTGCAAATCTCGTGCCCAGCCTCCTTCATCGCCTTTGCCACCTCGGGATAGCGCTCAACGGCCATGGCAACAGCAAAAATCGTGAGAGGGATATCGTATTGTTCAAACAATCGAAGCACACGCCAAACACCTGCGCGGCTACCGTATTCGTAGATAGACTCCATGCTGATGTGACGTTCACCTTTTATCGGTGTTGCCGCTGGGATCTCAGAGAGAAATGCTTCCGATTCATCGTCACCGTGCAAAATGCAGCGCTCTCCACCCTCTTCGTAGTTCAATACAAAGGATACGGCGATTCGAGCATTGTTCGGCCACTTGGGGTGTGGAGGGTTGGCTCCATAGCCGATGAGGTTGCGCGAATAGTCCTTATTCATCCACTGACTCCTTTACCATCTCGGTGAACTTGCAACTGCATGTTCAATTACTCATTTCGTTAACTTAATTGTATACAATAATTTATCTTAATGTAAAGATTTTGTTTGTTGAGTTAAATTGTTAGATTAACCCTTATAAAATCAATAATTTAAGTTAAATACCTCTGTTAAACGCTCAGATCTAGTGCACCCTGCACCATCACAAAGCAGAGGAATAGATCAACATTTTTGTAACTCAAAACTTTACTAATCGACTTAATTGTGTACATATTAATATCAGTAAAGGTCTTGGTACGAGCTCGTTGTATACAAGATGGAACGATCAATTAAAGGAGCGTACGAAAGTACGAGAGTGATATGGGAAGACTGACAACACATGTATTGGATACGACCAACGGCGTTCCAGGCGCCGAGATCCAAGTAGAATTGTTTCGTGTACAAGGCGACACTCTTCAGTTCATCAAGCGTGTTTACACCAACTCCGATGGGCGAACTGACTCGCCAATTTTGGAGGGTGAAGCCTTTGTCTCTGGAAAGTATCAGCTCGTGTTCCATGTCGCTTCCTACTACCAAACTAAAGGCATTCAGCTCGATGACATTCCATTCTTGGATGATGTAGTGATCCGATTTGGACTCAATGATGAAGACGCCCACTATCACGTGCCTTTGTTGGTTTCCCCTTACAGTTTTTCGACCTACCGAGGCAGCTAACTCGGTGTCACTCGTCTCTTAAAAGTTGTCAACACAGCTTTGTATGAGCGGCGCATCAATACAATGCGCACAACCAACAAATTGAAATGAACCACCTCTCTCGAGGCATGGCTCTTTGCTTACGCTTATTGTGTCTATGCGGAGTCAGGGGTACTGCTGTTTTCAATTTAAGGATAAGCAATAGTAATTTTACCCACTCAACCTTCAGGGTAATGCGAAAAGGACTTACTCAAATGAATGAAACCAAAGCAGAAGTGCTCAATGAAGCATCCCAAAACGGCCTCTTAGAGCGCTATTTTAAGATCAAACAACACGGTTCAAGTGTTAAAAACGAACTCTTAGGTGGCGTTACCACCTTTGCCACCATGGCCTACATCATCTTTGTAAACCCAAGTATCATGGCCGCATCAGGCATGGATCAAGGGGCGGTATTTGTCGCGACCTGTATAGGCGCAGCAATAGGCTGTTTACTGATGGGCTTGTTTGCCAACTGGCCTGTGGGATTAGCACCAGGCATGGGTCTCAATGCGTTTTTCTCATTTACCGTCGTAAGTGAAATGGGTTATAGCTGGGAAGTGGCGCTAGGTGCGGTATTTATCTCGGGTGTGTTGTTTGTTGGGATGAGTTTCTACAAGATACGACAATGGATTATTGAGAGTATCCCAGAAAGTCTTCGTTACGCAATGACCGCGGGCGTCGGTCTATTCTTGGGGCTAATTGGTCTTAAAACTGCAGGTATCGTCGTCGAAAACCCAGCAACACTGGTCTCTTTAGGTGATTTTACTAAACCAGACGCGCTGCTAGCAGCTGTGGCGTTTCTGATCATTGCCGTGCTGAGTGAACGCCGCATTTTCGGCGCCGTCCTTATCGGCATTCTAAGTGTCACTATGATCGGCATGATGATGGGAATAGTTCAATACAATGGCTTTTTCTCAGCGCCTCCAAGCATTGCACCAACCTTCCTTGCTATGGATATTACCGGTGCGCTTAATGTCTCTATGGTGAGCGTTATTCTGGCGTTCCTATTCGTCAACATGTTCGATACTGCGGGTACGCTGATGGGCGTGGCTGAGCGTGCAAATCTCGTTAACAAAGAAACCGGTAAAATCGAAGGCTTAAGCAAAGCACTCAAAGCGGACAGTATTTCTAGTGTCGCCGGCGCTTGCGTAGGTTGTCCACCGGTAACCAGTTATGTTGAAAGTGCTGCAGGTGTCGCTGCGGGGGCGAGAACCGGTCTCTCTGCCATTGTCGTTGCTGTACTATTCCTTGCGGCTATTTTCCTATCGCCTCTTGCAGGTATGATCCCCGCTTACGCGACCGCTGGCGCTCTTATTTACGTGGCCTTTGTCATGATGAGCAGTATGCAGCATGTTGATTGGAAAGACTTTACTAACGGTGCACCTGCTGCTATTACCGCACTCATGATGCCGCTGACCTTCTCAATAGCCAATGGTATCGCGCTTGGCTTTATCACCTACACAGTGCTAAAAGTCGCCACTGGTAAAACCAAAGATGTCTCGATCTCAATGTATATCCTGAGCGCCGTGTTCATCGCGAAACTGGTCTTTATTGGCTAAGCTATCGCTTCCAAAAACACGTTTCCACACTCTCATTTCCAGAATGAGATAAACAGAAAAGCAAAAAGCGGCAAACGTAAATTCGTTTGCCGCTTTTCTATGGTTCATCGCGAATTGGTGTAATTCTGTATACCAAAGCCACGAACTAACGGCTTTTCACTCCGCACCCTTGAATCACCATCTTAGTTAGAAACGTCGCCGCCTCGTCAAAATCACTGTCGGTTAGCGCTGGCTTATCGAGTACGCTGCATATCTGCCAGCTAAAGTCCGCATACGTTTGAGTGGACGACCAAATAGCAAACATGAGGTGATGGGGCGGTACGTCATCCATTAGCCCCTGCTCAGCCCAATTGGCGAACTTCTCTAATATAAGTTGTGACTGCTGAAACAGCTTCGAGCGAATACTTTCTGGCAACACCTTAGCACCCGACA
Organism: Vibrio wakamikoensis; assembly: GCF_050337275.1. NCBI lineage: Bacteria > Pseudomonadati > Pseudomonadota > Gammaproteobacteria > Vibrionales > Vibrionaceae > Vibrio > Vibrio wakamikoensis. The sequence goes on along the minus strand of NZ_JAKJST010000013.1, from coordinate 199,227 downwards.
TCACTTCACTGGCAAATACACGGGACGCGTGCGGGTGGTCTCTGGAAATCATCAGCTTGGTGCGAATGTATTGGGTGAGCGCTTCAACCGGATCATCGAGTTGCTCGATAGGTAATGATGCTTCAAGAAGGGGCTGGGTAACGGTTTCTAGCACCGCATAATAGAGTTTATCTTTAGAGCTGAAGTAATAGAACACATTAGGTTTGGGAATATCCGCCGCCTTGGCGATGTCGACCATTTTTGTCGCCGCATACCCGTGAGTAGCAAACTGCTCACTGGCCACTTCAATGATCAAATCTTGATTCTTCCGTCTAATGCGCGACATGCTTGTCCTTACGATCGTTATTTTATACTTGGTATTTAACCTATCTTAATGAATTTAAATACTAAGTACAAAGCTTGAGATACGTAACTCCGAGCGAGCGCAAGACATAAAAAATCCCGAAGCCAATACCAACTGCGTCTGATTGTTGAAGTTTGAAGCCGTAAACCTCAACGCAGTGGAATAACTTCGGGAACGCGTATAAAAGGAGACAAAACTACGCGATTAAGACGGAAACGTTTTAGATAGGTAACCTGTAATTAATTTACTCAGTCGTTACGAATTGAGTGGCCTGAGCGCATTTCAAGCGCTTTAATGAGCGCTGAATGATCCCAGTTCTCACCACCTTGGTCAGCACACTCATCAAAGAGGGCTTGAGCCGTTTCAGTATTCGGCAATGCAACCCCAAGTTCTTTAGCACCGCTAAGCGCAAGGTTGAGGTCTTTTTGGTGCAGCGCAATTTTAAAGCCCGGATTAAAGCTGCCTTCAATCATTCTTTCGCCGTGAACTTCAAGAATTTTTGAGCTGGCAAAACCACCTAATAAAGCTTGGCGTACCCGAGCTGGATCAGCACCGGCTTTCGAGGCAAACACTAACGCTTCAGATACCGCCTCGATGTTCAGTGCCACAATGATTTGGTTTGCCACTTTGCAGGTTTGTCCTGCACCGCTATCACCCACCAGTGTGATGTTTTTGCCCATGACCTCAAATAGAGGCCTAGCCGCGTCAAAAGCCTGCTGTTCACCACCAACCATGATGCTAAGTGTCGCATTCACAGCGCCCACTTCTCCGCCGGATACTGGTGCATCTAGGTATTGAGCGCCACTCTCCTTAATACGTTTTGCAAAAGATTGCGTCGCTATAGGTGAGATAGAACTCATGTCAATGACCAGCTTGTCTGTACTGCCCGCCAAGCCCGCTTCTACACCATCTGTGTCAAATAGAACGTCTTCAACTTGCGGCGTATTCGGCAACATGAGTATCGTAATGTCCGCAAGTTGCGTTGCCTCTTTCGGTGAGTGACACACAGTAGCACCGCGTGCGACTAGCTCTGCTGGAGGCGGCGTAAAATGATCGGAAAGCACCAACTCATAGCCTGCATTTTGCAAGTTCTTTGCCATTGGCAGTCCCATTATTCCTGTTCCGATAAATGCAACTTTCATAGAATATTCTCCTTAATGTTCTCTATTGCTGAAAAGCGTTTAACCACGATAGTCCTTGGTGAGTGCCCGCTTTCGGTTTGTATTCGCAACCGATCCATCCTTGGTAGCCAAGCTCATCAATGTGTGGCAACAAGAAGTCATAGTTGATTTCGCCGGTACCAGGCTCATGTCGACCTGGGTTATCCGCTAACTGGATATGCGCTATCCTAGAGAGATTGTTTGCAATCGTTGGTGATAGATCGCCCTCCATGATTTGCATGTGGTAGATATCGTATTGAACAAACACATTGTTACTCCCAACTTCAGCAATAACTGACTGAGCTTGCTGTGTTGTGTTCAAGAAGAAACCGGGAATGTCTCGGGTGTTGATTGCTTCAATAACTAAGGTGATGCCCGCTGCCTCTAGCTGCTGAGCGGCATAGCGAAGGTTGATAATGAAGGTCGTGTGCGCGTCTTGTTGCGTCACACCTTGGGGCACAATGCCGGCAAGACAGTTCACTTGTGTGTTCCCTAATACTTTCGCGTACTCAATCGCTTTCGCGACACCGAGTTGAAACTCTTCGATTCGATTCGGGTCAACCGCGATACCTCGGTCGCCGGCATCCCACTCACCAGCAGGTAAGTTGAATAAGACCTGTTGTAGTTTGTTTTCTTCTAGCTTCGTCTTAATGATCTCGACATCAAAATCATACGGAAATAGATATTCAACCCCGCGAAAACCGGCTTGTGCCGCTTGATCAAAACGTTCTAGAAAGTCGTACTCGGTAAACAACATAGATAAGTTGGCAGCAAATTTTAGCATTGCTCTCTCCTTGATAAACGCATTGTGGACAACGGCTACTGTGATGACTTAATTGATGCCATCGAGGTCGGTGCATCATCGTCAGAATCGGCCAATGGCTCGAACTCATTGATTGCGTTGATCTCTGTTCCCATGGAAATGTTAGTCACGCGCTCTAAAATCACTTCGACGACAACCGGTACTTGATGCGCAGCCATTAATGAACGAGCTTCTGTAAAGGCGTCCTGAATTTTTGCAGGATCGGTAACTCGAATCGCTTTACAGCCAAGCCCCTCAACTACTTTCACGTGATCGACACCGTAGCCTTCCAGCTCTGGTGAGTTTTGGTTTTCAAACGCCAGTTGCACGCAATAATCGATATCAAACTGACGTTGTGCTTGGCGTATCAACCCAAGGTAAGAGTTGTTAACCACAACATGGATGTACGGCAGATTAAACTGCGCCCCTACAGCCAACTCCTCAATCATGAATTGGAAATCATAGTCGCCGGAAATCGCGACAACATCGCGCTGCGGATCCGCCACTTTTACACCAAGAGCCGCAGGAATCGTCCAACCTAGCGGCCCTGCTTGTCCGCAGTTAATCCAGTGTCTTGGCTTATAAACATGAAGAAACTGCGCCGCAGCAATCTGAGACAAACCAATCGTGCTGACATAGCAAGTATCTGCACCAAATGCCTGATTCATCTCTTCATACACGCGCATCGGTTTAATCGGTGTGTCGATGAAATGCGTTTTGCGAAGCATGGTGGCTTTACGGTGTTGGCACTGTCCAACCCAAGCTGATCTGTCTGGGAGTATGCCTTTTGCCGCTCGCTCTTTAGCGACATCGACCATCAGCTCAAGCGCCGCTTTGGCATCAGAAACGATACCGAGATCTGGACAGAACACGCGGCCAATCTGCGTGGGTTCAATATCGATATGAACGAATTTTCGACCTTGGGTATAGACGTCTAACGAGCCAGTGTGTCGATTGGCAAAGCGATTTCCGACACCAAATACAAAATCGGAATCAAGCAGCGTTTCATTACCGTAGCGATGTGCCGTTTGTAGCCCAACCATGCCTGCCATGAGTTCATGATCATCAGGAATAGAACCCCACCCCATAAGAGTTGGGATCACAGGCACCCCTGTTAGCTCGGCAAACTGTTTCAACAGCTCAGAGGCTCCCGAGTTAATAACCCCACCGCCTGAGACAATCACCGGTTTGTCCGATGCGGCTAACATGTCCAGCGCTTTCTCGACTTGTTCACGACTAGCGGAAGGTTTAAACGCTGCTAGAGGTTCATAGCTATCAATATCAAATTCAATTTCTGCCAACTGAACATCGAGAGGTAGGTCAATGAGAACTGGACCTGGGCGACCCGAACGCATGATGTGAAAGGCTTTTTGAAATGCGCGTGGCACCTGAGCAGGTTCAAGTACTGTTGTCGCCCACTTAGTCACAGGCTTAGCGATGGATTCGATATCAACGGCCTGAAAGTCTTCCTTATGCAGACGTGCTCTTGGGGCTTGACCCGTGATACATAAAATTGGGATCGAGTCCGCTGACGCGGAATAAAGGCCAGTAATCATATCCGTACCAGCAGGACCCGATGTTCCAATACACACACCGATATTATCTTGGTCAGTGCGCGTAAACCCTTCTGCCATATGCGAGGCACCCTCTACGTGACGTGCCAATACATGCTCTATACCACCCAGCGCTTTCATCGCTGCATACATAGGATTAATAGCAGCGCCTGGTACACCAAAGGCAACGTGCACCCCTTCTTTTTTTAGTACTGCTACTGCTGCTTCTATTGCTTTCATTCTTGCCATTCCAACCCCTCCATTAGATTGTGTACAATTTTCGATCACTTTGTGTACTATGAACCAATTCCGAGCATTCGCAAGTCTTAAATTCACAATATTTTCACATGGAGCTCATGCACTAAGTGGTTACTTACCCCGTATCTACTGAATATAAATACTTTACATAAATTATCTTAACGTAAAAATACTTTCAAAAAACCCACTCGTTAAATTAATGAAAAATAGTCTTTGATCATTTGTAACTTTTCTCATATAAGTAGAAGTAAGATACATCTTTGTATACAAAAAATAATAATATTGTGTAAAGGAGACAGGCAATGGCTGTAATCGAAGGAATGAACACTACCGCTGCAAATCGGTTGAATGTAACAGGCGCGATGAACAATCGTGATTACCAAGCAATACTCAGTGAAGAAGCCGTCGCGTTTCTCTCTACACTTGTAGAGCACTTTGGTGATCGTAGAGATCAACTACTCGCGCAAAGAGACATTAAGCAAGCTGCGTACGATAAGGGAGAGCTGCCTGGATTTCGCAGCGATACTGAGTCGATTCGCAACGACAAAAGCTGGCGCGTGAACCCAATTCCTGAGCCATTGCTGGATCGCCGCGTGGAGATAACCGGGCCGGTCGATCGAAAAATGGTCATTAATGCACTCAACTCCGGCGCCAAAGCATTTATGTGCTGTTTTGAAGACGCCTCTGCACCGACTTGGGCGAATATGATTGAAGGCCAAATCAACCTTAGAGATGCCAACCTGGGTACCATCAGTCATTACGATGAGAATAAAGACAAGGACTACAAGCTAAGTAGCGATCCTGCTCTTCTTATCGCACGCCCAAGAGGCCTACATTTACCGGAAAAATCGATAGTGTTTGATGGCAAACCGATCGCCGGTTGCTTGATGGATTTTGCACTGTATTTCTTCCACAACCATCAATCACGCGCCGACAAAGGGCTTGGTGTGTACTACTACATTCCCAAACTAGAAAGCATGGAAGAAGCCAAATGGTGGGATGATGTCTTCGCATTTACTGAGGCCTATTTTGGTGTTCCTACTGGCACCATCAGAGCCACAGTGCTGATTGAAACGCTCCCTGCGGTATTCCAAATGGACGAGATTTTGTACGCAATGAAAGACCACATTGTTGCTATGAACTGCGGCCGCTGGGACTACATTTTTAGCTACATCAAAACCCTTAAGAATCATCAAGACCGTATTCTGCCAGATCGCCACGGCATAGGTATGGATCAAGCCTTTCTTAATGCCTATAGCCAATTGTTAGTGAGAACTTGTCACGCTCGAGGCGCCCTTGCGATGGGTGGCATGTCGGCCTTTATTCCCGCGAAAGAGCCACAAGAAATGGCTCGCGTCACTGCAAAAGTGATTGAAGACAAACAGCGTGAATCTCAAAACGGCCATGACGGCACTTGGGTTGCACACCCCGCTCTGGTCAACTTAGCCATGTCGACATTTGATGAGCATCTAAAAGGCAAAATTAATCAGCTCGACTTCGTGAGTCCTGATACTGAGATAACTCCAGAAACACTCCTTGAGCCATGCGAAGGAACTCGTGACGAAGCCGGTGTTCGCAAGAACATTCGCATCGCGCTCTATTACATTGAAGCGTGGATCCAAGGCCAAGGCTGCGTCCCTATCTACGGTCTGATGGAAGATGCGGCAACGGCAGAGATCTCCCGAGCCAATATTTGGCAATGGATTCATCACGGGATCACTCTTGATGATGGCCAACCTTTTACCGCAGAGCTCTTTCATACATGGCTCTACCAAGAGCTCAATACCATTCAACAGGAAGTGGGCGATACGCGTTATTATGCCGGGCGCTTTAACGAAACCGCTGACCTTTTCTACGAGCTGTCGACATCTAAACAGTTCGCTAGCTTCCTGACCCTACCTAGCTATTCCCTGCTCTAAGCGTCGATAGTGGGCTAACTTGTTTTGAGGGAGCTCACTATCAATCGGGAAAAGCGCAAGCGACTAGACGACGAGGAAACAACATGGGAAGTTTAACTCTTAACCAAGCACTGACGATTATTGACGCGACCTTCAATGCAGGAAAAAGCCATGAATGCGCACCATTAACTGCGGCAGTACTGGATAGCGGCGGCAAGCTCATCTCTCTGCAGCGCCAAGACGGCTCCAGTATGATGAGGCCAGATATCGCCATAGCTAAAGCTTGGGGGGCACTCGCTCTCGGTTGTTCGTCTAGAAAGTTGGCACAAGATGCCGATGTTAGACCGGCGTTTATCTCTGCAGTGAACGTTTTGGCAGATGGCAACATGGTCCCTGTGCCCGGTGGTCTGCTGATTCGAGACAAGGACAAGCATGTAATTGGCGCAATTGGTGTGAGTGGCGATTTGTCCGATACCGATGAGCGCTGTGCATTAATCGGTATCGCTGCAGCAAACTTGTTTAGTGACGAGCTAGCTGCATAACGCCAATTTACATAAAGACAAAAAAAGAGGTCTATTTTCCTAGACCTCTTTTTCTATTCACATTCACTGATGCTACTCGTATTGGCTCAGCCATACCTTAAGCAGTTGATTGGCTTGTTTCTTCTGCGCCGCTGTCATGGACTTTACTAGACTCTTTTGCACATCGGCATGTTCTTCAATTAACTTATCAATCAGTACAAGGCCGTCTTGGGTTAATTGTACGGTGACACTGCGGCGATCTTCTTTGCTGTGCTCTCTGGAAATTAACCCTTTATTCTCGAGCTTATCGAGGCGGTTCGTCATCGCACCGGATGTGAGCATCATAGTATCAATGAGCTCAGAAGGCGTTAATCGATAAGGCTTACCGCTACGTCGAAGCGTCGCCAACACGTCAAATTCCCCCAGCTTTAGGTCGTACTTCTTGTGCAAATCTGCGACTTTGGTTTCCATATATTTGGCAATGCGCATCAGTCGTCCCATCATTGCCATCGGATCTGTATCCAGCTCTGGCTTTTGTTTTGCCCACTGTTCGACCACTCGATCTATCGCGTCCATTCCAATATGTTCTCGCTGTTTAGTTATAAGAATACAAGGCTCAATAAAACTAGTTTAACATAAAGATACTTTACAGACAGCTCAAAGATGGTTAAAGTGGCGGCAGATATCTTAACGTAAAGATAAATTACATGAACATACTTCTAGCAATGATTCCCGCCTTTTTCTGGGGCACAACCTACGCGGTCACGAAGTTTACCCTTCCTGACTGGCCGCCAATTTTGCTGGGTGCTCTTCGCGCACTGCCAGCAGGTTTGCTATTGCTACTCGTTAAACCGTCATTACCAAAGAAAGGTGAATGGCGAACCTTGTTCATTCTCGGTACGGTAAACATCGCCACCTTCTTCGGCCTTATCTTTGTAATGGCACAAACGTTACCTTCGACCATATCCGGTGTTGGCATGGTGTCTGTACCCGTATTTGCCATGTTGTATCAATGGTTAGTGAACCGCAAACGCCCAAGCTGGTTACAAACGTTAAGTGGATTCGCGTTGGTACTGTTTGCCTTCTTCCTGTTCTCACCGGGCTCGATTTCTCTTAATCCAATTGGCCTTGGTGCCATGCTCGCCGCCATTATGTGTATTGTTGTCGGCAGCGGCATGACTAAAACGCTCGGTAGTCGTATCCATTGGTGGACGATTCTAACTTGGCAGTTGATCTTAGGGGGCGCAGTACTCGGTCTCGCATCCGGTGTCCAAGCAGCGCTTGAACCGCAAATCTATGTATCGGTTATCGACAATTTTTCGACTCAGAACCTAATGGGACTGCTTTGGGTCGTGGGTCTAAATACCGCATTAAGCTACGGTATGTACGTTTGGTTGCTACAACGCATGAGTGTGGTCGACTTTACCTTTGGTGGTATCGCCAACCCTATCGCGGGTATTGTCTGTGGCATGGTGCTACTAGGTGAGTCATTTACGCAAACCCAGTACGCATTGATGATTGGCATGATCATGATGTCTTTGGTTCCGCAAACACTACAAGCGGTTAAACAACACAGATTAGCCAGCTTGGCGAAACAAGGTTAACCAAGCGATTAAAATCGAAAGTGGCTTGAGGTTCTTAGTCGAACTACGTACCATACGGCCACTTTTTCATTACAGCGCGATCAATATGAAACGACTTGTCCTCTACGTTAAAGACAAATGCCCGCATTGCAAAGATGCTCAACGCTACCTAGACAGCAAAGGCTATAAATATCGTCTTACCAACGCAAAAATGCAGCGCGGCCGTAAAGAGCTCGACGCCATTGGTGCCCGTTCATTGCCTGTATTGAAGATTGGTGACCGCTATATGATTGGCTGGAACCCAAACAATTTTGAGAAAATGTATAGCAGCAATTAACTCACGATTTCCTATACTGCCCCTATCTCGCAAAGCAACTCGCTAATCACAAGGGGCATTGGATGTACCATTCTTTTCCAACGCGGTTTCTGACGCGTCTTTTAGGCGTAATATCGATAGCCCTAACAAGCACCTTCACAAGCGCCACCCTCCCCCTTGATGAAGCTCGAATCGCCAATCAACGGCTTTACATGTTGCAGTTCAATGAGGCCAACGATCCGTCGTTAAACTGCTTAGCGATTCAAATCGGCAATAAGACTCTTGTAACCCCTGCGCACTGCTTGGTATCAAAATCAGACGCCACACTCTACCCTTTAAGACACCTTCGTCTTACACCGCTATTTTCCCAAGATGAACGCTATACCTATGCACATGTGGTGTCTGTCACCACCGATCATCACAAGTTGGCACAAGTCACGACTGAGCAAGATTGGGCAATTTTAGAGGTCAACACCGATCTAGGCTGCCACCAGCAATTGCATTCACTGCTGGTGATGCCTAAGCAAGGCTGGCAGTCGGAGCCTGTTCAACTGGCCGTTTGGGACAGGGCTCGCGATGCTCTGTCGGTGGAAACGTGTCTACTTGATTCCAATGAAAACAAACAGCTCACCTTGAGCAATTGCGACGAAATGAGCGAACTCATCGCAGGTACGCCTGTTATCAGCCTCATTGGTGCGACAAACACCTTGATTGGCTTGGTTACCAGCAGTAGTAAACACAATGACAGTACTTATTATCATGTAACACCGATTGAGGCGGCACTGAGCCGGTTAGAGCCTAGTCAGCTCTGTACTGCATCTGCTTTTTAGTAAAGTCGATAAAGCTTCTATCAGCCCGAGATAAATAACCATCTTTACGCCAAGCCAATGCCAAATCGACAAACACTGGCGGTTCAAATGAAATGCCTTTCACTTCTGGCTCGTGTTCCGTCACCAGTTCAAGTAGCGCAGTGATCGCGTATTCATGTTTCACAATAGAGAGGATCATTGGCAACAAATTGGTTTCGAATGAAAACTCGGCCTCAATCTGTCTGCGTTTGCGCTCTTCATCGATAAAGTCTCGATGAAAGTAACCCGGTTTGAACATCACCAGCTCTTCATCAAAAAACTCATCAAAATCTAATGAAGTTCGGCTAGCAAAATGATGATGCTGACTAACGACAGCCACCATTTCAGAGCGAAAAATCTGATCCACTTCGAGATCATCCGGAACGTCTTTGTTTCTGATGACACCGAGATCGATTTCACCACTTAGCAGCATCCGACGAATGTCTTGGGTTCCCGCCTCAACCACCGTCATTTTAAGGTGGGGATAAGCACTTTTAAACGCCATTACGATTTCAGGGAAAAAGTACGACCCCATCATGCTTGGCGTCCCTAATCGAACCTCTCCTTTTAGCAGGCCTTTCATTTCGTCTACGGCAAGCTTGGCATCCTCTATCTGCTGCAACACCTTACGAGCGTGAGGCTCAAGTGCTCGACCTTCTTGAGTGAGACGTACTTGTTTGTCGATTCGAGTGAATAGTTGGATGCCAAGCTGCTGCTCGAATTTACGGATAGAAATACTCAACGCGGGCTGAGCGATCATTACGGCTTGCGCGGCTCGGGTAAAATTTTGGTGGTCGACCACTGCAAGAAAGTGAGTGAGCTGCTTAACGTCCATCATTAATAAAATATATTCAAACCATATTTTTAATATATTTCATTAATCAAAATAGCAATGCTAGTTTGATCACATAGTTAACCATTTTTGCAGTAAGGCTTTACCGTGATTGAATTGCACTCTCCTCAATATCGACGTATTACCCTCGCTCTCGCATTGGGCTCGTTTTTGGTGTTTTGCAATCTTTATGTGTTTCAACCAATCTTGCCTCAGTTAAGTAGTCACTTTGAGGTGTCTGAAACGGAAATCAACTGGGTATTTGCTGCCTCGACTCTCGCACTATCCCTATGCTTGGTTCCTTGGGCAATCACCTCAGAAAGTGTTGGTCGCCGTGCCGTAATGATTGGTGGCCTAATGTCGCTGCCTGCCATCGGTTATGCGATGATGTTAACCGATAGCTTAACCACGATTGTCTTATTGAGAGCTGCGATGGGCGTTGGGCTAGCGGCCTTTGCCTCTGTCGCCGTTGCCTACATGGTAGAAGAACTGTCACCCGATGCGTTCACTAAAGCAATTGGCGGATATATTGCTGCAAATTCACTAGGTGGTATTGCTGGGCGCGTCGCAGGCGGAGTGTTGACCGACTATTTTGACTGGAAAACGGCGGTGTTTGTTATCGCCACTTTCACACTGATTTCTACTTTGGTGGTCATCGCGATGCTACCTAAACAGCAGCACTTTAAACCCGCTCGGGGGCTGTTCTACCATCACAATCGCAGTTTAGTTATCCACATCTCAAACCCAACGATTTGGGTGGCGATGCTCATTGGCGGCATTAACTTTGCGCTGTTCGTCAACCTCTACTCGGTGATGGGATTTCGCTTGGTCGAGGCTCCGCACAACCTACCCATTGCGCTTAGCTCACTCATTTTCCTATGCTATTTAGCGGGGACGGTGTCATCAAAACTCAGCGCAAACTGGCGCAAAAAGTTTCCACCGATTCCAGGAATGGTATTTGGAACCTTGTTGAGCCTACTGGGTATGCTGGTCGCCTTATTTGAATCCATCCCTATGATGCTGCTAGGCCTTCTACTCATCAGTGGCGGCGCATTCTTCACACATACGTTGGCCTATGCATGGGTAAGTCAAAAGGCGACACAAGCAAAAGCGACCGCCACTGCCCTCTATCTGGTGCACTACTACATTGGCGGTAGTTTAGGCGGGTTTTTCTTACTCTATTGTTGGCAGGTGGGTCGATGGCCGGGTGTCGTCGAAGGTGGCGCATTACTCTATGCGGCGCTATTTGGACTTTGCTACAAACTGTATCACATCGACCAGCGCAGCATAGTTGCCGTTAAGCCTATTGACCATCGGTCTTAGTCAATCAATTAGGGCTAGGCAACGAGATTACGTTCGCTATCGCCGCCATAGCAGCATATAATTGCCGTTGTATTAAATATGGTAAATGTTATGTCGTTACGTGAAGAAGTAGTAAAGATTGAACAACAAGTTCAGCAATGGCTAAAGGACGTGGTCATTGGTTTAAACCTATGTCCATTCGCAGCCAAGCCTGAGCGCAATAAGCAGATTAAGACTTTTGTTAGCCTTGCTGACAAAGAAGAAGGCCTGCTAGAAGATATTCTCAGTGAGCTTATGCTGCTTGAACAAACCGATGCGAAAGATCTTGAAACCACACTAGTGGTCGTCCCTAAGATGCTGCATGACTTTGTTGACTACAACTTCTTCATCGACTGGGTCGAAGCCCTCATTAAGCAAAATGACTGGGAAGGTATTTATCAGGTTGCTACCTTCCACCCAAACTATTGCTTTGGTGGAGTCGAGCCTGAAGACCCAGAAAATCTAACCAATCGCTCTCCATACCCAATCTTTCACCTCATCCGTGAAGAGAGCATGGAGCGTGTTCTTAAGCACTACCCTGATCCAGAAGCGATTCCAGACAACAACATTGCGAGGGTCAGTGAACTTGACGAGCACGAGAGAAAACGCCTGTTCCCCTATCTTTTCTCTTAAAACATCGACTGCATAGCGGGTTATTCGCAATAGATCGGCTCAATATTAGGTTGCGATAATGTAGATACTCAATAGCGCCTGTCGCTGCTAAGGTATCGATATTAACCTATTGAGAGCATCACCATGAAACCTTGGATCAAATTTATCCCGCTTTGCCTTTTGGTCGGCTATGTCGTTATTTATGATGTCATCGATCAATACGACCACAGTCAAGCGGCTGAACAGCAAGTTATCGTTTCGCAAACGGTCGCGAAGCAAGCGAGTCCTGAGTAAACACCCACAGAGCAAACTACTCACTCTCTATTTTCCCAGCTTTTGGCAGTCATTCTCGACAATCCCCTACGCGACGAGTAAATCGGCTTAAGTGGGGGAATTGATGGAATTCTTACATTCCTTTACTTCCACAATCACCCCTTGATTGATAGTCTTGTTGAATAATAAACACCGCACAATACGGGTGACCAATGAGTCTAGCACTCACAATTTTTACTAACGTTGGCAAAACTGGTGTCGAGCTGGCCAGTTATCAAGCACCCTCTGCAACACGCGCTGTCGATATCTGGGACAAGATACCCAGTGCTTCAGAAGTCACTCTGCATTACTTAGTGATTATGGAAGGCAGCAATCATATCGACAGCAAATTTATCGATACTCGTTACGTTGGACAGTTGCTTGAGATGTGGGGACAGTTTGATACGTTTTATCAACAGTTCCAAGAAAACTAGTTCCAAGAAAACTGTTAAAAGGCCACCTCGAAAGGTGGCCTTTAAATACGACGACTCGGGACCCTAATCCGAAACGACGTTTTCCAAAAAGTACGTGTACTCTTTGAAACTGTTGGCATGATGACACAAACGATTAGGTCATCACCCAAATAGACGTATTGGCGATATTAACAATTCAGTCAACCACTTGAATAGTTTAAGAATCCTACCTTTATTCGTGCCTAAAAACAATATCAGAGTAAAAGACTGACCGGTGTTCGATATTCGAGTCTCAAGAAAATGACCATCGGTGTAGCGCATAAACCTCTGCTCTGATAGGATCTCGTTACCAATTATCAATCAGCAAAATCGATGAAACTAACCAAACTTACCCAACCGATCTTTGATCACCTATACCGCGATATTACCGAGTTCCGTACTACGTTTGATCTTCCCGTCAATGATGCTAGCTCACTAGATGATGCAGCAGACACGCTACATAACTCACTCGCAATCGAAGAAATGACAGAGCTTGCAGAAGCGGACTCGAAAGTTGAACAAGCGGACGCAATCATCGATTCAGTGTATGTCTTGATGGGTCGTTTGGTTCATCTTGGCGACAGCAAAGTAGAAGACAACGTTGCGATCAGCTACCTAATTGAACTGCTTCTGCACGTTGCAGCAAACCGCGACATCGACTTCATCAAATGCTGGGATGAAATTCACTCAAGCAACATGAGCAAAGTATGCCGCAACGAAAAAGAGTACCAAGAAACAGAAGCACACTACGCTGAGCAAGGCATCAAGCTGATGGCCGTCACTAAAGGCGAATACATTATCGCTAAATGCGCAGAAGACTTCGTTTCAGAAGCGAAGACTATCCGTAGAGGTAAAGTGTTAAAGTCGGTCTACTACCGCCCTGCGGACTTATCACCGCTTGTATAAAACCTTTTAAAGAAACGGCCTCATCAGAGGCCGTTTTTCATCGTATAGATTTTCCAATCACCTAAATTTTAGCTTCATTCATTGAAGATCAATAACGGCTTGCCGTTCACTTCTATCTTGCTGACCGAGGTTTGATACACGGATTCAATATTCTCCGGCGTCAATACTTCATCGCCCGTCCCGACGGCTTCAACGACACCATTGTTGAGCATTACCACATGATCCGCACGTCTTAGCGTGGTATTTAAATCATGGTTTGCCACCACGACTGAAAGCCCTTGAGACGTCACTAGCTCAATTAACTGATTGAGATATTTCTCTTGCCCAACGTCCAGTGGCGCCGCTGGCTCATCAAGAATCAAGACTTTAGAATGAGGGTTCAATGGGCGCCAGATCTGCAAGCAACATGCAGCGAGTCTGACTCGCTGCCACTCACCACCCGACAAATGATGCACCGTTCTCGACAGCATGGTATCGAGCTTCAAAAGAGCGGTGATATCAGAGATTGCCTGGTTCAGGGTTGCTTCACTAATCTTTCCTCTGGAGCCATTCTGATCATTGGGAATGGATAACGAGAGATACTGATACACCGGCATGTTAAAGGCAGGCCGCGCAGCCTGTGGCAAATACGCGCGTATTGTCGCCATATCAGGGAGTGACATCTCGGCCAAGTCCATGCCAGCAATCTCCACCTGACCGTTGTAATCAAGCACACCAGCTAGTGCAGCGAGCAAGGTACTCTTGCCACTACCATTTGGACCGATGACATGGGTAAGCTGCCCTTCTGGAAATGAAAGGCTAGCGGGCAAAAGTCGAGTACCAATGGCGAGGTTATGAACTTGAATCATGGTTTCTAAGAAGCATCCAAATAAACACAGGAGCACCGATAGTCGTCGTCATGACGCCAACAGGCAGCTCTGCGGAGTCTAGCACCGTTCTCGCCAAGATATCAGATATCACCAACAAGGCTGCTCCGGTCAGCGCTGACAACGGCAGCAAGTATCGATTCTCAGTACCAAACGCCAAGCGCAAAAGGTGTGGCACGACCAAACCAACAAAGCTGATAACACCGCCAAGAGCCACAGAGCCACCCACCAACAGAGAGACGGCGAGTATTAGCTGCCAACGAATGCGAAGTACATCGATACCGAGTTGCTTAGCGTGGATTTCCCCCACCATTAGCTTATCGAGCGTTGCGCCTTTGCTGCACAGCCAAATAGCCACAGGAATCATAGCAATGGTGAGTGTGTGCTGATACCAACTCACGCCACCAACACTACCCATGAGCCAATACATGAGCTGGCGAATGCTTAAATCATCGCTAAAGTAAAATGCCCACGTCACCACAGCACCGGACAAAATACCTAATGCCACCCCGACTAACAGTAAGCGAGTCGTGGTCAGCCGCATAGTTTTTGCCATCGAGACAAGAATAAGCGTAAAACCAAGCGCTCCAAGAACGCCGGCGAGCATAAATCCTAACGGCGTCGCAGCAGCCGGGAAAGCAAACAACACCAGCACCATGCCCAAACTGGCACCACCGGAAATACCGAGCACACCCGGTTCGGCCAACACATTACCCAATAGAACTTGAAGCGAAGCACCAGAGAGTGCCAGCGCAGCGCCTATCGCGGCAGCGGCAAATAGCCTAGGCATACGCAGATCGTAAAGAAGACGAGACTCTAGCGCCGATTGCGGAGAAAAAGGATTGATAAATACTTCGCCAACAGAGAGATGAAGTAGCGCACAAGTAAATAAGACGCCTGACATCACTATCATTAGGATGTGCCAGCGTCTTTGGTTTTGATTCAGTAACTGATTGAATTCCATTAGGGAAGCATAACAGCCGCGCTCAAGAACGCCACTGATTTTCTATTAATCGTAGACCAGTTGGTCATCCTCATAGCGAGTTGCCACTTTAACCACCATTAGAGCCGCTCTTTGCCCTATCACCACTTTGCGATTTGGGAATACAATCGCTTCGTGATCGTTTTTCGCCATCAACGGCTTATCTCCATCATGACCGAATACTTCCCCATGCTTAAACTCCGTGAAGTTCTCGACATCATCGTCAAACAAGAAGTCGAAGTCGTCATGGTGACGAACAACGGTGCGAGAAACGCGATAGATGATCGGCGTCTTGGCCAAGTGTTCAGGCTTCTCAGCAGCCAGCAAGTCTCTAGTCGCTAAATCAAATGCCAGCAATTTGGTCAGATCGTTCTCGCCAATGCGAGCCACGCGACCTAACTCCATTGTCAGCGCCTGTGCACCGTAGTTCTCGGCTGAGAACCAACTGAAGGTACTAGACGGAGCGTTAGACAGCAGCACAGCGTCCATATGAGCGCTGGACACATAGTCAAACAAGGCTTTACTGCGCACAGCATGGCGCGTCTTAGGACTCACCACAAAAGAATAGTGCTTAGACTCTCGGATAGCGCAATGCAGGTCAAGGTGCCAACGACGCGCAACGGCCGTGTCTTGATAGAAGTCGTTCACAAGTTTTTTAAGGTGCTTTGCTATCGCGACTTCGCGGTTCACAGTGCCCTCTTTATTACCGAAAAGGCGGTTCAGATTCTCATCGATAAAACGCGTGTGACGGTTGGTGGCTTCTGGGTGTGCGATGATAAACAAACAACGCGCCTTGAGCTTTAAAAAACCCGATTCAATATCGTCAACGATCTTATCGACTAACTCCATTGGCGCAGTCTCATCACCGTGGATCCCACAAGAGATGATGATGTGCTCACTGTCCTCGTCAAGCTCACAAGGTGTGATTTCCAATACACCACGATAGCGGTGATCGAACTTTACTCCGTCGTCGGTAGTTTTTGATATTGCGGTGAATTCAGTTTCGGTTTCTAAAGTATCTTTTAGAAATGACTGGCGAAAAAACGATTTCGTCATGCGCTGCTCCCTATCTAACAGCGGTATGGTAATGAAACAAGAGAGAAA
Organism: Vibrio wakamikoensis; assembly: GCF_050337275.1. Lineage (NCBI taxonomy): Bacteria > Pseudomonadati > Pseudomonadota > Gammaproteobacteria > Vibrionales > Vibrionaceae > Vibrio > Vibrio wakamikoensis. The sequence continues at coordinate 182,538 of NZ_JAKJST010000013.1, read as the reverse complement.
ATTATACGAATATGATCGCGTTTATCGAAGTAAGTCGCGTTACTTGGGGAGAAAAACTCCAAACTGTTCAAAAAACAGGCCACCTAAAGCCAGTTTGCCCCCACCAGCAGTAAAACCTTAATACTGGTGAGGGCTAAGCAGTGCTATCAACCAACCTCGTTGAGAAGTGCCTCAAACTCATCAACTTTCATCGATAAGCTTTGCATACTTTGTTCCCAAAACTCCGATTGCGTGAGATCTTTGTTCATGTGTTTAAACACCACATCTTCCGCAAGATGCGAACCAGTATCTCGAAGTAGCGCCACGTAATCAGGATAGAAAGACTCTCCTTTTTGCTCACGCTGCGCATACACCCCCTGACTAAACAAGTAGCCAAACAAGTACGGGTAGTTGTAGAAGCTCAGTTCAGAAATACTAAAGTGCAGTTTACTCGCCCAGAAGTAAGGGTCTGTGCCCTCCATCGAATCACCGTACCACTCTGACCATGTTGTCGACATCAGCTCGCATAGCTGATCCGCATCGACCTCACTCTCCTGACGCGCTTGATAGAACGCTTTTTCAAACTCAAAACGAACCGGAATATTAATGGTAAGTGCATAAGCAGACGACAACTCTTCCCACAACATTTCCAGCTTTTCTTCACTGGTTTTTGCTTGCTCCAGCAAATAATCGCGCACGATATTTTCAGCAAAGATAGAGGCGGTTTCCGCCAGGGTCATTGGATAGCTAGTGCGACATAGCGGCAGGTCTCGCATCACCCAATTGTGGAATGCATGGCCTAGTTCGTGAGCAAGCGTCAGCAGATCAGAGCGGCTGCCACCCCAAGTCATGAACACAAGAGGTGTACGAGTGGCGGCCAACTGCGTGCAGTAAGCGCCAAGGCGACGGTTTTCTGATGGCTGAGCATCTATCCAACCGTTATCGACCATAGTTTGTACAAACTCAGCCATCTCTGGATTCACTTGCTCAAAGGCACATTTTATCACTTCAATGCCTTCTGGAAACTCGTAGACTTTGGCTTCGCCGTTGCCTAATGGCGGCATAGCAGCAAGGTGGTTCCACGGCGTCATACTTGGCAAGCCATGGACTTTCGCCATCAACTTACCCGCTTTTTGACCGATAACACGATGGCTTTTTGCCACCGACATCATTGCTTCTAAGGTCTCACGTTGAATGCGATTCGCTCTGAGGCTTGGGTCGAGAAAGTGCTCTTCGCTATTCTGAGAGCGCTTTTTTCCCTCATTATGACGCCAGCCAGCAAGCGCATTCACGATGGCTGCAAAAGAAGTGTCGTTGGCCTTCATTGCCGCTTGAATCCCTTTCCAAGCCGCTTCTTGTTTTGCAAACTCGCCACCATACAAAAGGCTTGCTGCCGCTGAGAAGCCTAACGTTTCTTTGCCCTGCTCCGTTTCAATAGCGATGCTAAGTGAGCCAGTAATGTTGTCATAGAGGCGTCCCCACGCGTCGCGGCCATCAACCTGCATTGCCGACAGCAACTGCTCTTCAGCAATGCTGAGTTGAGTCTGTGCCTTGCGCTGTAGAAGTTCGATTTGAAAACCTTGCCCCGCTACAGAAGGGTTATCATGATCGAGGACTTGCCGAATAAAGGATACGTCTGCAAACGCCAGAACATTTTCATAAGGGCTGAATGCTTGCTCCAACTCCGAGCTCAATTGAGACAAACGACCAATCAACTGTTTAGCTTGCGTGTTTTGGGCATTGGTCGAGGCATGGCAGTTTGCCAGAGTGCTTACCGTATTGAGCAAGGTGCTCGCCGCTTCCATGGTCTGAATAGCGTTTTGCATCGCAACCACGTGCTGACGTTCTTCTTGATGATGAGTCAGTAATGAAATCGAGCGTTGAATCAGCTCAATGTCTTGTTCAACCTTGGGGTCATTCAATCCTTGATAGGCAATCGATAAATCCCAAACCGCGTTTTTCATAAGCTTTCCCTAGTAGATCGTTATGTGATTGTGCATATAGCAGTACAATACGAACTAATATGGAGACAGCATCATCAAGTTTCAATGCTTAATAATTTTCAATCAGTTAGGAAGATCGTGTGGTATTGGATAAGGTGGTTTCAGATTCAACCCATCAACGTAAAAGAAGCGATAGGCTGCCCAATCACCTTAACATTGATCATCATCGGGTAGCGAGAGTCAAACTGCAGATGTGTCACGGTCGCATTGCCAATCGCAAGCGCCGCGTAAAGCTTAGGGTTGCGCCAATCAAGGCCGAGCACATCGGCTAGAATTTGGCGAATAACCCCGCCGTGACAGACAAGAAGGGTGTGTTGATTGGTTTGAATTAGCTGCTGCCAAGCCTTACTCACTCGAAGGTGAAAATCATCAAGCGTTTCTGCATTGGGTAACTGGCATGTTGCGGGTGTTGACCAGAACGGCTCTAACGTTTGCCACTCCTTTTTTGACATACGATCAAAAGGCACGCCATCGTAATCACCAAAGTCCATTTCAGCGAATGCGGGTTCGATGCTAAGTTCGATGCCAGATTGTTCGCTGAATGGTTTTGCAAGGTTCATGCACCGCGACAGTGGTGAGCTAATGACTCGACTTACGTTAAGTGATTCACTCAATAAAGCTTGTAGCGCTTGGTTATTTTGCTCAGCCTTCACACCAACATCGGTATGGCCATAAAGGGCAGCGGCACCATCAACTTTTGCGTGACGCAGTAAAAACACGTTCACTTTCATTGAGCAGCCCCCTTTAACACCAAGGGCAATCCTGCCGCCACCAGAGTCACTTGCTGCGCAATAGCAGCGACGCGCTGATTCATTCTTCCGGCATTGTCGACAAACAAACGCGAAACTTCGCCTAACGGCACCACGCCAAGGCCAACTTCATTGGATACCAAAATAATGTAGGCTTCACAACGTTCTAGGCTTTCGACTAACGATGCAATAGCGCGCTCAATCTCTCGCTCTACATCACCCCCGTTCTGCTGTGCATAATAGATGACATTGTTGAGCCACAAGGTTAAGCATTCAACTAAAACTACATCACGACTAGACAACGCCATTAGTGTCGCTGATAGATCTAGAGGAACTTCCCACTCTGTCCACCCGTCACCGCGCTGCTGCTGATGATGAGCGATACGTTGCTGCATTTCCTCATCCAGCGGCTCAGAGGTTGCTAGATAATGTTTGGTCATGCCACACTGACTACGACCACCCGACTCACATAACGAAAAGACTCTTTGCTCAGCAAAGCGCGACTTACCAGAACGGGCGCCGCCCAACACTAACTCCACCGTCATCGCTATCTCACTACACCATCAAAACCAATAACATGAGTACGTAGGTCATTAGCTCAACCAACTGTTGAGCTGCACCTAAGCAGTCACCGGTAAAACCACCTAAACGTGCCAGAAGCCATTTCGTAAATACCAATCGAAATACCAAGGCAAAAGCAATTAGAATTGCTGCCAACGTCATGTCGTACATCAAGGCAGGTAACACGCCACACAGTGCCAAAAATACAAGTTCACCTGGAGTCTGTGTATTGGCAAGGGGTTTACTCTTACTCCCTTTCGGATCGGACACATAAGGCATCGCGGAAATAAGTGAAGCGGCAACGGCGCGACTAAACGCGTAACCGATAACGAAAACGGCAAATAGGTTAGCTTGTGTGAAAAGCTCTACCAAAGTGGCATATTTCAAAAGCAGAGCCATGACTAGGGTCGACACGCCGTAAGTGCCAAGGCGACTGTCTTTCATGATCTCGAGGCGGCGCTCTTGCGTCATCCCTCCGCCAATACCGTCTGCCATGTCTGCGAGCCCATCTTCGTGAAACGCACCTGTGAGCAGCAGGCTAAACACCATGGTAAGGACTATCGCGATACTGGCTGGCAAGAGCTCGCTAACAACCGTGAAAAACCCACCGCATAAGGCACCCAATAACACGCCAACCAAAGCAAAATAGCGCCCTGCTCTATTCATTCTTTCATTAGAATATGGGATGTTGGCTGGTATCGGCAGCCTTGAGAAAAAACTCAGTGCCAAACAGAACAGTTGCCACTGGTAGCGCCAAAACGATGCTCGCTCACTCACACTGTTACCCCTGCACTCTCAAAGCTCACCATTTCATTGTAAAACTCAACCGCGCAACGAATGAGAGGTAGCGCCAAGGCTGCTCCCGTACCCTCACCAAGACGCATGGACAAATCAAGTAGCGGAGAAGCGTTAAGCTCATCCAAAACAAAACGATGCGCACCTTCATTTGAGACATGAGAGAAAATCAGATACTCGCGTACTGCTGGTTCAAGCTTGCACGCGGCTAACGCGGCAACTGATACAATAAAGCCATCGACAAGTACCGGAACCTGCTGCTTGCTCGCTTGCAAAAACGCGCCAACCATGTGAACAATTTCAAACCCACCTAACTGCGCTAGAACCGTCATCACATCTCGTTCATCAAAGCGAGATAACGCTTGTTCAACCAAAGCCGTCTTTCTCACCAGTTGCTCTGGATTGATACCGGTACCAAGACCTACACTTTCAGCCACCGAAAGATCGGTCAACGCAGAAAGCAGTGCTGATGCCGAACTTGTATTGCCTATCCCCATCTCACCAAAAATCAACAGATCAGCTCCATCCGCCACGCACTGACTCACCACCGTTCTTCCACCCTCTAAACCTTGCGCGAGTTGAGATGGACTCATTGAAGGCTGAGTAGAAAAGTCCTCGGTTCCACAGCCAAGACGACTTAGTATCAATTGAGAAGACGGCGTATCAGTAGCCGCTAGCATGCCACAGTCGACCACTTGAAAATCAATATTGTTCACTCGACAAAAACAATTGATCGCTGCACCACCGGCAAGAAAGTTTGTGACCATCTGCTGCGTTACCGCACTTGGCGCAATACTAACGCCCTGCTCTGCGATACCGTGATCGCCTGCGAACACCACCACCTTAGGGTTGGACAGGGCTATTTTATTTACAAACTGACCAGAAGAGTGACTTTGAATTTTGGCGAGCTGCGCGGCGACGTTCTCTAACTCACCAAGAGCACCAAGAGGTTTAGTTTTTTGATCGATATGATTTTGAATCTGAGGGTCAAATTGATTGCTTAGCATTGTGTCCATTTCGCTATATCTGTCTCAAGCCGGTTTGTCTCAAGCAAGTTTTGCTCTCGCCTGAACCTTAATGGTTTTTTGCTAGTGTACGCGTGTCGGGCTTTCAAACCAAATGAAGTTATATCTGTAAGTGCATGAAAAGAAATCAATAGCAGAGAGACAGGAGTGGATTAAATAACGAGGTTAAAGAGTAAGCGACCAACAGCGGCGATTATCGAGAATCGATAGCAAGGCTAGATTGCTAGACGTTTGGGTTAGTAGCTTACTCACATAAAACACTAAATCTAAAACTAAACCGCTTCCTCTTCGCGTAACTCTGAAAACAAGATCGCCAAACCGTCATCAGAGACTCGAGGCTTTGCCAGATTACACGTTTTACAGCACTCCTTATCCATTTTGCAGTGCTGCCCCATCAATAAGCTATCTAAATTACGAGTGCCCGCTTTGCAGTCCAACTCTAGTGACTTAAAAATACGACAATCATTGCTTTCTGGGGAATCAACAAGGCCAATAATTGAAACGCCTTGAGACTTAGCGAGCAACAATAACTCTTCGATCTTTTGTTTGAGTTCTGTATTCATCCTGTTGTGTCCAAACAATTATTAATTATTCTTAACGCTAGCTTAGACTAAAGTTTAATGAAATGTGTTAATAGCACTCACTATTGTCTAAAAATGATAGAAGACTCGTACTTTCGATTTTGCAATAAATTTATAAATCACACCCTCACTGTAAAGTATTTGTAAAGATGCTAAGTAACAGGCTATTTGTTACATTGATTTTTTGACTTAAAATCACACAAACAAACAATACTTTTAATTACAGTCAAAACCACTATCCATAACATTGCCATGACCTAATATCCGGATTAAATCAGGTAAATCAGTGGATTACTCTGATGCGTATCAAATATATAGTAGCCTCCCCTAAAGTACCATAAGCCAAGCACCCGTAAACTAATTTGAGAAACCTAAGTTTACAATGGCATCAATGATCTTCTTCTATCGCTCTCAAACGCAATTATCATATTTATAAATAGCCGAATAAGCTGTTATTTCAATATGATACAAATCAACGTTTTTATCAGTCAAAAATACAACCATTATAAGAACGATTCTTATTTTCTATAAGTAGCCAAATACTCACCCTAGGATGCGCCAAAATGTTACAAACATGTGCAATTACTTGATAGGCGTACGCTGTTCATTGTTACGTAGTTATAGTAATTTATAGTCTTGACGTGAGCATGTATTCACATCAATTATAAGACTAATAATAAACCAATGACGCAGTTGGTAAGGGGTTAATTTGAAACCTGAAGGAAACCGTGCTCAACGAAGCTCCACACACAAGGACGACACTGCCAATATTGGTACTAGCTACTTTAAACAGGTATCAAACCACAATCTGCTCACCGCCGAAGAAGAAAGGCTCATAGCACGTAAGGCTCGTACGGGCGATGATGAAGCAAGGCAGCGTTTGATTAACGCCAATTTACGCCTGGTCATCAAAACTGCAAAACGCTACGCCAATCGAGGACTCGACTTTTATGACCTCATTAACGAAGGCAACATTGGCCTCATTCAGGCTGTCGATAAATTTGACCCTGAACTTGGCTACCGCTTTTCAACCTACGCTGTTTGGTGGATCCAACAATCTATAGACCGCGCTATTATGAACCAAGGGCGCACTATCCGCGTTCCCGTTCATGTAACCAAACAAATTCGTGAATGCAGCAAGGCTGCCCATCAACTTCGAAGAGAAGGCAAACATGAACCTACCTTTGCAGAAATCGCGGAGAAAACCGGCCGCTCTGCAGGCGAGGTAAGTAAATTACTTAAGCTGTCAGAACAATCTCTATCTCTCGACAATGGTTGGGATGATGATGGTGACAAAAAAGATCACTTGCAGACTATCGATGACGATGACGTTTTTGAACTACCAGAACGTGACATTGTCACACAGAACTTAAACAAAGAATTGGTTAGCCTAGTTGATGGTCTGCCAGATAAACATAAGACCATTCTATACCACCGTTTCGGCCTTCTTGATGATGAGCCTAAAACACTAGAAGAAGTGGGCAGTATTGTTGGCGTGACACGCGAACGAGTGCGACAAATTCAGAAAGTGGCAATGGAAACGCTTCGAGAGAAGTTAAGAAAACAGGATTTAACGGCGGCGGAAATCGATTAGTTTCAGCTATATGTCTATGTAATCACAACACGTTAGCCAGATTTTGACTATAGTCCCACTACATCTTGATGAGTGGGACTTTTTTATGCAGCACAGCTACAACGCGATTATTGCCGGAAGCTCAGGACTGGTTGGTAGTAAATTGCTTTCCTTACTTGAGGAAACGTCGCATATCGATACTGTTTACGCACTGTGCCGCGCCCCGCTTGAAAGTACTCATCATAAAACACACCAAATCATGGACGGCGCGCTTAGGATCACCGATTGGGATGATACCCATCCTACCCCAACCCTTGGCTTTATCTGTCTGGGTACCACCTTAAAAAAAGCTGGCAGTAAAGCCGCATTGGAAAAGATCGACCTCGACTTGGTCTGCGACGTTGCTCAAACCATGAAGATGGTTGGCGTTAAACGTATCGCTATCGTGTCGAGTTTAGGCGCTTCACCTCGCTCCCTGTCTCACTACTTAAAATGCAAAGGCAAAGTGGAACAGCGCATCAATCAAATGGGCTTTGAGCATGTCGTCTTTGTCAGGCCAGGCCCACTGGCAGGGCGTGAAATCGACACTCGCAGCGACGAAGTATTGGTGCAAAAACTCTTCACGCTGATCTCCCCTATTATGATCGGCTCACTGCGCGCCTTCACTCCAATCCCTGCAGAGCTTGTTGCAAAAGCCATGCTATACAGTGTATTACAGCCTAACAATGCCAAATCCGTCGCATACAACTCAGCAAACATGCGCGATCTACTGAGCGAATACGCCAACTGACTCGCAAAATATTTCTAACAATCTCGCTCTATATAACTTACACCTCTAAGTAATAACTTTTACTTATTGTCATCTGTGCACTGCAAGCGTTACTTTAGCCATCCACACTTCCATTTCCCACACCTTATGTGGGGACTTCGTCAGTTGAAAAAAAAAGGACTCTTTATATGTCAATTGCGGTTATCGCGTCGCTCGCGGTATTTTTAGGCATTCTTTATTTCTTATACGGACAGCAGCAAAAAAGCCACACACTCTCTCGCTTAGTTCTTTTCGGATTGGTTTTGGGTAGCGCATTTGGTCTTGGCCTACAGCTTCTGCTTGGTGAAGGTCATGCAGCTATTGGCGGTACTCTAGAGTGGGTCAATGTTGTCGGTCGCGGCTATGTTGGTCTTCTGAAGATGATCATCATGCCACTTGTACTAGTCTCTATGATTGCAGCAGTAGTGAAGCTTGAAAAAGGCGGCTCACTAGGCAAAATCAGTGGTCTGACAATCTCCATTCTTCTGGCGACAACCGCTATCTCTGCACTCATTGGCATTGTTGTCACCCAAGCCTTTGGTTTAAGTGCCGAAGGACTGACTGAAGGCGCGCGTGAAACGGCTCGTATCGCTGTTCTTGAAAACCGTGTTGGTAGCGTGAGTGATCTAACCATCCCACAAATGCTGGTTAGCTTCATTCCAACGAATCCTTTTGCTGATCTGACGGGTTCACGCTCAACGTCTATTATCGCCGTTGTTATCTTCGGTGTTCTCACCGGCATCGCAGCACGTAAAGTGATGGCCGAAAAAGAAGAGCTAGAATCACCAATTCGCACCTTTGTTGAAGCAACTCAGTCTATCGTTATGCGTCTGGTTAAGATGATCATGGCACTAACGCCATACGGCATCGCGGCTCTGATGGCAAAAGTAGTAGCAACATCAAGCGCTGGCGATATTCTTAACCTTCTAGGTTTCATCGTTGCATCTTACCTAGCTATCTTCTTAATGTTTGTTGTTCACGGCCTACTGGTTTCACTTGTTGGTGTGAGCCCGAAAGAGTACTTCCAAAAAATCTGGCCTGTACTGACTTTCGCATTCTCATCTCGAAGCTCAGCGGCAACGATTCCTTTGAACGTGGAAGCTCAGGTGACAAAACTCAATGTGCCACCAGCGATTGCAAACCTTTCAGCTTCATTTGGTGCCACAATCGGCCAAAATGGCTGTGCAGGCATCTACCCTGCTATGCTAGCAGTCATGGTCGCGCCTTCGGTTGGTATCGATCCAATGGACTTTAACTTCATTCTTTCGTTGATTGCTATCATTACCATCAGTTCATTTGGTATTGCAGGCGTTGGCGGCGGCGCAACCTTTGCTGCGCTCATCGTACTACCTGCTATGGGGCTTCCAGTTACGATTGCTGCTCTATTGATTTCAATCGAGCCACTGATTGATATGGCACGTACGGCACTAAACGTATCAGGCGCCATGACAGCGGGTACCATTACCAGCCGTCTACTCAAGAAAAAACAACCCTCGCTCGAGGAAGCCAACGCATAGTCTCACGACTCCTTCCAAACGAAACAGCGCCTTATGGCGCTGTTTTTGTATGAATTCAATAAGTTAAAATTAATTTCTAGTTTTATCGAAATAAAGCTTGATCTCAGCTCGGTTATTTCTATAATTCGAAACATATCGAATTATTCGGAGAAGCTAATATGAGCCCTGAATTCCTTTCAATGGCCAAAGAAACCGCCAACATGTTCGCCTTCTTAGCGACCGAGTTAATTATTCTATTTTTGGCTATCAGCTACATTGTTGGTGTTCTGCAAGAGTTCCTAACACCAGAAAAGATCCAATCTATTCTTAGCTCAAAGAATGGTAGAGGTTACTTTGTCGCTGCACTACTTGGTTCCATCACTCCATTTTGCTCGTGCTCTACGATTCCTTTCTTGAAAGGGTTGCTGCGCGCTCGCGCTGGATTTGGACCTATGATGGTGTTCTTGTTCGCCAGCCCACTGCTAAATCCAGTAATCATTGGCCTGTTTGTCGTAACATTCGGCATTAAAGTCGCCGTTTTTTACTTCGCGATAGCCATGTTTGTGTCGGCTACTGCTGGCTATGTACTAGAGAAGTTAGGTTTCGAGCGCTATGTAAAATCTGAGGCGTACGAAGCACAAACTGCAAGCTCATGTGGTACCTCTTGTGGTGACACTAAACCAGCTGCGACTCAAGAATCATCATGTGCAACGTCTACAAGCTGTGGCACTCCAAAGGTTGAGTCTTTGAAGCCAGCAGCAGCTAGCTGCGCGGCAGACAGCTCTTGCTCAACACCTGCACCGGCAACATCATGCTGTGGAGAAAAAGAGCCAGAACCAACTCTTGCTAGCATTAATGCAGACGGCAGCGCGTGTTGCGACACTACAGTAGCAACACCAAAAGAAGACAATCGTTGGGTTCGTATTTGGAAATCGACTTGGAAAGACTTTAAGCAAGTATTCCCATACCTAATGGTGGGCATTCTACTAGGGTCATTCATTTACGGCTTTATTCCAACAGACCTTATCGCACAATACGCTGGTGAAGGGGTTTGGTATGCGATTCCTATCGCGGCAGTCATTGGTATTCCACTGTACATTCGTGCTGAAGCAGTGATTCCTTTGAGTGCCGCACTAGTGCAGAAAGGTATGGCGCTAGGCTCAGTGATGGCTCTGATTATTGGTAGTGCGGGGGCAAGCCTGACTGAAGTTATCTTGCTTAAATCTATCTTCAAAAACCAGATGATTGCAGCATTCTTGGTGGTAATTTTAGGTATGGCGGTGAGTGCAGGTTACCTGTATAGCTTTATGTTTGGTTAATCGTACTAAAGATAAAAAAACTGCATGTAGCTGCAAAAGCTCTATTGCAAAAAAGACCTGTCTCGACAGGTCTTTTCGTTTACAAGCAATTACCGCATTAACCTTTGACAGCACCGGCAGTCAGTCCATCGATCAATCGACGTGACGCCATGATGAATAGGAACAGCAAAGGCAGTACTGCTATCGTTGCACCGAGAGAAACCGCACCCCATGGGACTTGCCCAGCAGTACCCTGCAAAGCACGAAGTGCTAGAGGGATTGTGAACATCTTCATGTCGTTCATAACGACTAAAGGCCCCATAAAGTTGTTCCACGAGCCGATAAACGTTATCAAACCTAAGGTGCCAAACGCCGGTTTAATCAATGGCACAATCACTCGATAGTAGATCTTAAACTCACCACAACCATCCATTCGCGCAGCTTCAACCAGCTCTTTAGGAATTGAGCTAGCAATAAACTGTCGCATCATGAAAATACCCATCGCACCGCACGCTGCTGGAACAATCAGTGCTTTCGGATCGTTCATCCAGCCGATAGTCGACATAATCATCGCGGTAGGAATCATACCTAGAAATGGGGGTAACAACATAGTGGCCATAATGCCGATAAACATTAGATTCTTAAACCGGAATTCAAACATGGCAAACGCATAGCCCGCCAACGAGCAAAACAGCAAGTTGAGTACGGTAACAACAACCGCAATGTACAAGCTCAGCCCCAAGTTGTGCCAAAAGTACGGTAGAAAGTCGACCAGAACTCTTAAGTTGTCGAGCAAATGCTCTCCAAACCAAATTGGTGGTGGTACTGACAAAATGCCACTGTTTGATTGAGAAGAGAAAATAAACATGAAGTAGAATGGCGCTAACATTATCAAGCCACCAAGTGCGACAATAATGTAAGCAATCAGTTTATCCTTTGACATATTCTTCATTATTGATTGTCTCCACCTAACAATTTGTTATTCACCCAAGTAAGTCCTGCGATCAACATAAACAGAATCCACGATATCGCTGACGCCGTACCAAAATCACTCTCTACGAACGCGGTTATATACATGTGCATAGCCGCTGTCTTACCCGCTTGATCGATGCCACCCGTACCTCCCGTAATAATGAACGGTTCTTCAAACAGTTGCAGGTTGCCGATGATAGTCAGCGTTACTGCAAAGAAAGCCATCGGCTTAAGCATCGGCAGCGTTATGTGCCAGAATTGCTGGTATCGACTTGCGCCGTCCACAGTAGCTGCTTCGTAAATGTCCTTTGGAATCGTTTGAAGCGCTGATAAGTAGAGCACTGTATTCCAACCAACAAAACGCCAGAACACCACAAATGAGATCATGTCTTTGGTGTATTCAGGACGATTCCAATCTATGTTCTGTGTTGGGAACAACCAAGACAGGACTTTAATATCACCGATGGTAAAGTTACCCAAAGAGGTAAGAACTTGGTTTATCATCCCAAAATCACGAGAAAACAGAGTGGTAAAAACTAGAGAAATCGCGACCGTCGATGTGATATAGGGAACAAAGTACACCCCGATCACTGTGTTACGCATTCGACTGAAGCTCGTGTGAATAAAGTAAGCTAAAGGAAGTGCGATTGCGTGCTGTGGAATACCTGATTTCAACGCAATAATGAATGTGTTGTAGACCGATTTCTGGAACCAGTCATCTTCGAGGGCAAACACATAGTTTTCCCAACCCACCCACTCCATTGAGGCGAGCCCCATTGCAGGCTCCCAGTAATGGAAAGAAAGGTACAATGAAAAAAGCAGTGGAAACAGTCCAAAAACTCCAAAGACAATGAAGAATGGGCTGACAAAAAGGTAAGGCGCAATTTTGTTGCCCTTTCGAAGCCAGAAGTTCCCATTTCGGGAGGTTCTAGCTTGGTTTGATTCAGCGATAGTACTCATTTTACTTATCCCAACTAACTATCGAGCCAGCGCCATATCGATGCTGGCTCTCATTACTCTTAACGGCGACGCGCGCGACGCTGAATTTGCTTCTCGGCTGCAGCTAACACTTCGTCGATGTCAGCATCGTGCTCAAGCACTCTTTCTAGGGCATCATCGATAACCTGACGCGCAACTGGGTCATATCGGTCAACACCGACTGCCGGAATGAGTTCCGCCGATTCTCTCCAAACATGACGCGCCTGTTGATCACCTAGGTACGCAAGTTTTTCATCGAAGAATGGGTTTTGGTGAGTCGACGTTAGTGCAGGGAATGCGTTTATTTCTTTGAACCCAATTAACTGAGCCTCTGGTGAAGTCGCCATAAACTCGATAAAGCGCCATGCTTCCTCTTTGTGTTTGGCTTTTTTAGGAATGCTGTAGAAAGAACCACCCCAACTTGCTAAGGCGTGATTTGGAAGCGCTGATGTACGCCATAAGCCTGACGCTTCGGGCGCAATGTAATCCTCTAGGTGACCGCCTAGCCAAGCCCCCATCATTTGCACCGTAATCGTGCCGCGGCGTAGACTCTCTGACCATTCATTCGACCAAGCACTTAACTCAGCATCAACACCCGCATCGCGTGCTTTTTTAGCTAAGCGAAATGCTTCTTTGAAGCGTTCTGAGTTAACCAGCACATTGTGGTCTGTATCAAAGTAGATCCCTTCTCCTGGTTTTAGGTCAGAACGAATATAGATATCTTTAATGTCATTGGCATTGGATAGTAGGTAGCTGCCTGTTTTCTCTTTGATCTTCACACCCGACTCAATAAACGAGTCCCAGCTTTTAAGTAGGTCTTCTTCTGACACACCGGCTTTATCAAGAATGTCTTGGCGGAAGAAGGTGGCACCCGGACCGATATCAGTAGGAACTCCAGCTAACTCTCCCCTCGAATTTGTTACCTGTGCAACGGAATAAGGGATGAGGTTTTGAGTAAACGTGCCTGCTTTGTAGTTATCGCTGTTTAAATCTTCAAGACCACCGGACTCGATAAAGCGTCCCACATACGCATTCTCGATACCCATTACATCTGGTAGGTTCGCCCCAGTAGCAAGTGCTGTTGTCATCAAGTTATGGTGATCATTGTAAGAAAGCACCACCAGCTTTACCTTGATGTCCGGGTTTGCCTTTTCAAACACAGGGATGGCAGCCTCTGCGACTTGGTTAAAGTTCGGGAAAGACGCGACTGTAATCTCTACTGGCTCAGCAAATACACTGGTAGAAAAGACGGCAGCAATAGAGAGTGATACCGCCTTTAAACTTATATTCTTCATGGGGGAATTCCTTTTTACTGTAAGGTGGTTTGTTCTTTGGAATCAAAGTAATGAACGTTGCGTTTATCGAAGTAGAGCGTCTGCTCACCATTAATTGGGTCTTCGGAATATTTTGTTTCCGCAATAAATCGTTTGTCACCGAAGCTACACCCGAGTTGAATCACGGAACCTAGTACCTCGTTTTCATTAACCTGGACTTTCATCTCAACACAATTGCTTTCGTCGATATCTGCTCGGTCTAGGCTAAAATCTTGAGCTCTGATACCCACCGATTTAACTGAGCTAGAGAGATCTGAAATACAGCTCTTGATATCGCTAGAATCTACATCGAATAAGTTGATCTCTGGGCTACCAATAAATCGAGCGACGAATTGGTTTTTTGGTGTTTTGAAGATCTCTTCCGGTGTACCTATCTGCTCAATGTGCCCGTTGTTCAATATCACCACGCGATCGGCAAGCGTCATCGCTTCGACTTGGTCATGAGTAACGTAGATAACGGTCGTTTTCACTTTTTCATGCAAGGCACGTATTTCTTTGCGCATTTGGCCACGCAGCTTAGCGTCAAGGTTGGAAAGTGGCTCATCAAACAGAAAGACTTTCGGGGTGCGCACCATCGCTCGTCCCATCGCCACTCGCTGCCTTTGTCCACCAGACAGCTCTTTTGGCTTGCGTTCCAACAAAGGAGTGAGCTCTAAAGCCTCGGCAACATCTTGGATCATTTGCTGTCGCTCTTCTTTTGGTACCTTCATGTTCTCTAAACTAAATCCGATGTTTTCACCCACCGTCATGTGGGGGTACAACGCATAGCTCTGAAACACCATTGCAATATTGCGCTCTATGGGGTGTAGTTCATTGACCAACAGCTCATCAATAAATACATCTCCATCCGTTATCTCTTCTAACCCCGCTAGCATTCTCAAAATGGTCGATTTACCACATCCTGATGGACCCAAAAGCACTAAGAACTCACCGTGTTTAATATCAAGGTCTATATTTTTAACGACTTGAGTTTCACCATAGTCCTTTACTAAATTTCTAAAAGTTACCGATGCCATCATGCCACCTAAATTAATTTGTTCATTTCAATATTCTTTACACATCAACAAAACCCTTCCTTACCATAGACATAGCCTTAGAAATAGATCGTTTTGTTTTTGCCATTCTGACAGGTTAGCCAATGGAAATATTGACACCTTGTTCATCGAATATATGTAGACGAGAATTGTCGATATACATTTCCACTCTTTCTCCCACAGTAATATCTGCACTGGAATCTAACTCTATTGTGATATCAATTCCATTTAGGCGACCATAGACTAGTTTGGTGGTTCCAAGTAGTTCGCTAGTTTCAACATCGATTTTAACCGACATTGAAGTGCTGGTCTTTTTTAGGCTAATGTCACTTGGTCTAATACCAAGCTTACCTTTCCCTGAAGTATTACCGACATTATTCTTTCTAACATCGAAGACTTGATTATTCAGAAGAATTCGGATTTCATCGTCATCACATTCAAGGTTCACAGGAACCATGTTCATGGTTGGACTACCAATAAAGCCCGCAACAAACTCATTTACTGGGTAGTGATAGATCTCTTTTGGCGTACCCACTTGCTCAATTAAACCATCACGTAAAATCACCACTTTGTCCGCTAGAGTCATCGCTTCAATTTGATCATGAGTCACATACACCGTGGTTTTTTTGTGTTTTCTGTGTAGCTGTTTTATCTCAGAACGCATGACGTTTCTGAGCTTTGCATCGAGGTTCGACAGGGGTTCATCGAACAGAAAAACCTCCGGCGTTCTTACCATCGCTCTACCCATAGCGACACGTTGACGCTGTCCACCGGACAGGGCACGAGGTTTTCTTTTCAGCAAAGGGGTAAGTTGTAGCATGTCGGCTACGACCCTCACCTGCTTATTGATTGCCTCTTTACTTTGGCCTTCCATCTTCAAGGAGAAACCAATATTGTCGAAAACCGTCATGTGCGGATACAAAGCATAGCTCTGAAACACCATGGCGATATTTCGCTCCTTTGGTGATAAATCATTTACCACCGAGTCACCGATGAGTATTTCCCCGGCGGAGATCTCCTCTAGCCCGGATAACATGCGTAGAGTCGTTGATTTTCCGCATCCCGAGGGGCCTAGAAAAACAACGAACTCTCCATCCTCAATGTACAAATTGAATTTCTTTACAATGTGAGCATTTCCCGAGTAAATCTTATCTACATTTTTAAATTGAATCGTTGCCATGGCCTACCCTGATATGTCAATCAAACACGCTTTGTTATCTTATATGTTCAATTTATACCCGCCTAAATACAATTATGTTTTTTACTTCTATTGTTAACGTATTTAACGAGTGAGAATTTGATCACGACTAATGCATCAGAGACATTATTGACTATAAAATTGGTGTGATCGGTGACACACTTACAAAATAAAGAAATACCAAAGTTAAATATGATAACCGCAGAGTAATTACTCTTAAGTTCACTATGAAGATTTTATTTATTGTGATTAATCTTTTAGGTAATGTGACAATTCTTGATCTGATTCACATAAATATCTGACAAGAATTTTCTAACCAAGTGACATTTATTTGGTTAAAGAGTACAGGTACAGTAGTCGCATGCAAGATTGGTAGGCGTGACGAAGCATACCTCGCTATATACTCTCTTCAACTAAATCTGGTATTTAGCAGTCGAATATACAAGTTCGAAGTATTACTGAGGAAATATCATTACTAATAAGGGCTTACACCGAATTGACCGGTCAAGCCCTCATATTATTCACTGATTAAAACAAGTCCTTCAGCTGTTGATATAGCGCTTGATAGACCAAACGTTTCTTTTTGTATTGTTCTACCGCTACTGAGTTTGGCTCATGTCTTTCAACCAGCTTTGGTGTCGGACAAATGTCATGCAGTGTTGCCCCTTCTAACGTGCCCAGAATCGCCAGTCTAGCCGCTCCTAGGGCTGGGCCTACATCACCACCTTCACGATAAACTAGTGGCATGTCTACGATATTGGCAAGCATTTGACGCCAATACTGACTGCGGGCTCCACCACCAATCAATGATACTTCTTCCGGTATATTCTTAGTCACATGCAACGCATCAAAGCCATCAGCGAAAGCAAAGCCTACCCCTTCCATTACGGCTTGCGCGAGCTCCAAACGAGTCGTTGTATGCGTCATTCCGAAGAATACACCTTTCGCATCTGGGTTGTTGTGCGGCGTTCTCTCGCCAGAAAGGTAAGGTAAAAATACGACTTCAGATTCCTTGTCCGCTGACTGCTCAACTTGCTCAATCATGTCACCGACATTGTCGAAGTTCGTGAGTTGGGCAACCCACTTCAGACACGATGCAGCGCTCAAAATGACTGACATTGTATGCCAGGTATTCGGCAAAGCATGACAAAAGCTGTGCAGCGCAGACTCAGGATTAGAAATAAAGCCATCACTCACAGCAAAATACACCCCTGATGTTCCAAGTGACAGCATGGCTTGTCCAGGCTGAGTTATCCCAACACCCACGGCTCCAGCAGCGTTGTCACCCCCACCCGCAATAACCGGAACTGACTGCATTCCCCACTGCTTGGCAATGGATTCTGATAAATAACCGGTGACGTCTTTACCTTCAAACAACGCCGGCATTTGCGCTAATGTTAACCCAGTGGCCTCGAGCATTTCAGTACTCCACGCTCTTAACTCAACATCAACCCAACCCGTGCCAGCAGCATCAGACAAATCGCTAGCAAAATCGCCCGTCATTTTAAATCGGAGATAATCCTTTGGAAGCAGCACCTTATCAACCTTTGCAAAAACCTCGGGCTCGTGATTTGCAACCCACTTCAACTTTGGTGCAGTAAAGCCAGGCATCATAATGTTGCCTGTAATCGTTCTAGAATCCGGCACCAAAGATTCAAGTTCATTACACTCTGCAGCGCAGCGGCCATCATTCCAAAGGATAGCGGGTCTCAGTACACCTCCATTCTTGTCGACAAGCGTTGCGCCGTGCATCTGACCAGAAAGGCCAATCGCTTTCACTCGGCTCAAATCAACAAGATCTCGTAAACCTTCAATGGACTCACAAGTCGCTTTCCACCAGCTTTGCGGATCCTGCTCAGACCAGAGTGGCTTAGGTCGAGACACATCGATCTCCACCGTTGTCGTTGCGAGGATTTCTCCTGACACCGTCATCACAATAGACTTTACACCCGACGTTCCTAAGTCGATTCCAATATACATACCCTCTCCCGCACTTTGTCATATTTGTTTGCAATAATTACGCTGCGCTCAGCGTCTGCCCTTGATACCCGGTAAACGCTATCAATCATAAGCTCATGGTCTGTTCAGACAATTACGTTTTTTAGTAGCGTATTTCACGGATTTCACGACTGCGCCCGTGATCACACCGTTTGGTTATTTAGGCTGATAGAATCCCTCATGGTTTTGGCTAGCACATAAAAAGACACAAACATGGATAAACATTTTCGAGTTACCCTACTTTTCAACGCCAACAAGGTTTACGACCGTGAAGTGATTGAGGGGATTGGAGAGTATTTGCAAGCATCACAGTGTGATTGGGATATTTTCTTAGAAGAAGAGTTCACTACCAGCTTGGATAACTTCCATAACTGGCAAGGTGATGGGGTTATCGCTGACTTTGACGACCCTAAAATCGTTGAGCTTCTCAAAGATTCGGACATTCCAATTGTCGGCGTTGGAGGCTCTTACGAAAACGAAGACGACTACCCCAATGTACCCTACGTGGCGACGGATAACGAAGCTTTGGTAGAGCTGGCATTCCAACATCTCAAAGAAAAGGGACTTGAAAACTTCGCGTTTTACGGCAAGCCACTTGATGAGAATACCCGTTGGGCGCTTGAGCGTGAGAAGGCCTTCTCTAATATCGTCAGTCGTGAGGGCTATCCTTGCTCCATTTACCGCGGCAATGAAACCAATCCAAGTACTTGGCAATACGACATGAACCGCTTGGCCGACTGGCTTCAGCGCTTGCCTACGCCTACAGGGATCATTGCGGTAACGGACTCCAGAGCGAGACACTTACTACAAGTCTGCCAACATCTAAACATTATGGTGCCTGACAAGGTCTCGGTCATTGGTATTGATAATGAAGAGTTAGCACGATACCTAACCAGAGTGTCTCTAAGCTCTGTTGGTCAAGGTACCAAGGAAATGGGTTATCGCGCAGCAAAAATGCTCCACAAGCTGCTCGAGTCAAAGCAACAAGAACCGAGAAACAGCTCTGTATTGAAACATGCGCGTGTGATGGTACCACCAACTCAAGTATTTGAACGTCAAAGCACCGACTTCCAAGCACTCAAAGACCCTTATGTTATTCAAGCGATGCACTTTATCCGCCACAACGCCTGTAAAGGCATCAAAGTCGACCAAGTGCTGAGCTACGTCGGGATTTCTCGCTCAAACATGGAAGCTCGATTTAAAGAAGAGTGCGGTCACTCCATTCACCAAGAGATTCATAACTCCAAGCTACGACGCGCTTCTAATCTATTGTCGAGCACCTCCTTACCCATAGTCGAAATCGCAGAACTATGTGGCTACCCGTCGCTCCAATATATGTATACCGTGTTTAAGAAAAACCTATCCCAAACACCAAAAGAATATCGCGAATCAGGTGGCATACAACCTTGCCCTGCATAGCCTGACTTAATAAGCTATATCAAAAAATCCCCCTTGCTAGCACCACACTAACAAGGGGGGATGTTTATTGAGTCATTTATTATTGTACGACCAAAAACTCAGCCACCAAGGCTAAGCCATGACCTCACTCTCTACCTGAGCAGAGCTCTCAACCTCGATATGGCCCTCACAAATCATTCTCCACGCCCTTGGTAAGACACGAGTTTCACCCTTCAGGGTGACGGTTTGCTTGAATAGAATGTCATCAGAAGATCGACCAATCATAATGTCAAAATCACCGGCTTCAACAATACGATTATGCTTGCTGTCCGTGAAGTTGAGCATGTCAACCGGGAGCGCAAACGTAACTTTCTTTGACTCGCCTGCCTTCAAAGATACCTTGCTAAAGCCTTTTAACTCCCTCACCGGGCGAACGAGCGAGCTATAAACATCACGTACATATAATTGAACGACTTCTGTGCCGTCTCTATCGCCAGTGTTCGTTAGGGTTAATGACACATCGATAGTGTCTTCATGTTCCACTACTGCATTGGCTACATTGAAGTTTGAGTACGTGAAGTCGGTATAACTTAACCCAAAACCAAAGTTGTATTTTGACCCGAAGTGATAAGCGATCGGTGTACCACCGCTCTTGAGTTTATGATTGTAGTAATACGGCACCGCACCAACAGACTTAGGAATCGATAGTGTTAGCTTGCCACTTGGGTTTACTGTACCAGTTAGTACATCAGCAATGGCATCTGCACCTTCTTGCCCAGGAGCCCAGCCGTAGACAATTGCCGCCGCTTCTTGCTCTGCGCGTCCTAGATTATATGGTCGTCCGCCAGTGACCAAAACGACCACTGGCTTGCCACTATCAAGCGCAGCGTCCACCAGAGATTGTTGAATGCCCGGCAGTGAAAGAGACTCTACATCGGAGCCTTCACCGACGGTTCCAGTTTGGAATAGACCCGCCAAATCACCGACACACACCACAGCCACGTCAGACTGAGCAATTGCACTTGCGGCATCACCAATCAAGCTTTCGTCCATACTAATCGGTGAAGTCTGCGTTTGTGATAGTGCCAAGTCAACATCACCGGGGAATACCGGAGCATTCGCGTGACGCTCCGTTAATATCTCACAGCCTTTTGCATAGAAAGTAGTGTTAAATCGCTCAGCGATTGCCTCACGAATGGTTTTTGCTACTTTTTCATCACTTTCCATACTCGACAGAATCAGGTGAACAGGGAAGCTGTACCCTCCCAAAAGAGCCAACTGGTCATCCGCGGTCGCACCGACAATCGCCACCTTTTTCTGTGTATCCAAAGGCAAAGTACCATCATTTTTTAGCAGAACAATTGACTCACTGGCCACTTGATACGCAAGTGCTTTGGACTTGGAGTTACTTAGAGGCTCATCGGGTTCTTCGCAGTAAGGGTTTTCAAACAGCCCTAACTCAAATTTCTTAGTTAGAATTCTTGAAACAATTTCGTCTAGCTTCGCTTGAGAAATAAGACCTTTATCCAAAGCAGCCTGAAGACGTGAAGCGCAAGCATCATCTGGTAGCTCGATGTCTAAACCGGCGTTAAATGCCAGCGCTGCCGCTTCCTCTTCCGTTGAGGCTACAGCATGATGAGCACGCAGCAAGTCGATGCCACCGTAATCAGCAACAATCAGTCCGTCAAAGCCCCATTGGTTGCGTAGCACTTCTGTCAGTAGATATTCTGATGAATGACAAGGCTCGCCATCGATATCATGATACGCAGGCATCACCGAACCTGCATTGGCAAGCTTTATTGCCATTTCGAATGGCAGCATAAAGGTGTCATTCAGTTCTTTTAAACCAAGATTAACCGGAGCATGATTGCGAGCACCCTCACTGAAGGAGTGACCAACGTAGTGTTTTAGCGTGGCTAGGACATCACGTTTTTCACCCTGAAGACCGCGCACATAGCTCGTTGCCATAACCCCCACGTGATAAGGATCTTCACCTAAAGTTTCTTCGGTGCGACCCCAACGAACATCCCGTGACACGTCTAGTACCGGAGCCAAACCTTGCTGAGCACCCGCCGCTCGGACTTGACGACCAATATCTTGCGCCATTTCCTCAATAAGCTTGTCATTCCATGTATGACCATAATTGAGCGACGATGGATAAAGTGTTGCCTCTTTCGACATTAGACCTACCAAACACTCTTCGTGCGAAATAGCAGGGATCCCAAGACGAGTTTCTTCAACAAGATATTTCTGTAATTTGTTCAATGCTGCGACACCAGCCTGAGGCGAAGTCACGTGTGTACCTAATGGTCGAGTAATTTGTCCCAAACCATGTTTCAGACGCTCTTTTACTGGCACACGAGTCTGCTCACTCGCCATCTCTAGTTCGCGGTCTTGATGGTCGCCGTCCTCTTTGAGGATTAACCACTGCGCCCCAAGTTGGGCAAGTTTTTCTTCATTGGTCATGCGGCTAAGTAAATCTTGGACGCGCTCAGTAACAGGCGCTGTACTCTCTTTATAGATCATCGGTGTCACCATTTTTTCTTAATCAGAGCAAGCTCGCTCTATATTCTTAGGTTCTTGTCGCCTTACAATTTGTCGCAAGGCGTTAATTCGGAGAAAAAGCCCCGCTTCAGCAGGGCTAAAACACTTCGTCAGGAGCGACATAGCGTTTTGGGGGTTCGTTTTAACCAAGTTCAGCATTGTGTGAAGCAGGCTTAACCTGTTCTTTTTGCTTAGCATCGAGCGTCAGCATCGCTTTGATTTGATCAAGTTTTGCATTGTCTAACTTGTAGAACATCATGAAGATGGCAACCGACGCATAGAACACTCCAGGGATAACCGTAAACAGTAAGTTGATAGCCATTACCGCACTCTCGGTCTGAGTCTCAGCGCCGCCAACATAACCCGAAGCCGCAAGCAACCAACCTACTGATGCTCCGCCCAGTGCAATACCGAGCTTGATAGCAAACAAATTCGTCGAAAACACCATGCCGCTGAGCGAACGATTACTTCTGGTTTTCTCATAATCGACGATATCTGACATCATGCTCCATAAGATCGGAGTTGTACTCATCTGTACCACACCCAATATGATGACCAATGCAAACACCATAAACACGTTTTGAGGATCAACTAAGAACAACACAGCAGATAGGAATCCTGACGCAACAATTAGCACGCGATAAATTTTAGGCTTATCTAAGTGGCCAAGTAGTGGAGCTGAAATCATGGCACCCGCAATGTTGGCTAGCATGCCTGCGACCATAAACATTGTTGCTAGATCAGGTCGACCCATCACAGTGTTGACGTAGTACATGGTAGACGCCCCTTTTAGCACCACACCGGTAAGGAGAATCACATTGACGATGAAAAGAATGCGCCATTGATTGTTCTTCATTAGAAGCTTAAGGTCATGAAGTACCGATTGCTGAGCCTCTTGGCTTGGAACGTAACGCTCTTTCGTATTAGCAAAGCTAAAAAAGAAAAGTCCAATTGCACCTAAGCCCATGATAGCCATTGCACCAAGGTAGCCCTTTTGCACGTCTCCTTGCCCAATGACATCGACCAGTGGTAACGCCAACATAGCAACAACCAAGCCACCTGCCGTACTCAATGCAAAACGATAAGACTGAAGTGACGTTCTCTCTTTAGGATCATTGCTTAATGCATTTGCCATTGCGCAATAAGGAACATTGATTGCGGTATACATGAGCGTGAGGAAAATATAGGACACGTAGGCATAAACTACCTTGCCTGTAGGTCCAAAATCAGGGGTAAAGAATGCTGCCATACAAGCGAGTCCAAATGGGATAGCCATCCACAATAGATATGGTCGATAGCGACCATGCTTTGAGCGGGTTCTATCCACAATTGAGCCCATAATTGGGTCGGTTACCGCATCAATAAAACGGACAAGAAGAAACATGGTTCCCATGTGTGCCGGTGATAGACCATAAATATCTGTATAAAAATAAGCCAAAAACAACATTACGGTCTGCCAAACAAAATTACATCCCGTATCGCCTAATCCATAAGCCACTTTTTCCCTTACGGACAACCTAACTGCGTTCATATTTAACTCCACCAAATTTCGCTTGGAAATTATTCTTCATGGTTAGAGGCGCTTAATCAACTTACCCTATTTGGTTATCAAATTACGATATTTCCCATCTGTGATGCTTATCTACAACCGCGACACCCGTGTAATTTTTAATTATTAATAATCAACAAGTTAAGTTCATTACGCATTTTCAACTCTATTTAATTAACGTCAATTTTGAGAACTAGAGCACATTTAATAAATAGGTGAATTTTGGTATCAAAAATCGTAATTGATGACCCTCTTGAAAAATAACAAGATGAATGCGAACAAAGTCCACAACCACGATTTGGAAATTAGGCTATGAGTGAATATTTCAAGAACATTAAGAAAATCAATTTTGAAGGTAAGGATACAACAAACCCTTTAGCATTCCGTCACTATGACCCGGATCGTATGATTCTGGGCAAGTCGATGAAAGACCACCTGAGGTTTGCAGCGTGCTATTGGCACAACTTCCGCTGGCCAGGTGCTGACATCTTTGGTGATGGTACTTTCAATCATGAGTGGTTAAAGGCTTCGGATCCAATGGAACAAGCTCGCATGAAAGCGGACGCAGCATTCGAGTTTTATACCAAGCTGAATGTGCCTTATTACTGCTTCCACGACACGGATATTGCGCCAGAGGGCAACTCACTAAAAGAGTACGTTAATAACTTCCAAACAATGGTTGACGTATTTGAGCAAAAGCAAGTAGAAACAGGCATGAAGCTACTTTGGGGTACGGCAAATGCGTTCTCTAATCCTCGTTACATGGCTGGTGCAGCAACGAACCCAGATCCTAAGGTATTCGCTTACGCTGCAACACAGATTTTCAATGCAATGAATGCAACTCATCGTCTGGGTGGTGAAAACTATGTATTGTGGGGCGGCCGTGAAGGCTACGAAACTCTGCTAAATACAGACCTTCGCCAAGAACGTGAGCAACTTGGCCGTCTAATGCAGATGGTCGTTGAGCATAAACACAAGATCGGTTTCAAAGGCGCAATTCTGATTGAACCAAAACCTCAAGAGCCGACGAAGCACCAATACGACTATGACACAGCAACAGTGTACGGCTTCCTAAAACAGTTTGGTCTAGAGAACGAGATCAAAGTAAATATCGAAGCAAACCACGCGACTCTAGCAGGTCATAGCTTCCACCACGAAGTGGCAACGGCTACGTCTTTAGGTCTGTTCGGCTCTATTGATGCGAACCGCGGTGATGCACAACTTGGGTGGGATACAGACCAGTTCCCTAACAGTGTTGAAGAAAACACATTGGTTATGTACGAAATCCTGAAAGCAGGTGGCTTCACTACCGGTGGCTTCAACTTCGATGCTCGCGTACGTCGTCCATCTACTGACCTAGAAGATTTCTTCCACGGCCATATTGGCGGTATGGATACGATGGCGCTAGCGCTAGAGCGCGCAGCAGACATGATTGAAAACGATGTGCTTTCTAAAAATATCGCGCAGCGTTACGCAAGCTGGAATGAAGACCTAGGCAAGAGAATCCTTGGTGGTGACCTAAATCTTGAACAGCTAGCGACACTTTCAGTTGAGAAAAACATCTCACCGGTTAAGGAGTCAGGTCGTCAAGAGTACCTAGAGAACATCGTTAACGGTTTCATCTATAAGTAGTCTCTCGTTATTGTTACTTCTCATTTGCCTAAGTTAATCGTCGATTAGCTTAGGCTTTTTTTTAGCTCACTGATTTGGAATATGACTATGCATCAAATTAATAATCCGGTTTTACGAGGCTTCAACCCTGATCCATCCATATTGCGTGTTGGTGACGACTACTACATCGCGACTTCGACCTTTGAGTGGTTTCCGGGTATCCAAATACACCACTCAAAGGATCTTGTGAACTGGAGTCTGGCCGGCCATGTTCTCACCCGAAAGTCACAATTAGACATGACGGGTATGGATAACTCTGAAGGGGTCTATGCGCCAACTCTGAGCTACTCTGATGGTAAGTTTTGGGTCTGTTATGCCAATGTACATTCTTGTAAGGGCGGTACTTGGATGGCAACACCAAGCTTTGTGGTCACAGCCGAAAGCATCGAGGGACCATGGAGTGAACCTATGTCGATTGGCAACTATGGCTTCGACCCCTCTTTGTTCCATGACGATGATGGCAAAAAATACATGCTAAATATGGTCTGGGATGGGCGTTCAAACACTAACTTCTTTGGTGGCATAGTCCTGCAAGAGTTCGATGCAGAGGAAGAAAAGTTAATAGGGTCGGTGCACAACATTTTCCCCGGCACACATTTGGGCTGTACGGAAGGCCCACAGATGCTAAAACGCAATGGCTACTACTATCTTATCACTGCAGAAGGTGGTACCGAACGCAATCATGCAGTCACTGTATGTCGCTCAAAAAACCTATTAGGTCCATACGAAGTGCATCCTAAGAACCCGATTCTAACGAGTCGCTTTCAAGAAGATGCCGAGTTATCGCGAGCGGGTCATGGCTTCCTAGTAGAGACACAAAACGGTGAATGGTACTTGAGCCATCTTTGTAGTCGACGAATCCAGAACCCAGAGGGTTATCAGTTCATCCCTAAATATGACAATGGCTTCTCTATTCTAGGAAGAGAAACAGCACTGCAAAAAGCCCACTGGCTGGACGACTGGCCATATGTCACATCTGGCAAGACACCTCTGATTACAGTAAAGGCGCCGGAATTGACGCCTTCCCTTTGGCCAGTCGAGCAAGAGAAAGACGACTTTGACGATAGTCAGTTAAACATTAACTTCCAAACACTCAGAGAGCCCCTAGATGAATCTTGGGGATCATTAACCGAGCGTCCAGGTTTTTTAAGATTGAAAGGTCGTCAATACCTCTATTCTCGTTATCAAAACAGCCTTATTGCGCGCCGCTTCCAAAGCCACTACGCACTGATTGAAACTAAGATGGAATTCGCTCCTACGTCCCCCTATCAGATGGCCGGGCTATGTGCTTACTACGCGAGAAACGGCCACTACTTTTTGAAAATGACCAAAGATGATATGGGGCAAAACGTACTACAGGTCGTTGGGAACATTAACGATCAGTATCAAGAATATGGTGAGCCTCTATCCATTAAAGATACCGACACCGTATACATGCGGCTAAGCCTCGAAAAACAATGGTATCAGTTCAGCTACTCCCTCGACGGCGAACGCTGGTCAAATCTCGGCGCCGCTTTGAACAGCACTCCGCTATCCGATGAAGGCGGCCCAGATATCTTCCGATTTACTGGAAGCTTTGCTGCACTATTTGCCTGTGATATCACCGGCCAAAATGCACCTGCCGACTTCGATTACTTTATTTATCGTGAGCTTGATTAAAGGTCTCGAAGAGAGTCTACAAGCACCGTAACTTTTTAAATTCATACCAATAGAGATAACGTTATGACCCATGCTACCGCTGAAAAAAAACCGACAAAAGCAATATCAGAGCCACTGGTAACGCATATCTATACTGCTGACCCTTCGGCGCATGTCTTTAACAATAAAATCTACATCTATCCTTCCCACGATGTAGAGAGCGAGATGCCGCAAAACGACGCAGGGGATCACTTTGATATGCGTGATTACCATGTCATTTCACTTGATGACGTGGGTGGAATCACCACAGACCATGGTAATGCCCTCGACATCAATGATGTTAAATGGGCTGAACGACAAATGTGGGCACCTGATGCTGCGCAAAAAGACGGCAAATACTACCTCTATTTTCCTGCTAAAAACTATCAAGGCGTGTTCCACATTGGTGTAGCGGTTAGTGATAGTCCAACCGGGCCATTCATCCCTGAAGATACCCATATCGAAGGCACCTTTAGTATTGATCCAGCCGTTTTCCAAGATGATGATGACCAATACTATATCTACTTTGGCGGGATCTCTGGCGGGCAACTTCAAAACTGGACTGAAGGTAAGTTTGGCGACGAGCAATACCCTTCACATGATCAAACAGCGCTTTGTCCATTAGTTGCTAAACTTGCTGGTTCAATGGTTGATTTGACAGAAACGCCTAGGGATCTGGTGATCATCGACGAAAATGGTGAACCTTTGTTAGCTGGTGATAACGAGCGTCGCTACTTCGAAGGCCCGTGGATGCATAAACACAATGGCAAGTACTACTTCTCATACTCAACTGGTGACACTCACAAAATCGTCTATGCGACCAGTGACTCGCCTTATGGTCCCTTCACCTATCAAGGCGTTATCCTAGAGCCAGTCGTCGGTTGGACTACACATCATTCCGTAGCCCAGTATCAAGGCAAATGGTATTTGTTTTATCACGATAGTTCGCTGTCAGGTGGTCAAACACATTTGCGCTGCATCAAGATGACAGAGCTTGTTCATGATGAAAATGGTCGCATTCAAACGATCTCACCTTACAAAGACCTCTAGTCGTTAATAAAAAGTGATAACGATTAAGCGGCGCCGCTTTTTTTGGTTTCGTTAACACTGGTCGTTTCGCTAAAATAAAAAAGCGCGTGAAACTCATTCACGCGCTTGTTCACTGTATTAGAGCTAACACAATACTCTAGTGATTGTGTCTTGGAAGCGTCTTAGACAACCTATCAAATTTAAGAGCACTATCGAACACCGCACCTTCATCCATTTGTGTTACCGATTGACGATAAATCTCTTGCCAAGGGGTCTGACTTGCAGGCACTGATGGTAGACCTCGTGATGCTTTTCTCTGCTGCCACTCTTGCTCAGAAACTAAGACGTTGCACCGGCCTTTATTGAGGTCAACTTGAATCCTATCCCCAGTATCAAGATAGGCTAATCCACCACCCGCTGCGCTTTCCGGAGACGCATGCAGAATCGAAGGGCTGTCTGAGGTACCAGATTGCCTGCCATCCCCCAAAGTCGGTAGGCTTTGAATACCACGCTCTAACAGATGCTTGGGTGGTTGCATGTTGACGACTTCAGCAGAGCCAGGCCAGCCAAGAGGTCCGCAGCCGCGAATGACCAATATGCAATTTTCATCGATATTCAGACTCGGATCATCGATACGTCTATGGTAGTCCTCGGAACCATCGAAGACGATGGCTCTCGCCTCAAACACGCCTTCCTTGCCAGGGACTTGCAGATACTTTTGTCTGAATTCATCCGTGATTACACTGGTTTTCATAATCGCGAAGTCAAACAAGTTGCCCTTCATTACGATAAAGCCAGCGTTGTGTTTCAGTGGCTCAGAATATGGATAAATCACCTTACGGTCATTCGTTTCTCGACCCTCAAGGTTTTGGCTGATCGTCCTGCCCGTAACCGTCAGCGCATTTCCATCAAGCTGGTCGTTTTGCAACAGCTCCCACATCACCGCAGGAACACCTCCTGCTCGATGAAACGCTTCACACAAATATTCCCCCGAAGGTTGCACGTTGGCGAGTAGCGGAATTTTATGTGAGTATTGTTCCCAATCCTCTGCGGTTATCTCAATTTGAGCATGTTTCGCCATCGCGACCAAATGCGGCTGAGCATTAGTAGAACCACCAATCGCAGAGTTCACTCGAATCGCATTCAAAAAGGCGGGTTTGGTCAAAATCTTCGACGGTCTTAAATCCTGATACGCCATCTCTACAATCTGCTTCCCAGTGTAATAGGCCATCTGTCCCCTTTCCCTATAAGCAGCAGGTATAGCTGCACTGCCGGGTAAAGTAAGACCTAGAGCTTCCGCCATCGCGTTCATCGTTGAGGCCGTGCCCATGGTATTGCAGTGACCAACTGAAGGCGCAGACTTCATAGCAAGATCCATAAACTGCTGCTCATCAATCTCCCCAGCAGCAAGCTTTCTACGCGATTGCCAAATGACTGTTCCCGAGCCTACTAACTTATCCTCATGGTGGCCATCTAGCATGGGACCACCGGAGAACACGATAGCGGGAATGTCTACCGTCGATGCTGCCATCACCGCTGAAGGCGTGGTTTTGTCACAGCCCGTGGTTAGCACGACTGCATCGATTGGGTAACCGTAAAGGATCTCCACTAATGAAAGATAAGCTAAGTTACGGTCAAGCGCTGCCGTTGGGCGCTTGCAGTTTTCAAATAGTGGATGTGTTGGGAATTCCAAAGGAATTCCCCCCGCCTCTCGAATGCCATCTTTAATGCGAGATGACAGCTCTAGCAACACGCGATTGCAAGGCGACATATCACTCCCTGATTGAGCAATACCTATGATGGGTTTACCCGAATGCAGCTCCTCAGGGGTCAATCCCGAGTTCATAAATCGCTCAGAGTAGAGCGCTGCTAAGTCAATGTGTTCTTCGTTGCAAAACCAATCTTGCGAACGAAAGCGCACATTGGGGCGATCGTTATTTCGGCTCATAGCTAAATTCCTCAAAATCAGCATGGCAGCCAAAGCCACTGATATCCGCGCAATGCAAACCGACAAAGGCGCCGGTAAAGAAGCCACGACCATCAATGTAATCATCAGATAGACGCCAAGCATCAAACACTACTGGCACGTCATGCCAATTTGTTCCGTCGAAAGAGTAGCTGTACTGATACGTCAATCCATTGACATTGACTCGCATCCAAATTGACGTCGTATCATGCGGTACGATAATTGGCTCATCGTACATATGGAAGCTCGCCGCTTGCTTGTCTACCTGCATAACACGAATACAGTTCTTCTTGAGTTCTTCGTCAAATTCAACCGCAAGGTAAGTCCAGTTGCTGGTGTTGTAGTAGCAACAAAGGCCTGCTGATTGCTGGAAGTTGGTAGAGTTAAACTCTAGCTTGGTAGAAGCGACAAACTCATGGTGTCGCCAACGAGTTGCCACCGTTGACTGCTCAAACAGAGATAACAGACTGTCGTTACCACGCAAACGCAGGTAGCCTTCGCGTTCATTTAGGCTGCCCAGTTTATCGCTAAACGGAATACGCAGCGTTTGCCAATGACCTTGTAGCGACTCACTGCTAAAGTCATCATAAATCGCTTCACTTTCAGCTTCGCTTGTAACGCCGAAGTCGGCTTCTGGTATCTCAAGTTTTGCAAAGTTACCACCGACCACCATCGGCCAGCCATCTTTCCACTCCAAACGGTCAATGCCCGTCTCACGGCCCATAGAACATGCTCCGCGCCCCCATCTTGCAAGTCTTGGACGGCCAGGGAACTTAAGTGGGCGACTCACTAGATAGGTGATATACCATTCGCCATCAGGAGTCTCTACCAATGACCCGTGACCTGCTTTTTGCAGTGGGTTGTTTGGTGTGTGCCACGTAGACATAAGGGCACCATGCGGAGACAGCTCATAAGATCCATAGATGTCTTTAGAGCGAGCAACTGTTACATGATGTTCAAAGCTCGTGCCACCCTCTGCAGTGATGAGATAGAAATAATCATCCTTTTTGTAGATGTGTGGTGCTTCCGTGTACTTGAGATCGGTGCCATCAAAGATTGAGCGTCGGTCTGTGACAAACTTATGTGTCTCTGGATCGTACTCTTGAATCACGATCTCGTTGATTGGGTCGCTGTGATTTCGTGGCCCCCAAGTTCGATAAACGTAGTACTTCTTACCATCTTCACCGTGGTGTAACGAAGGGTCAAAGCCACCATTACCCATCGGGATCGGGTCACTCCAAGGACCTTCGATATTGTCCGCGGTTACTAGATAGTTACGACCATTTTTCCATGGTGCATCGATGACTTTTACATCGGTATACAGTAGCCAGAATTTACCGTCAGCATAGCTAAGTGCCGGTGCCCAGATGCCGCCTGAATCAGGGTTACCTTTCATGTCCAACTTTTCTACCGTATCGAGCGGCATCGACGCCAGTTTCCAGTTTTTCAGATCCTTAGAGTGGAAAATACGCACGCCCGGAAACCACTCAAACGTTGATGTTGCGATGTAGTAGTCATCCCCTGCTCGGCAAATACATGGGTCTGGGTGAAAGCCTTTAAGAATTGGATTATTGATCATTGTGGGTTCCTTACTTAGCAACTGCAGGTGTGAGTTCTTCTTGGTCATTGTCTGTCGTCTGATTCTTGCGTTTCGCTTCAAGAGTCGCAGCGACCTCGTTAATTGTTTTGGTATCTAGTCTGTATATGGACAGCATGTAGTACATACCCGCGTAGAGAATTACTGGCGCGACACAGAACAAGAACTTAATAGTTTGTAGAATATTGTCTGGTTGAACATCGAGTGAGGCGTCATAACTCATCCATGCGAGAACCCAGCCGATTAACGCACCACCGATTGCCAATCCCATTTTTAGGCTGAACAGGTATGTCGCGAAGACCAGCCCATCTAGTCGACGGCCACTTCTTACTTCTTCATAGTCAATCACGTCAGAGGCCATTAGCCATTGCACCGGTGTTGTTGTGTTGAAGATAAATAGGTAAACAATGTTGATAGCAAACAGCATTACCGTGTATTCCGCTGGTGCAAAGTACAGTGCCAAGCTCAGAATTGAGTAAACGATGATAATGATCTTGAACGATTGGATTCGGTCATACTTAGCGAGTAAATGTGCCGATAGAAGCGATCCCAGCATCGCAGCAATACTTCCGTACAACAGGAACTGACTGGTCAGCTCTGGGCGCTCCATTACGTACTTAACAAAGTACAGCGTCACACCACCACGAATAACGTTTGAACACGTTGCCATGGATTTAAACAGACACATGATGCGCCATTCACGGTTAGCAAACAGTAACTTAAAGTCCTTAGAAACGTTAACTGAGCTTTCTTCATCAAACACGTTTCTTTCGCGTGTCGTCTTAAAGCTAATTGTCAGTAGGATGGCGCCAACGACACCCAAAATACACATTGCGCCAAAATAGCCTCGTTGTGCATCACCCTGACCGATAATGTCTACTAACGGTAGCGCAACACCGGAAATAACAAGGCCACCAGCCGCTGCACAGAAGAATCTAACTGATTGTAACGAGTGACGTTCTTGTGGATCATTGGTGATCGCTCCTGGCATCGCACAATATGGAACGTTGATAAAGGTATACACCAGCGTCAACGAGATATAGGTGATGCAGGCGTAGATAATCTTACCTGTCTCAGAGAAGTCCGGCGTATAGAAGGTCGCCATACTCGTAAGTGCAAACGGTATGGCACCCCACAATAGGAAAGGACGGAAGCGTCCAAACCTGGTGCGAGTTCTATCGACCAACGATCCCATTAGAGGGTCTGTAATCGCATCCAGAATACGAGAGACAAGAAACAATGTCCCCATTATCCCAGCAGGTATGCCGAAAACATCAGTGTAAAAGAACGCAAGAAGTATCATGGTTGCGTTCCAGATAAATCCACAAGCCGTATCACCCAAGCCGTAGCCGATTTTTTCTTTGAGGGAGATCTTTTCCATTTTTTACCCT
Organism: Vibrio wakamikoensis; assembly: GCF_050337275.1. Classification (NCBI taxonomy): domain Bacteria; kingdom Pseudomonadati; phylum Pseudomonadota; class Gammaproteobacteria; order Vibrionales; family Vibrionaceae; genus Vibrio; species Vibrio wakamikoensis. The sequence continues at coordinate 149,334 of NZ_JAKJST010000013.1, read as the reverse complement.
TTGATGATGTTGGTGGTTTGCAATAGTTCACGAATGCGAACGGCAGCGCTGTCAGAGATTGAATCGCAAGGAGCCATCGTGCCTTGACTGAACTCGACCCCAACTAAGTTGATCGCTGCTTTGACGACTGGAAAGAATGGCGCCTGAATCTGGTACATCTCACTAAGCTCAGACACTCGACGATGCTGGTTCATAAACGTGTCCCAGTCTCCCTTTTGGAAGGCTTGATACACACCGCACGTCAGACTTGGCGCGAAATTGGAGGAAGAAGGAATCGCGCCGTCACCACCAATGAGCAAATTGTTAGCCAAATGCTCATCAAACCCAGACAAGATACGGAAGTTAGGATGTTTCGCCTTTACCTTCATCACATAGTTACGTGTGCTTACAATCTCATCAACGGTATCTTTGATGCCGATGATGTTCTCGACATCGTTCGCAAGGCGCTCAACAAGTTCTACCGATAGAAATTGAGATGTTAGCTTAGGGAAGTTATACAGAAATACTGGTGCATGTATCGACTCAGCGACGGAGCGGTAATAAAGGTAAAGCCCTTCATCACTGTATTTCACATATGACGGATTGACGACGATGACCGCATCTGCACCAGCCTCTTCCGCATGCTGTGCGAGTTCAATCGTTTCAGCAATCGAGTGAGCAGCCACACCAATCATGACGGGTTTACGCTTATTGGTATGTTGAATACAAAATTCAGCAATTTGCTTTCTCTGTTCCTTTGGCATCGCGCTAAACTCGCCAATGGTACCGAGAAATAGCATCCCGTTTACCTCAGACTCCACTATGTGATCGATTAATATAGCCATGTCTTTCGGTACAAACTGTCCCGTCGCATCGATGGCCGTTGGAACTGGAGGAATAACTCCTTCCCAGCTATTTTCCATTGTCATGTTTGACTCCGTGATTCACTTTACTTTTACAGTTAGTGACCAAACAAACGATTTTCTCAACATCGAAAACTAGACCTAGAGCTTGATATTAATCGTTGGTCACAGGGTGGTTACCGGTAACATCTGGAGCTACTATATTGATAATTTGCTCGGAGTAATGAGATTCGAATTTGATAAGCAAAAAAAAGAAAAGGCCAAACAAAAAAACGGTATGTGCAGACATACATTGTCGTTTTTCGGCTCACTTTAAGTGTTCAAATAAATTTCTATTCGTAGAAAGAGAGGTGCTGTCGATATGGAAGGGATACAGGTGCCTAGTAGTAATAGCGAGTTGTGAAGGCAAGGTAGTAAGGCAACGCTCACTTCTCTTCCCTAGCTCTAATGCTCCTCTTATCAGCTAATCTCTGAATTAACAGTTACGCCAAATTAAAGTTCAATGGAAGTAAATTACGGACATTGATCACACTTTTGTTTCATAGTATAGTTAATCCACTAACTTTGGTAACAAAATTACAAGAAATGTTAATATGTTGTCAGTGATTAAAAATTTATTTGTACCAACTAAAGACTATGCGGGTCGTAACATTGATTCAGTCATTGAAAGACTAGCAGCACAAACTCATACCGATATCCATGCTTGGTCATACCTTAATGAATCGGCCGTGTATGAAAATACAAGAACGGGTATGCGCGTTTATCGTCACGAGGTATCGAAACGTGCCGCGCAATAGCAAAGCAGTGACTTCATGTCATCTAGCTTTTATAGCAACACATATAACTAAGCCCGCTCAACATGAAGCGGGCTTTTAGAATTTGAGTTAACTTGAACGACTCACATTAACGCGCTATTTAACATGGTCGATCCCCCTCTCTCACCACCCACTTACCGTCAGAGGTACGCTTCACATCACTTGAACATTGCCATGAATGTCACGAATCGCTGACAAGAAATCTGGCAAGTTCAGACTTGAACTCATCCAACTTCGTTTGCGACCTTAAACCAAAAAAGTACACACGCGAGATGTATCAGTACTCGCGAATTCTTTCTGCTATTGATGCGCTCTCTTGCTCACTGGCTTTAAACATCTCATAACCAACGACTGCTTCCACATACCAACACCTGTCAAAGCAAGCGCTGGGATGAACCCCCATAGCGTCGCGGCCACATATGCTTCATTACTTGCTAACGGCGAGTAGAACGCAGCACCAACCAGTAGTGCTAATGCTATATGTGTCCATCTCAATACGATTCTTATGTTCTTACCATTCATAACGCTTTCCTTCGGCTCTGAGTTTCTAAGCACCAAGATAAAGTGATTATCTCGACGGCTCTTATACGTGCGACAAACGGTATTGACAGGTCGTGAGTTGCTCTACCAGAGGATAAATAGTGAATGGGAGTAATCAGAATAAAGAGATCAGGTTATTGGAAGTGGGTAGAAATGCCACACGGCTTTGTTGTTGATATCGGCCAAAGTGCATGCGCTAGTCAGCTGCTTTGTAGCGAGACTTCAGCATGACATCAAAATTAGTGAACGAATATCATGAAACTGATCGTAAGATTCTGATTTAGTTAATTATGCTTCGGAAACAAAGCCTGCTGGTTAATTAGAGCTCCCTAACTTATCAAGGACTAATCTGACATTCTCAATAAACAATCGAGACTTTTTAGGCAAGTACTCTCTACTGGGATAAATAGCGTAGATAGCAAATGAAAACTGTTGTGGCTCGATACACGCAAGAGCGAGCTTTCCTTGCTTTACTAGTTCTTCAGCTAGAAATTTGGGTAACCTAGCAATACCATGATTTGAAAGTGCGAGCTCTAAAGCAAGTTCAGGGCTGCCAACGTTGTACCTGGGCTTAAGTTCAATGATTTTAACTTCTCCTCCAATGGTAAGCTTCCAATTTTTTGTTGCATCCGGATCCGCCGAGGAGTAAATAATGCCCAGTCGATCGATATCGTCGGTGGTGCCAATTCTCCCGTTTTGCGCGAGGTACATTGGGCTAGCATAAAAATCCAACTCTACATCTCCAAGATATTGGCCAATCATCTCGCAGTCATTCGGCGTATCAATATGCAGCATGACATCATAGACTACTCTATTTAACTGAGCCTGCCTTCCTTCGCTTAACACCCAATTAACCGTCATTTGCGGAGCATTTTTCGATAGATCATTGACAACTGGCATAACCAACTTTGCCATTCCAAGCGAGGAAAATACCGTAAGCTCACCCGAGAATTCTGATTGATGACTGCGAATTTCTCGTGTCGCCTGTCCAATTTTGTTCACAATAGCTTGCGCATGTTTAAGAAACAACTCACCGCTTTGCGTCAATGTGATACCGTGCGAATCACGAATCAATAATTGAGATTGCAGCGACTTTTCCAGCGATTGAATTCGGCGACTTAAAGCCGAGGGGGATAAGCTTAGGTGGGTCGATGCTCGTGTATAACTTTTGTACTCTACGACGGTAACAAAGGCTTCTATATCATTGGTGTTCATTACAACCTCCCTGTTTATCTCTGCAGATTATCACAGTTTGGTTGCAAGCAAACTCACAGCACCGACCTATTAACGATTTGAAATATATTACCTTTTACTGATGAATTAAAGTTTGTTCACGACGCCAAATGAGGTAGTTATCTAAGCTTATTTCGTGTGCATTTTTTGAGTATGCAATGAGCAGTTGAAAGAAAACAAAATGTATACCAGGCCAAACGACGCCTGACATTATAAAAGTGAAGTTTAGAAAACAGGCAACATAGCAAATCAACACGCGATAATAACCAATGATCAGCAAAATACCGATGAACACTTCTAATACTGGGATAAGGATATTGAGCATCGGCGCTAGCGGTATAAACAAGCTTTCAACAAACCAAAGCCAGATGGATGCGCCCCACTCCCCTTTTGCGGCTTGAAATTGCACGATGCTGTGTTCGCTAAGCACAAAGTAATTGAAAAAGCCTACGATACTGAAATCAGAAGTTAGTTTATTGTAACCAGCGATAAACCATAGATATCCGTAGTAAACTCTAATCAAAGAAAAGACATAACCAATCGTCCGGTTATTGGTCAAATTTTGGTTTAGGGTGTCTATGTGTGCCATACATTCTCCATTGTCACACGATTTTGCAGTGACATCGATTATCACTAATCGCCGAATGTAGGAGAACAGAAAGTGATGCAACCTTGAATTGCGAATCCTGCAACCAAGCACCAAATCATCATTCAATTTGACCTAAAAACTGTTTCGGTGTTAACCCCCTTTGATTCTTAAACATTCTATTGAAACTCGCTACATTGTCATAGCCAATGGATTCAGCAACAAATTTGGGGGGATGACCCAACAACATTTGCTCGATAGCAAAATGACTTAAAACGTGACCGCTTAGCACTCTATAGCTCAAATCTCTCTTAGTTAGCTCCCTTTGTAGTTGCTGTATCGAACACCCTGCAAGCGTCGATACCCTAGAAATAGTAGGGAATCCATAGTGGCGACTGTACTTGATTAACTCTGATATCGTTTTGATACTGTCATCTGGGTTGGGCATATCAAGCAGGTTATCTAAATCGCTATAGGTCATTGCGAGATTAGAGCTCAGCCTCGATTGAGTTTGAAAGGGAAGAAATCGATAATGTGAAGGAAACCAAATCTCCGATTGAGCACTGCCCCATGTGACATCACAGCCGAAAATATCCTCATAGACAGCGCTGTTGTCACGATATCCGCAAAGAAACACCCTATGCGGTTTGTAATCTTCACCGAGGTAATATTGCATGATTTTGAGCAGAAAAAGGCAGTGACGAATGCTGTCATGAATCTGAGCAATATTGCTTAATGATGTGGTCGTGTATGTCCACTTTACGATGTTCCCCACGATTGCAGTACTCAAGTTCGCCCCCGAGTTGGTGCAAGGCATACCATTGCTTAAACGACGCAAACACATAGCGAAGTCAGTCGCGGAAAGTACCCACCTTCCCAGTGAACCCAATCTGTTTATCGGTAAATCAGCCATGGTATTGATGACAAAGTCATGGTCAGGCACAAGTGCGTCAAGCTCCTCATACAGCTTAGAAAGTTCGTTCAAAGGCACCAGTGACATTGAGTCTTTAAAAACTTGAGGCGGAATTGACAGTTGTTCTGGGGCAAGCCGATAACGATTTAGCACCTGTTTATAGAAATCGATAAAATCAAACGCTCTTACAAAGCACACCCTATTCATAACACTTTACATCAACATCTGTATACAATGAACATAAAATGTCACTAATCATTTATTGATGCAAGTATCAAAGCAGAATTCGCTCAAATTCATGACAAGAGGTAAAACCATGGTTTTACAGCAAAGTCCTTTATTCGTAGGAACCAGTGCTGACTTCGCTATACACATTGTGGCATTGGTTGCATTGCTTGCGTCTGTCGGAGCGGGTTTATATGGTTTTTGGCGAGTCCACGAACTCCCTATCGACAAAGCCCACCGACAAAATCACAACCAAGTGGGTCTTATCACAGTACTAACATGGATTGGGTTTATATGGCATTGGGTCTGGGTAGTCGCGGTTTTCCTCGCATTTATTGATCTAGAAAAAGCCGTAATTTCTATAAGAGATACGTGGCACGGAGCGTCAGACAACAAGTTGAACGATCGAGAGGTATAATATGTTAGAAGGTTTAGCTGTTTGGGCTCTATTCATCTATCTTTTGCGTTGGGCTGGCATGCCTTGGAATCGCTTTACTAAAGTTTTCGCTTATCTTGGCGGTACAAGCTGGTTAATGTTTGTCTGGGTTGGTTTACTTAACTACGCTCCAATGGATTTATCGGGAGGTGCGTTGGTTCAATCTCCTCATATCCAACTTCGACCAGATTCAACCAATGTGACAGGAAAAGTAACCTCAATAGAGGTCAAACCCAATCAAATAGTGAGCAAAGGTCAGTTGGTTTACACAATCGATGACACCTTGTATAAGTCGAAGCTGACTCATGCTGTGGCGGTCACGGAAGCGGCAAAATTAGCCGTTGAGCAAGCGTATAAAGATACTGATATAGCCCACGCATCCTATGGGACTGCCCAGCAGAAGATAATTACAGCCAGGGCACGAATAGATGGAGCTACAACCGATCTTGATTATCAAACCGCTATGCTGTCTCGCTACAAAAAGCAGAACAAAGCATCTAGTAATTCAATCACGCAAAGCGATATTGATAAGCAAGCTAGTCTAACCAAATACTCTGAGTTAGCTCTAGAGGCATATGAGGCTGAGCTGGCCGCTTTAGAAATCGAGAAATCTAAAGCACGCTTTAGTGTCGAAAAGGCACAATCCACTATTGAGGTGCGACTTGCCGAACTTGATAAATCGATTGAACTTCAAGACCAAGCCGCTTGGGATCTGAAAAGCACAAAAGTGCGAGCCCCGACCGATGGTTTTGTCACTAACTTTATTCTACGAGAAGGGCAACGGGTCTCGGTCTTACCCCGAATTCAAATGTACACGGATGAAAAGTATGTTTTGATGAGAGTGAATCATCAAGCTATTCGAAATATTGCTTTCGGCGCGCCAGCAGAGTTCTCTTCCTCAGTGTATCCAGGGAAAATATTCGCAGCGGAAGTAGAAGGGATTGTTGAGGCAACAGGTGAAGCGCAAAGCAATTTGTTTGGTTGGGATCAAAATGTAAACAATGTGGCACAGAAAAACCTTCATAACAAAACACATTTCGTCCGTTTAAAGATCGTCGAACCTGAAGGTTATGACATACCGGTGGGTTCCGTGGGGCATGCGTGGGTTAGTGGGCGTAAACCCGTCGCATTAATGAGTTTTTTAGATATGATTAGGGCAATCATAATTCGCATGAACTCACAGCTCTATTATTTTTACTCGGTTTGAAAAACTCACACCCCCTGACAAGCTAGTATCGACTTACCTGCTAGTGGCTATAAGCACATCTTTTGGCAATGGTGCGTACGACACAAGGAATTGCCATGATGCCATACGAATTAAGCGAGCTATACTCTTTGTGGAATCATTATATAATTTTCAATGAAGACTATTAATTAACGCATACCGTCACCCAAACCATGAAAATAAAATCTCATATAACCTCACTCACAAGATCATCATTTGATAATGATCATGATATATATTTCATATATTACATGATTTTGAAACCTTTCATAACCATCATCATTTAACACATAGCATCAATTTAAAAACCTGTGATTGGTCGCTTTCTAATCCATGAAACGAAACCGCATTCAAAAACATCCTCAACTTTTTATATGATAAATTACCACAATAAAATCAACAGGTTATGGTCAAATATCGAAAATCAATTTGTTTCATAGATTAATTGCCCCTAATTAGATGTGAAGCCAATCTATATTTTCATTCATTTCATTCCTTAAGATTATTGATAACAAAAACAACCAAGTATCAAAATAAACTTATAAGGAAATAGTATGTACCATCTTAGAAAACTTCCTGTTGCCGTAGCAGTGGCTGCATCTCTGGTCTCTTTTTCATCTTTTTCAGAAACTGAAAGTAACAATTCGGCTCAAATTGAAGAGCTTACAAAACGTATTCAAGAGCTGGAAACTAAAGTTCAAGAAACGGATTATATTTATGACCAACAGCCAGCCGTTCTCACTCCGGATTTTGAGCCACCTCAAGGCCTTATTTTCTCTGGTTATGCTCGTTATGGCATGCACTATTCAGATAGCGACTCAGCTTATATTGATGTCGGTAGTTCTGGTCGCTCAGTGGGTCGTCTTGGTAACGAAGCAAACGGTGGTGAAATCCAGTTTGCGTACGCTAAAAAAGCAGATAACGGCGCGGTATGGGACATTGTTGCCATGTTTGACCAATGGGGCAACCGCGCCTGGGGCTCAGAAGGTGGTGTGAACCTTAAGAAAATGTACGCAGGCGTAACTAATGTCTTCGAAAGCCAACCAGAGCTATACATGTGGGCTGGTCGTGACTTCCACCAACGTCCTCAACAGGGGCTAAACGACTACTTCTGGATGTCACATGATGGTCAAGGTGGTGGTTTCAACAACTTAAATCTTGGTGGTGTCAAACTTGATATGGGTATAGTGGGTCAGGTCGATTCTGAAACGGGCGCACTAGGCAACGACAACGGCAAGTACGCACTAACGTCAAAACTACACGGCATTGACTTAGGGATTGGCGCTCTGGATCTCTATGCTAACTACGGCTTTGCATCGAAGCAGGCGGATGTATCTGTTCAAGACAATAATTCTTGGCAACTGGGTGCGACGTTGGGTCTTGGTGCATCAAACAAGTTCGTTTTTAAGTATGCGGACAACTCAGACAACAGCGCTTTCGATTTGAACGATGATCTTAAAGTCATCTACGCGAGTTTAGAAGGTGGTATTAGCCCGACGGATGCATTTAAAGTGGATTACCTAGCCTCTTTTAAACAACTAAACGGTGAAGACACGTCGGATCGCAATGAATACTCTGTTATTGCTCGTCCTATGTACCAATGGGATGACGTTCATTCTACCTGGTTAGAAGCGGGTTATGCGATGGAAGATCACGATGACAACACTGAGAAAAAAGGTTGGAAAGTGACGCTCTCTCAAAACGTATCACTTGGTGGTTTGCCATGGAGCCGTCCAATGCTGCGCTTCTACGTAACAGCAGGCGACGTTAAAGCAACTGACGTTGAGAAAGTTGATACGTTAGCAGCTGGCGCAATGTTTGAAGCATGGTGGTAATTAACAACTAGGGTTCCCACTGTTTGGGCCTGACAAGTCAGGCCCTTTTTTCCCACTATTTGTCTGCACTACGAACTCCACATTCACACCATTTGTATTGACCACCTAGGAGTTTATTCGATGAAACTGTCATCAATCGTCACTCGAATTTACATTAGCTTCTTTATTCTTATCGCCATTATGATGGCTTCATCTTGGTATGCGATTCAGTCTACTTCGAAAATGACTGATCGAATTGAATCCATCACCCATGAATCAACGCCGCTCATGATGCATACATCGGCGTTAACGATCGCTTTCCTTGATATAAACCGAAGCCTCACCCGCTATTTAGCCGCAATGTATATCGACGAGCTTGCACCTTTAGCAGCGGACATCAATGACAAAAACGCCCACTATCACACCGAGGAACAGTGGATATTACAACACCTAAAGTCCAATACAAGTACCCAAGAAACACTCTCTATTATTAAGTCAGGAAGTGCTGAAGTACTGAAACAAATTGCGACTGTAACCAGCTTGTATGAACAGTTCCTCGACCTCAAGGATCAGGATGACTTCCAGCAATCTAAGTTTCAGCCGATTGTTAATCAACTGACATCTGATCTCGTCAGTGGATTATCCGATGCAAGCAATTCGAATGAGCGCGCTGCTATCCAAGGTCTACTATCACAACTGAGTGTGCTCAGCGTAGATGCCAACAAAGCCTTTTCAATGCAAGATATTGTCGAGCTCAATGCATCAAAGCGCAGCTTCTCCTCTCGGCAAGAGCGCTTTCAACAAGCCGTCGATGTGTTACAAACCGCTTCCCCTGCTCTTTCTCGCTCTACCGAACAAGCAACTAAACTATTCTCAACTCATCTATTTAGTAAATCTGGTGCAATGAGCCTGCATATTAAGGCTTACGACCTATTCGACCAACTATCGACACAAAGAGCACACTTAACTACATTAATCGACACTCACCTAACAGCCATTCAACAGCTCTCTGACTATGCAGACTCGAGCACAAAAACCGTAGAAACGGAGGCGATAACCAGTGCTCACCACGTGGTTTCTGTCTTGATTGGCGTGCTTATTTCGTCAATCCTCATTGCTCTTGTTATTGCCATTCGCCTTGCTACCTCAGTTAGGAGGCCAAGCAAACAAGTACAAAATGCACTAGAACACCTAGCACAAAAAGATCTCTCGGCAAAAGTAGAATGTCAGAGCCGCAACGAGTTTGGAAGCATTGCCAACAAAGTGAACCTGGTTTTAGAGCACTTATCTGATGTAATATTCCAATTGCGCAGCTCTGCAGATCAACTTAATCAAGCATCTATTGAGAACCAACAAACCAGTGACCAACTTACCGAAGACATAACGCGTCAGACGATGCAAACCACTCAAGTTGCGACCGCAATGAAGCAGATTGAATGTGCTGTCAAGGAAATTGCTCAATCTGCCAACGATACGCTTTCTACTGTAACAGAAGCAGTTGACCTATCTTCTCAAGGACAAAGTGCGATTAATGCCAATGCTAATCTGCTAGGCACTCTGTCCTCTCGACTTTCGGAGTCAACGGCGACGATAGAAGAGTTGGAACAAGAAGTTGCAAGTATCGAAACAATTTTGGAAGTCATCTCAGGGATTTCAGAGCAAACAAACCTACTGGCACTCAATGCCGCCATTGAAGCCGCTCGTGCGGGCGAACAAGGAAGAGGATTTTCAGTTGTGGCTGATGAAGTACGAGTACTGGCTGCAAAAACCACCAACTCGACCTTTGAAATTAAGCAGAAAATAGAGCAGCTACAAACCAGTGCTGAATTTGCGGTCTCACAAATCAACCTTTGTGCTCATGATATGAACCAATGTATCACTCAAGCAGGTAGTGTCGAACAGAATCTAAAGGGCATACACCTTCTACTTAACGACATTGAAAATCGCAGTACCAACATCGCTTCAGCAACAACGGAACATCAATCGGTTGCCAGTGAGGTAACAAGCAGTGTCAATGATATTTTCACGCTATCAGAATCGAGTGCTGACAAATTTAAATCCCTCACTCAACATGGGCTTAGTTTAGAACAAATGGCAGAAAAACAGTTAACACTCACCGCTAATTTCAAGCTTCCGCTAGATAAAAAATTAGTACCATTACCAGAATTGAAATAGTCAAGGAAAATACAAAAATACAGCGAGAAAGAATGAAACAAAAAACTGCCAATAGTTAGGATTAGTTACACAGCTTACATTCACTACACTTATGAAAGATCCATATGCTGGGTATATCAAGCTATCTTCATAAACACGAAATAGCTTGATACTCCGCACAAATCGAGTAAATCAAACTAACTAAAAATTGGGTAATAATATTAATATCACTTTATACCTTCGCTATGCTGCTTAAGCCATAATAATGAAAAAGAAAAAAAAATCCGCCACGGTTTACGATGTGGCTAAACTCGCCGGTGTGTCACCCAGTACTGTCTCACGCTTTCTTAACCGTACCACCTACGTATCAGATGAGAAAAGTGAACGCATTGAGGATGCGGTTAAAAAGACCGGATACAAGCCTAGTTTCCAAATGCAACAGGATTTGAGTCGACGTTCAATGACTATCGGCGTGTTAGTACAACACCCAGATAGCCCTTATACCTCTACTATCGTCAACGATATGGAGAAGACGCTGATAAGCAAAGGCTACTCTTTAGTTATGGCCTCTGGACACTGGCAAAACAAGCTGGAAAATCATGCGCTTGACTACTTAATTAAAAGCAATGTTGACGGCATAATTATTGTTACTGGGAACTTAGACAACCAAAAAATAATCTCGACAGCGAAGTCGATTCCTGTTGTTACGGTTGGTTACGATATTAAGGGAGACAGCATTTGTTCGCTTAACCTTGATAATGTCATGGGTGGTTACATCGCTACTCTTCATTTACTCCAGCAAGGCCACAAAAATATTGCTCATATCAAGGGATTATCATCACAACCTGATGCATCTGCACGTTTTGAAGGTTATAAACAGGCACTTAGTGAAGCCAGCATCCCGGTCAACTCCAAACTGGTCAAAAGAGGCGATTTTGGTATGGATTTGGGCTACAGTGCAACAAAAGAGTTAATCGACTCCAACATCTATTTTTCCGCAATTTTTGCAGCCAATGACCTTACCGCCTATGGTGCTATCAAGGCACTGCATGACAACGGCCTTAAGGTTCCTCAAGATGTTTCCGTGGTTGGTTTTGATGACTTACCGACTTCAAAATACTTTACGCCCGCTCTCACCACGCTAAGGCAGCCGATTGAAGAGATAGGAACTGTATGTGCAAACTCTATTCTGAGTATGGTTTTAAAAGGCCAATATGAAGCTAGAATGCCACCTATAGATTTAATAATTCGTCAGTCAACAAGCTCTATATTTAATAAAGGCTAGCTTATAAAACCAGAATAAAAGCCCACGTAACCATACGTTGGCTTTTATTTTTAAACCAACTATTACTAGCGTGCGTGATCTAAATCAAATAATAAAGTCAGATACATTCAACTAACGGTTCAAGCTCTCCAATACACATCCACACAAGTTCACAAAATTCCTACAAACGCATATTTATCATCTATTACAAACTTTAACCCTCTTCTTACCATTGCTATTTTTATTATTGAAAGAAACGCATCATTAATAAGGAAATCATTGGTTATGAAACGCACTAAATTATGTAATTTATCGATAGGAAAAAGAGTTCTTTCCTTGACGTTACTGGCAGCTTCCACTCAGTTGGCATATGCCGTTGAACCACTCACTGTTTCTGGCAACCAGGTGTTAGCTGGGGGCGTCGCTCAGAGCTTTGCTGGCCCAAGTTTATTCTGGAGCAACACCAATTGGGGTGCAGAGCGATTCTACACTGCCGCGGATGTTAAAGCTGCGAAGACAGAACTCGGGGCAACGTTAATCCGCGCTGCAATAGGCCATGGCGCAACCGGGGGTCTAGAAGATGACTGGAGTGGTAACATGGCAAGGCTCGAAACCGTTATCGAAGCCGCTATTGCTGAAGATATGTATGTCATCGTTGATTTCCACAGTCACTATGCTCATAACGACTGGGCTCGTGCTGAAGCGTTTTTTACCCACGTAGCAACCAAATATGGCCACCATGACAATATCATTTATGAGGTCTACAACGAGCCACTCCAAGTCAGCTGGAGCAATGATATTAAGCCATATGCCGAGTTCATCATCGACAAGATTCGAGCTATTGACCCTACGGGAATCATCGTCGTCGGCACGCCTAACTGGTCTCAAGATGTGGACATTGCCTCTTACGACCCTATTAATCGCCCTAACATTGCTTATACCATCCACTTTTACGCGGGCACCCACGGTCAATCTCTGAGAAACAAAGTGCTCACCGCCTTAAACAATGGCATTGCCCTATTTGCTACTGAGTGGGGCACCGTTAACGCAGATGGTGATGGTGCGGTCAATCAAGGTGAAACAGATGCCTGGATGGAGCTGTTCAAGACATACAACATTAGCCATGCGAACTGGTCGGTCAATGACAAAGCAGAAGGCGCATCTATGTTCACTCCTGGTGGTAGTTGGGGCAACTACACGGAATCGGGTTTGAAGGTAAAAGAGATCATTTCTAACTGGCCAACGAGTGCTGGAGGCGGTGGTGGCGAAAGCGATCTCACGGGTCCTTGTAGCGTAACTGCCCTTCCGGGTCGCATTGATGCGGAAAGTTTTTGCTATGCGAAAGGGTTAAAATTTGAACATACAACCGACGCAGGTGGAGGCCAAAACCTTGGCTTTACCGATGACGGTGATTGGATAACATTTGACATTGATGCTCCTAAGGCAGGCAAGTACGAAATCACTTACCGAGTCGCTTCTGAGCACGCAAATGCTGGTGTGATTCAGATAGAGCAAGGCGGTGGAAACGTAACGTATGGTGAAATTACGGTAAGTGGTACCGGTGGATGGCAAAGCTGGCAAAACATCACTCATACCATTTCACTGCCGGATTCAGGTCAACATACCGTGGCGCTATTCGTTAAAACTGGTGGTTGGAACTTAAATTGGTTCGAAATGAAACCAGTTGAAGGAGACGTTACTCCTCCTACCGGATCTTGTGACAACGTCACTACTCATCCAAACTGGCTTCACGCTGACTACGAAGGCGGTCCAAATACGCACTTGCTTGAAGGTGAAGAAATGGTTTATGAAGGCAGTAAGTATCGAGCCAATTGGTATACCAGTTCGATTCTAGGAAGCGACGCCTCTTGGTCACTGATTGGAAGCTGCCAATAACTAAACTGCGTTTTTAATTACATGAGCTGGCTCGGGTAGCCAGCTCAAATTGCTTTTTGTGAGCCATCCCCTTTTTAAACATCGATAACGTGCTAGTTTATTGTTTTAGTTGATTTTATAAATTGAATACCAAGCTCAAAACCTACCCTAAATGACATTGCGCTAGCCGCATCTGTCTCCATATCGACTTTGAATCGCTATATTCATCAGCGTGGCTTTGTGAGCCGTGATAAACAGCTCAGAATACAGAAAGCCATGGTCACACTAGGCTATCAGCCGAAGCCAACAAAAAACAAAGTGACCGACAAATTGAATTATCTGGTTGGGGTACTTTCGCCGTACGCGCTTTGCCCTCACAGCAACGCCATCTTGTCAGGTCTTGAGGGTGAGCTAGGCAAATATCAGCTCTCCCCTGTTGTTATGATAGGCAACTGGAACAACACACAAGAACAGACACGCACTAGGCAACTGATTCACCAAGGGGTGGATGCTCTTGTCGTTATTGGTAGTAGCTTAACCGCACCACAGCTTATCGAGATAGCTCTGCAACTTCCTATCATTACTATTGGAGGCCACGATATCAAACACCCAAACATTCACTGCATTAGCAATAGTGGATTAGTCGGGGGGGACATGGCGACAAACCACCTGTTAAGGCTCGGTCATACCGACATCGTCTACCTTTCAGGCTTAGTCTTTCACCCAGATTCTCAGCAGCGACTTCTCGGCTACAAGCAGGCACTTGATAAAGCCGGTATTGATTATTGCCCCGAGCGAGTCGTCAATGGGAAGTTCGATGTAGCCAGTGGACGCGATGCAGTGCGCAAGCTCCTTTGCCAAGGCGTGCAATTTACCGCCATTTTTGCTGCCAATGATCAAATGGCCTTTGGAGCGATCAGTACGCTCAAAGAGGCCGGTATACAGGTACCGCATCAAGTCTCCGTGGTCGGATTCGATGATCATGAAGTGTCTGCGGTATTTACCCCGGCGTTAACGACCCTTCGCCAACCGTCCCTCCAATTCGGTCGACTTGCGGCTACACGAGTTGCTAGCGCTCTTGGCCTCTTCGTTGAAGAAGAATATCAAACCAGCGAGGATGACTTTGTTCACTTGATCATCCGCGACTCCTGCGGTGAAAACAATAAAATTAAAGACGAAAAAAAGGGTTAGGATATCCTCCTAACCCTTTGTATAAATCTATTGATATCTTTTCTCTGCTTTCTGCAATTAGTATAAATAAGAGAAAATCATACCCGGTCTGAAGTAGCGCCCAGCGGTATATTTGAGCCCTGTATTGAGCAACCAAGTTTGTAGCTTGACCGCCTGTTCGTCAGGCATAGCTTCTGTAAACACGCTACGAAACTCAGCAAAGTCCGACGTCAAATCTGGATTTACTCTGCCATCAGCCAAAATACAATTTGTTGCTTTCAGACCTTGCAGCCATTGCTCAGCCGTGGATTCCGCTACGCCAAATTGCTCGACTAAATCAGACTGAGAAACAGCCACTGAGCAGTTAAACCCTTCTGGCGCGGCAAATGGGATCTTCGCGTAGTGGTAGAGCGCTGTATAGACAGAATCAATCAAAGCCTCAGCTTGCTGCTGTTTTCCTGCAAGTTTTAGCGCCGTTGCAGTACTGAACTGCACTCCAATCCAAACGTCTTGTGCCTGAAACGCATCATGGGGTGCGCCATCGCAAAGGGTCATGTTAGCCACACCCAACTTCGGACTATTCTCTTTGAAGTTTGTACGGTAGATGTAATCAAGGGTACGAGCGACTTTGTGATCTTCAAACAGCCCTTTATCACCAATCAGTTTCAAATAACTGTCAGCAAGCAAGGCATCGCCAAAGCTGTTATCTGAGTCAAGTAAGATGTCCTTGTACGCTGCGGTAAACACATCCGGAGCAAGCTCTAGTAAACGATGCTTTTTAGAGACTCGCTGCTCGAACATGCTCAGTTCAGATTCAAGGTCAACACTATCTAAGTAAGCGTTGATTACTTTTTTATCTTCAGTTTTATCGCCAGTTAGTGATAGGCCTAATGACTGTAAAGAGTCATTGGTTTCACCCGTTAAATGCTTGGCTTGTACAGGCGTTGCGAAGAAATGGTAATAGCCATTTCTTTCATCCCACAATGCGCGCTCCAACGTGTCTAACGCAGCAGACGAACGTTGTTGATACCAATCTGCTAAGTCCTTTTCATCCATCAATTTAGCCAGTTTACTGGCGGCTTTAAGTCCGGCAGACCACAAGCTAGCACAATAAATGGAGATGCCATGAGAGGCCAAGTTATCGAAGGTATCATCCGTACCACGCGTCAGCGGCAGTGTGTCACCCTCTTCAATGAGCGCCGTCAAATACTCAACGCTTTCCACAATGGCAGGCCAGCAGGCTTGAACGACCGACAAATCGTTAGAATGCACATAGTGACGGTAAACCATTAGAATGTATTTGGGTGCAAGATCTTTCCACTCTTTCACGTTATGCCAATCATAGGCGTCTGGCTGAATGTCGTAAGGACTACCTAAGTCATGGATAACCGCACCTTTGATCGCTCGCACGCCTTCATACTTGGTATCACATAACTCTGCGTTTGGCTTTTCGGCGTACTCCCAATAGCGACGCTTGGTTGGATCGGATGCCATAATTGCGTCAGCAAACTCGCGCATGACAACACCATCAAGCTCAGGCAGTAGATAAAGCAGAGAGAATGAGCCATAGAAATACACATCAAGAGAGTTAAAGAACGGATAGTCCACGCACTCTTTCACCAAAAACTTATCCTGACAATCCCACACTGTCGATTCTGCTAGAAACGACAGTGTATTCATTGCCATTGTAGTAAAGCGGGCTGCGCTCTCACTGCTTTCAAAGTTCGCTTGAGCTTCTTGGTAAAATGCCTCCTGCTGAGAGACAATTCGATGCTCGATATCGCTTAGTTTTGGCAGAGTATCTTTAAGTATTGACTGTGCAGGGTGTGATTCTTGGTAGAATTGAGCGTACGATTTTCTCGATTCCCATCCATCAAGGGAGATTTTGCTGTGATCCATGACCTGAACGAAACGAAGATCGACCGTTTGACCTGGCTCAAGCTCCACTTGAACACAAACCAGACCCTGTAAGCATTCACGGCCACTGTATATGCCTTTGTCGAACAACTGATTGGTTCGGCCAGTTTTTAAGCTGGTTTCCAGCGCTTTTTGGGATTGTGTGATATAGAGCGACGGTTTTATGGAGACGGTGACTTTGCCGCTTTTAAGTAAATCCGAGTCCGATTGAACACCAAAGCAAACTTCTCCCTCAATATCAGACGCATAAGGTGACTGACTTGTCTGTGCCACGCCCTTAAATACCGAATTATCCGTTGTAATGGTGACAGGACGGTGCGACTGATCGATTGGGTTTTGCGTAAGAGTACAAAATGAATCTTGCACACCATCGCGGCCTTTGCGGTAGGTAGAGCCAATAAGATTAGTGAGTGGCTGAACAATCGTCACTACTTTTGTTTCATTACTGCTGTTTTCTACTGAGAACAGATTCCAGTGCAGCGGCAACGAGCACAGTGTTTTGTCACCCTTAACAATAGGTGACACTACATTTCGAGTCAGTTTGATATCTTCAAACGACGAATACTGATACTGCGCAATGGGATACATGGCTTGGTAATGAATGTCTTCACGAGCCACACTTTCGATCGCCGACTGGCCAACCGCATTTAACGAGCGAAGCTGGGCTGTATTGTTGACCAAATGTCCATCAAAAAAATCAACAGCAACTCGCACCTGTGTCGAGACACTATTTGCATCAAGCTCCAAGTTATGCAGTGTTTTATCAGAGAACTCAACGTTCCATTTTAAAAAACCATCTTTATTTTCACTATAAAACGTAGCATCAATCAGAGAACGTTTAATTTCACTCTCTATATCTTTTCTTGAAATATCGGTCGCTATCTTTCCATTCAGCACAACCGGGTAATATTTAAGATATTGAATCAAACCATCCAAATCAGTTATTGCTAAATTTTCAACCGTCGGAATATCCATAACTGAAACGTGGAAATCGTTAAAGTTTAATTCCTCAGATTCAACATCGATAAAAATCCCCGGAACAAAGCTAAAGTTTGGTGTAGAACCAAGCGGCGTCAGCGTGAATGCGCTGCCAATCCCACCTACTGCCATTCCTGTGTTGTCTGGGGTTGTTGAGATAGGCACGTACCACGGTTGAATAAATTCAACCGCATTTCCCTTAGCACACAGTTCATTCACTGTGCCCTTGTAAGTAGTATTTTCTATATTAAGAATCATAACAATCCCTTATTGAATATCTTTTTTATTGTGATAGCATCAAATAAAAATGGAGTCGAAAATGTTTAAAATAACCCAAGATAAATTTGGCCACTTTGGTTCATTGCAAATTAAAAACTCAAAATGCGGTATAATATTGGAAATCATCCAAGACTTTGGCGCAGTAATAAATAAACTCATTATCAACAACAGTCCTTTCTCATTTATTCAGGGCTATCAGAGTGCGGAAGAATTAACCAAAACTCATCCGTTCTTTTCTCGTAGCGCCAAACTGTTTCCATTCCCAAACCGCCTAGAAAAGGGGCAATACTTATTCCAACAGCAAACATTTACCCTACCCGCTAACTTCCCTTGGTCTCAAGATGCTGTTCACGGGTTACTTTACAATCAACCATTCTCAATCCTTCATACCGATGCCAATGTTGACTATGCCGAAGTGACCCTTCGCTACAACACCGAGCACCTTTGTGCTGGTTTCCCACACAGCTTTCTATTAGATGTCATCTACCGTATCGATATTGATGGTGTCTTAACTTGCACCACCGAAATCACGAATACCGGCGTTAACTCTCTGCCCTATGGTGATGCATGGCACCCATATTTCTCTTTAGGCTGCGAGCGTGACCAAGTAAAACTAAACATGCCGTCTAGCCAAGAACTCGTTTCAGAATCGGGCCTTCCTACTGGTTCATTCAAACCATTTGACCAGTTTGCCCATGGCGCTTGGTTAGGCGACGCGGAGCTGAATCACTGTTTTCAGTTCGAGCTGTCACGCCCTATCGCTTTGTCTCTTGAGCGAGCAGATCAACGAGCCTCTATTCGTTACCAGCAAGACGCAAGCTACCCATTCATCCAACTCTATACACCCAACTCAGAGCCCACGTTGGCTATTGAACCCATGACTTGCCCGGCGAATGCGTTTAATAATCAAATCGGTCTTAAAGAGCTAAGTCCCAACCAGCTGGAGCGTTTTACTTGGCAATGTCAGATTAGCTATCAAGCCTAAACCACCATACCGTCATAAGGGGCGCTAAGCGCCCCTTTTTTTATTTAACCGAGTGTCACTTCGATTTGGTGTTCACCTTCTGCAAGCACCGGGATCTTGTTACCGTCAATCAGTTCGCCATTAACCTTCACTTTCGTAACCCCTTTCGAAACATGCTCTGGGTTAGTCACTTCAATGCAGTAAGTTGCTCCGCGGAACTGACGTTTCACTTTGAATCCAGGCCAGGCTTTCGGAATACATGGGTCGATGATTAGGCCATCGACATCTGGTCGAACGCCTAAAATCCACTGTGTACCCGCCACATAAGTCCAAGACGACGTACCCGACAACCAAGCATTTCTTCCTAAGCCAAATTGCTCATGCTCATCCCCTAAAATGTTCTGCGGATAGCAGTAGGGTTCAGATTCAAACACATCAATGTGATCGTTTTTCGATGCAGGGTTAATTTGACGATAGTATTCATAAGCTCTATCACCATTGCCCATTTTCGCTTCAGCGATCATGACCCATGGGTTAGAGTGCAAGAATATACCGCCATTCTCTTTCGCGCCCGGAGGATAAGTGGATACACCGCCCAATTTTGGATCAAACCCGTTGTAGCCCGGTGTCGACAACTTAATACCATTACGTGTATTGAGTTTTTGATACACGGAATCTAACGCTTGAGTCGCACGCTCTTCAGTAGCAAAACCTGAAATAACCGGCCAGCTTTGGCCATTAGTGTATATCTGCCCTTGCTGATTCACATGTGAGCCGATCGGCTCGCCTTTCTCATCAAAGTAACGAATGTACCAATGCCCATCCCAACCAAAGTCATTGACGATACGCTGCATCTCTTTATAGTACTCTTCAAAGCGCTGCTCTAACGCACTATCCGTACGCAGTTTGCAGAGGTCGAGCATATCCAGTAGCGCCTTACCGTACATATTGGCGATCATCATAGACTCAGCGCCCGTCGGCAAGTTCACCGTATCATTCCAGTCCGCAAAACCTAACAGCGGCAAACCATGCTGGCCACGATTGCTGTAAGTAAACTCAATCGCGCGACACAAGTGATTCCAAATGCTCGCCGACTCAATAGGGTTGCCGTGTTTATCTTTTTGATAATAAGGTAGCACCTTATCTAGGAACGCGGCATTACCGGTCTCTTTTACGTACTGAGTGACCGCAAAGATAATCCAGAGGTGATCATCACCGTAATAATCTGGACGGTCTTCTTCCTCCCGTGAGTCACCTGCATTCGCTTCCATGGTTGACGGGAAAAACTGGTGCATAGCCGAACCATCGGTGTTTTGTACTGTTAGCAATCGCTCAATCAACTCGCGAGCTTCTTCTGGCATATGTGAAATAACACCCAAGGTATCTTGAGAAGAATCCCTAAAGCCAATACCGCGCGCACCATAGCCCAGTTGATACAGCGACAAGTAACGCGACCAGTTTTTCGTGGTGTGACACTGACGCGGGTTGTGCACATTTAACATTGAGTTCATTGCCGGATCAGGCGTGTCGACGTGCAGTGTTGCTAAATACTGCTCCCAATGAGAAACCAACGCGTTAAACGCCTCATCGACCGTTTGGTGATCGCGATATTTAGCAAGCAGATCGGTCGCTTGTTCTAAACTTTCCATCTGAGTTAGCTGCACCACAGTGCGCTCTTGCTGTTCTGGCTCTAGCCAGCCTAATCTTAGGTTCAGTGCACCAATGTTGTCACCACGCAGACATTCAGAATTGTTCAGCTCTTGGTGATTTAACGCTTGCGGTGCTGCCCAACTTCCATAGCTCATATTGCCAAGAAATTGCTGACGATCACCATCAAATGAAGTCGCGATTCTGTCTGCCGTCATTAGGTTTACGGCAAAATCTCGCTTCATAAAGGCGTATTGTTCCAGCACAGTATGACCGCTCTGTTGCTTGTGCGCTTTCAGCGTCATGGTTTGTGGTACCCAGTCAGCATTAAGGAGCTGCTTTAAAGCATCAAAGTGAGTGAACTCATACACTGGAATCACATCTACATGCAGTGGTTTGTCAGAGATGTTGGTAACTTTAATATCCTGTAGCAAAACGGGATCGTTGTGCGGTACAAAGAACGTCGCTTCACAACGCACCCCATACCCTTCCGATACGATGGTGGTGTACGACAAGCCTGTATGGTTTTCATAACGCTCCAGAGGCTTGAGTGTCGGCGTGTAGAAAGGCGAGAAAATTTCTACATTACCATCAGCGTCTTGAACCTTAATATAGGTCGTAGACCCTTTAAAATCGGAGTTTGGCAGCTGGGCGATGTATTTGGTGACCCTGTTGAGTGCTGGGTCCCCCTTACACAGCAGCACTCCACCATTACTATCCACCAAGCCGCCAAAATTGAGCGTGCCCACATAATTACACCATTTAATCGGTGTGCACGGTGTCGTGGCGACATATTCCTTTGCTGCGTCATCAAAATATCCAAATTTCATCGTCGTGTTCCCTAACCCCTTAACTCTCAAAGGGGTTTATTCAAAGTTAAATTAAAATCGTTCGCTTGCGGACTAGTCGATGGCGAGTGAGTTTTCGCTTAAGGCATCGAACAAGTGGATTGCATCTAAATCCAGATAAAGAATGAGATCGTCAACGTCGACTTCTGCCGCTTGCGTTTCAACTACAAATGGCTGACCAGCCACTTCGGTCTTCAACAGGATGCTCGCGCCAAGTAGTTCCTTGTCTTTGATTGATACAGGGATTGGGAGCACACGGTCATGGTCGACTTGCTCAGGGCGAAGATAAAGATCTGTTGGACGTACACCAAAGTGCAGAGCAACATTTTTTGAAGCGTGCGCTTTAAAGCGTTCTGGCAGTGGAATATGTACATCACCAAGCTCAACGAAAAATTCGCCATCGATGTCGACAAGCTGTGCGTCGAGCATGTTCATTGATGGGTTCCCAATAAACTGAGCAACAAACTTGTTGGCTGGACGTTTAAAGACATCCGTTGGTGTGCCAACCTGTGCAACGTAGCCATCCTTCAGAATGACGATGCGATCAGCGAGCGTCATGGCTTCGATCTGGTCGTGAGTCACGTAAATGGTTGTGGTCTGTAGTTTACGATGCAGTTCTTTGATTTCTTCTCGCATTGTGCCGCGCAATTTGGCATCCAAGTTCGACAATGGCTCATCAAACAAAAATACCTTCGGTGTGCGTACCATCGCACGCCCCATCGCGACACGTTGACGTTGGCCGCCAGACAGTTCTTTCGGCTTACGATCGAGCAGTGGCGTTAGCTCTAGCATGGTCGCGGCTTTGCGAACTTCAACATCGATATCACGCTTAGCCATGCCCTTTAGTTTGAGAGCAAAAGCAATGTTTTCATACACTGTCATGTGGGGGTACAAAGCATAACTTTGGAACACCATCGCCAAGTCTCTGTCTTTTGCGTCCACTTTGTTCATGCGCTTGTCGCCCACAAAGATATCACCTGATGTGATGTCTTCTAAGCCAGCCAGCATTCTTAAAGTTGTTGATTTTCCGCAACCCGAAGGGCCAAGAAACACCACGAACTCACCGTCCTGGACGGTAAAGTCGAACTCTTTTACGACTTCTACGTCGCCGAATGATTTTTTGATATTACGAAATTCTACTTTAGCCATTTTTGTTCTCCTCAGAGCGCGCTAGAAGCATATTGCGATAGGCAATCGCACTCTGTTTCAGTGTTCTTTTTTGTGTTTGATAGTCGACATGTACAATGCCGAATCGCTGGACGTAACCGAACGCCCATTCAAAGTTGTCCATTAAGCTCCAAGCGAAGTAACCGTGGACGTTAACGCCGCTTTCTATCGCCTTATCTAGAGCAAGCAAGTGCTGTTGCAGGTAGCGTTGACGCTGTTCGTCATCCACCTTTCCTTCAATACACTCATCATTGCCTGCGGCGCCATTTTCAGTAATGTAGATCGGTGGCAGGTTTGGATAGCGTGACTTGATTCGAACTAACAGATCGGTCAGTCCCTGCGGGTAAATTTCCCAACCGATATCGGTGTGCTCTGATTCGGATTGAGGAACTGATTCGATATCGCCATTTTCATCAAAACGCACTACGCCACGTGAGTAGTAGTTAATACCGATGTAATCTACCGGTGCAGAAATAATCTCTAGATCCCCTTCTAGCACCATAGGTTTGTGGGCGTACTCGCGCTCTAGTACTAATTCGGGATAACTTCCCTTAAGCACCGGATCCATAAACCAGTGATAATTCGCGGCGTCTTTGTACATAGCCGCACCTTCGTCCTTTTCGCTTTCTGGATAGAACGGTGTGGCGTTGTAAACAATCCCATGCAATGAATCAGGCGCGTTTTCACGCAGTACTGGCATTGCTAGACCATGTGCCAGTAATAGGTGATGCGACGCTAAAAGCCCTTCAGACTCCCCGACTACGCCAGGTGCATGCATCCCCCAGCGATAACCAAGGAAAGCGGATACAAACGGTTCGTTTAGCGTGGTGTAGACATCGATCTTATTACCAAAGTAGCGACTTACTACCTCAGCATAGTGAGCAAACTTATACGCCGTTTCACGATTAAGCCATCCACCTCGGTCTTCTAAATATTGAGGCAAATCCCAGTGGTAAAGCGTGACGTAGACTTTCATACCGAGAGCATGACACTTGTCGATAATGCGCTCATAAAACGCTAAGCCTTGAACGTTGACCGCGTCTTCTTCAGGCAGGATACGCGGCCATGCAATTGACAGCCTGTAGGCGTCGACACCAAGAGAATGAATCATCTCGATATCTTGTTCCCACAGGTGGTAATGGTCACAAGCAATATCGCCATTGTCACCGTTGTCTACCTTGCCCGGTTGTCGGCAAAACGTGTCCCAAATCGAATCGCAGCGCCCGCCTTCTTTCGTCGCGCCCTCAATTTGATAAGAGGAGGTAGCAACACCAAAGACAAACTGTGGGTCACGCATTTTTGAGCCAAGTGGCAATTGAAACTGTGGCATCATTTACCCCTTAACTGCGCCAGATGTTAAGCCGCTAATCATCTGTTTAGAGGCAAACAGATAAGTCACAACCAGTGGAAGAATTGAGATAGTGGTACCAAGCATTACTGCGCCCCATGGGGTATTTGGTATGCCCTGCACACTTCTTAGTGCCTGAGTAATCACGTAGTTTTCAGGTGAGTTCAGAACTACCAAAGGCTGCATGAACATGTTCCAGAAGAAAACGAACTGAACAATCGCAAGTGTGGCAAGCGCGGGTTTCATCAGCGGTAGTACCACGCTCCAGTAAGTACGTAGTTCACCAGCACCATCTAGTTTGGCCGCTTCAAGAAGCTCACGTGGAATCGAGGCCACCACGTGCTGACGCATCAGGAAAATACCAAACGGCGTCGTGGTAAATGGAAGCCATACCGCAACATGGTTATCGAGCAATCCTAGAAACTTCACGATCATAAAGTAAGGAATCAAGCTCAATACTGGTGGAATCATCATCGAGCCTACCAGCATGCCAAATAAGATGTTCTTACCCTTGAACTTGTGAACCGCAAAAGCGTAACCACCCATGCTACAGAACAGCAGGGAAATGGTGGTACCTACAAAGGCCACGTAGACAGAGTTAAACATCGCCTGCCAGAAAGGCATGATTTCTTGTAGCTTCGCGTAGTTAATCGCCAAGCTATCTCCGATGGCAAAACTGATACCAGTTCCAAAGATTTCGCTGCGGTCACGTGTCGACAGTAGTGCCGACCAAATAAACGGGAACACGGTAATAATTGCAGAGACGATAAGTATCGCTGCAAGCAGCACCATTAACGCTTTCACCAGCAGCTCTACAGTGCGATCGCTCGGTTTTAGTTTTGCCATTACGGCATTCGAGTTATGCGTTAGAGTCGTCATATTAGTGCTCCCCTAAACCTTTCTTACCAAAGAATAAAAATTGAATTGTTGTACATCCGGCGATGAGCGCGAACAGTAGCCATGAAATTGCAGATGCTGTGCCCATTTCTAGCCATTCCCAACCCACTTTGTACAAGTACATAGAGATGGTTAGACCCGCCTGACCAGTACCGCCGCCACCGCGAGTCAGTACGAAAGGTTCTTCGAACAACTGCAAGTTACCGATGATGGTCATGGTGACAGCAAAAAAGACAAAAGGACGAATCATGGGTAGTGAAACATGCCAGAAGCGACGAAGCGCGTTAGCACCATCCATTCGTGCAGCTTCTAAGATATCTTTAGGGATCGTCATTAAACCTGTGGTGTAAAGAACGATGTTAAAACCGGTGTATTTCCAAAAAACCATGATGGCAATCGATGGTTTGATTAGCGTTGCATCGTCAAGCCAGCGGATAGGTTGATAGTCATTGACCCACGCAAATGCCCAACCAAGAACCGTGGTATCAGCCAAGTAAATCAACGTTTGGTTGATGATGCCTGAGCTTGGCGAATACATATTGAAGAAGATAAGTGACGCGGCGACTGTTGATGTGATGAAAGGCAAAAAGTACGCAGACGTCAGCCAATGGCGAAGTCTGTCGCCAAGGGAGACCAAAATATAAGCCACTGGAATCGCGACTAAGTGCTGCGCCACACCAGAAGTGATTGCTAGCCAAAATGTGTTCTTAAGGGAGCGCCACAACCACGGGTCGGTAAGCGCAATGTGGTAGTTTTCTAGTCCCACGAAGTTCATCGCGCCAAGACCTTCTACTGGGTTCCATTCGTGAAAAGAAAGGAACACTGAAAATAGAAGTGGAAAAATACCAAATACAGAAAAAATAATTAGGAACGGCAACAAAAACCCATAGGGGGCTAATGCCTTGGCATTAATACGAGCAATAATACTCTGCCTTGATGTTGCTTCCATGACGTTGCTCGCTGAATGACTCATAGTAACGACCTCTTAAAGAAGGAAGCGCGCTAGCACGCTTCCTTAAATCAAACTCAAAAACGGATTAAAGGTTACGCGTTCTGCGTTTAATTAGGCGCTCAGCCTCGGCCAATGCAGTTTTGATGTCTTTATCTTCATCCAATACTTCCATCAGTGCATTTTCTAGAACGATTGAGCGAGCAACGTGGTCACCTTTCGCTGGTGCAACCGGTTTGATGTTGTTCGCTACTTCAGCAAATAGCTGACGCGCTTTTTGACCACCAAGGAACTCAACTTCTTGGTCAAACAGTTTGTCGTCGTAAGTCGTTACGTTAGCTGGGAACGCAGCAATCGTCTCAAAGTGCTTAAGCTGTGAGTCACGATCTGCTGTCATGAATTCGATCAGCTTCCAAGCTTCATCTTGGTGCTGTGACTGAGTAGGGATAGAAAGGAAAGAGCCGCCCCAGCTGCCGTAGATGCCATCAGGTAGATTTGATACTGCCCACTTACCTTTTGTTTCTGGTGCAATCCAGTTATTCAAGTGACCAAGCAGCCATGCACCCGACTGTTGAGTCGCAAACGTGCCATTTCTAAAACCTTCATACCACTCGTTTGACCATGCCAAAATGCGGCCATCTAGACCTTTTTCACGAATTTTCTTCGCGACTTCAAAAGCGTGTACAAAACGCTCAGAGGTAACGACTGGCTGACCGTCTTTATCGAAGTAAAGACCTTCGCCTTCAGGTACTGTGGTGTAGATGATTGCTTGTGCAACATCCGCTGCAGAGGCGATCAGTTGAACGTTTTGTTGCTTCAGTTTTTCACCTGCAGCAATGTAAGAGTCCCAATCTTTGATGGCATCTTTCACGTCGATACCCGCTTTTTCAAATAGATCTGTACGGTAATACATAACGCCAGGGCCTAGATCCACTGGAATGCCGTACATGTTGCCATCAGAGCCCTTACCTTGCGCCCATGCGTAGGGAGCAAAACGCTCAGCGTATTTATCTGCACCGTATTTTTCAGAAAGGTTGACCAAACCACCAGACGCTACAAATGGACCAATTTTCTCTACATCAACAACGATGACGTCACCCGCACCTGAGCCCGTCGCTAGGTTAGTTGTCAGTTTAGTGTGATGGTCACCATGGTTGTTCATCAAGTAATCAACCTTGATGTCATTTTCCTTTTCAAACTCAGGTAGCAGAACTTTCAAGCTGCTGTCAAAATCTGGAAAACCATCAAAACGAATCGCTTCTTCTGCATTAACAGCGGTAATTGTTCCAAGCGAAATCGCACTATAAAGTACTAAACTCTTTAATTTCATGTTATATCCTTAATAGAATTATAGGGTAGTAAGTAGATCCTTAACTGAATTTCTAACCACTAGTGAAGGGAGTAGTTTAAAATTAACGTCGCACTTATTATTCCCCAATTTTTGAATAACAAGCTGTACAGCTTCCAAACTCATTTGTTCAATTGGGAAGTTCATTGTCGTTAATTTTGGCGTTAAATAACGAGCGAACAAAATGTCATCAAATCCAATGAGTGACACTTGTTCTGGCACTGAATATCCTTGCTCTGCCAGCACCTCATACGCACCTAAAGCCATATGATCATTAGTAGCAAATACTGCGGTAAAGTGGCATTTCCTCCTTATTATTTTTTCCATTGCACTGGCACCACTTTCTTCGGTAAATGACGCTTCGGCAACAAGCACTTCATCATATTCAATACCTGCGTCAAACAGTGCATTTCTATAACCTTGCAGACGTCCTCTAGCATCGGATTTATCTAAAGGACCTGTAATACAAACAATATCCGTGTGACCCATTTTAAGGAGATATTGTGTTGCTATTTTTCCACCAAGTTCATTGTCGATGGTGATACAACTTGATTTCATTTCCGGAATGAATCGATTGATAATCACAAGCGGAATACCTGACTCTTCAATTTGAATTAAGTAGTCATCGGGAACATTTTGCGCATGAACAATCAACGCATCGACTCGGCGGCTAATTAAAAACTCAATCGACTCTTTTTGACTCGCTTCCGTATTCGAACCCGCACTGACGACGACATGATAGCCAAAGCGTCTAAGGTGCTCTTCCATGTTGTGAAGTATCCCAGAATAAAACGGGCCGCCCAGTTCCGGTACCATGATACCGACACTTCCGGTGCGACTAAACGCAAGCGCTTGGGCGATTGAGTTGGGTTTATAAGCCAGCTCTTTAATGGCTTTTTCAACCTTCAGCTTTTTGTCGTGACTCACTCGGCTGGTACCGTTGATGACTCGTGATACTGTCGCCTGAGATACACCTGCTAACTCTGAAACATCTTTGATAGTCGCCAAAATAACCTCGATACGCCCCTGCATGAAACCGTTTTCAAGCTGAGTATTTCTTATATGAGGTCCGTTAAGCGTGATATAACTCACATGGAATTGAAGGGAAATTTTTGAAATTGCTGAATATTGAGTGCAATGGCAAGTTTTTCATTGGCCATGAAACTCTTTCATGAAATCAAATTTGGAAATAGTGACCTAAGTAGTAAAGATGCCCATGCAAACACCAAAGAAGCGTGTGCATGGGCTGTAATGATAAGAATGATCTTGTCTATAATCCTAGCTTTTGTCGAGCCACCTGATACTCATCTTCAATAGTATCAATGACATACTGACTTGGCGCTCTGTCAGAGACGTATCTCGCGCGTACTTCTATGTTCTCAAGTTGTGCGCTCCGCCAGTTTTCTAGCGCCTGTTCTATATCGCTTTTTGACATACTACTTTTGATCGATTGTATGGTCATATAATCCAGCGCATCCTGGCTAGTGGCTGTAAATGAAACCGCTGATGCAATAATGGTCAACGTAATTAACTTTGCTCTCATAACAATATTCCTTAACCTTATAAAAGACGAATAAGACACGTTGAAACACGAAACCGGTTTCAAGAAAATATGCCCTAACATCGACATTAACTAATAAGAAAATGTCAATACAATAGTAGTACAGAACTGTGAAATATCCATTTTCGTGACGATGTTCACGTTAATTTCTTATGAGTAATTGTTTAGGCTAACCTTGCTAGGTCGAGATGCGCTTTCATGGCTACATAAATATTTTCATGAAAACAATTCACCAGCACGATAGCCGTTGTATATTTGTTCACAGTTATAATGCTAAGCATTTATTTAAATTCAATTTTCCACCAATCTTCCTTGCCTTAAGCACTACCCAATATATGGTTAGACAAAATAATGGAGGACATATGACAAAACTAAACAAGATAAGTGCTGTTATTCTTTGTGCCGCATTTCATTCTTCAGCCGCGCTGAGTGATGAGATGATTCGTAATGGTAATTTTAGTAGTGCTCTCGACGGTTGGTGGACCGCAGGTGCAAGCGCAACGCCAAAGGATGGCTTCGTTTGCATGGATATAAAGAGTACAGGTAGTGACGCTTGGAGCGTGATCTTAGGTCACGCCGGAGTGGGTTTGGAACAGGGCGAGAAGTACTCCATTCGCTTTGATGCCTACGCTAGTGTCGATACCCAAATGAAAACCCTGATACAACATGAAGGTCCTCCTTATACTCATTACTTCCTCACAGAAACCGTACTTTCCACCAAACCGGAGTCGTATCAGTATGAGTTTACACATCAGCTTGATAGTGATGCTGGAGGCGAATTCCAATTCCAAATGGGCGCACAGAAAACAGGCTCTGTGTGTGTGGCCAATGTCTCAATCGAAGGAAAGCCCTATTTTGAGGTGTCTAAGACCTCGCCCATCCGCACTAATCAAGTCGGCTTTTATCCTCAAGCGGATAAGCTTATCTTTATCACTTCTGACTCCAAGCAACCTTTACGCTGGACGCTTAAAAATGCTCAAGGCATCAACATCGATCTCGGTCGAACATCAGTCTTTGGTTTAAACCCAGCCTCTGGTGAGCATCTTCATCAAATCGACCTATCAAACCTAACCACTGAACAAACCGGACTGACGATCTCGGTTGATGGCGAAGACAGCTATCCATTTAGCATCCAAAAGAACCTTTACCAGTCGCTTAAACACGATGCTTTCTCCTACTTCTATCAAAACCGAAGTGGTATTGAGATCCAAAAAGAATATGTTCAAAGAGCCGATTTAGCGAGGCCAGCGGGGCATACTAACGACCGCGTAACCTGCTTTGATAAAGAGGATGCGTGGGGAAATCAGTGGCCAGGTTGTGAGCTTTCTATCGACGTGACCGGAGGTTGGTATGATGCGGGCGATCACGGAAAATATACGGTTAATGGCGGAATCACTACATGGACACTACTCAACCTATATGAACGCGGGTTATGGCTCGACAATGCCAAGCTTCCGTTTAGCGGCGAAGAGGTAAAGATCCCCGAAGCCTCGCAAGCTGTTAATCCAGTGCTGTCGGAAGCGCGCTGGAACGTTGAGTTCATGCTGGCAATGCAAGTACCCGAAGGACAAAATGTTAGCGTTCCTATTGGCGATCAATCTGCTAGTAAAGCACTTGAGCTGACCGCCATTGATGCTTCTCATCTGGCGTTTCATAAAGTCGCCGACGAAGTGTGGACTGGTATGCCATTACCACCGCACAAAGACGATAAAAAGCGCTATGTCGGCCAGCCAAGTACGGCTGCGACTCTTAACCTTGCGGCGATTGGCGCTCAATGTGGACGATTATGGAAAGATATCGATCCTAGCTTCGCCAAACGTTGTCTAACCGCTGCCGAAAAAGCGTGGACAGCAGCTTTAGCGCATCCGGACATTTTTGCCTACGACAACTTCACCGGCTCAGGCCCATATGATGACTTGGTTTTGAGTGATGAGTTCTATTGGGCGGCGAGTGAACTGTTCATTACCACGGGTAACGCTCAATATCGCGACTTCTTGAAAAGCTCTCCACACTATCTAGAGACACCAAAAGGTAACATTGCCACCGACGGCGATATTTTCTGGCAATACACTGCGCCACTCGGCACCATCAGCCTTGCCGTTGTTCCTAATAACCTAGGGAAAGAAGCGATTTCACAAGCTAGAACTAACATCATTCAAACGGCCTCTAACTACGAAGCACAAGTGACTAAAGAGGGTTACCACATTCCTTACTCTGTCGAAGAGTACCCTTGGGGGTCAAACTCAAACTTGGTTAACCGAAGCTTATTCTTAGTATATGCCAATGACTTCAGTGGCGAAGTGAAGTTTCTAAAGGCAGCAGCGAACGCGATGGATTACATACTGGGGGCCAACCCGATGAACATTTCCTATGTTACCGGTTATGGCAGCCACGCGGCGCAAAATCCTCACCACCGTTTTTGGGCAAAGGCGGCAGATGAAAACTCTCCGGCTCCTGCACCTGGTGCTTTAATTGGTGGGCCTAACTCGATCAGCTTTTCCGACCCCATTGCGGCAACAATGAAAGGACAATGCATCGGACAAACCTGCTATCGAGATAACATTGGTGCATGGTCACTCAATGAAATCACCATTAACTGGAATGCTCCGCTGGTTTGGGTTGCGTCAGCTTTGGACGAGGGAAATCTGCACTAATACTGAGCTTTTTTGAATCAATCCAAATGGCCAGCCTCTAGGCTGGCCTATTGTCTACTTTTAAGAGGTTCATAATGACCACAATGTTAAAACTCGTTTGGCTTATCCCTGCGATACTGATCACCGCTTGCAGTTCAGAGAGCAAAACACCGCCGCAAGTCAACGAGGGCACTTCCCCCTCCTTCAATACTGCAGATCAACCTTTGTATGGCGCTGAGGTGTTTAGTCACGACAAAGTACTGTTTGGAAAGTTCGTTATCCGCATGAAAATGGTCTCTAGTCCCGGCGTCATTTCATCGTTCTTTACCTATGACAACGAAAGCTGGGCAGGGGGGATACCTTGGCGTGAAATCGATATTGAGTCGGTAGGAAAACGAAAGGATTTGCTGCAAACCAACTTAATCACTGGTGAAGCAAGCCATCGTATCCACTCAGAACAGCTCCACACTGTTGATGATATCGATGAATTTCATGAACATACTCTTATCTGGACACCGGACGAAATTACCTGGCAAGTTGATGGCGTGACCATACATCAAGAGCTGGCTTCGCAGTCTCTGCAAGTTCAAGACATGCGTGATACTCCACAAAGCTATCGCATGAACCTTTGGGTTGCAGATTCCATCGATTGGGCCGGGCGATTCAATATAGACAACCTACCGCTGGAGCAAACCATCGATTGGATTAAGTACTACGCCTATGACAATGGGGAATTTACTCTTGAGTGGCGTGATGACTTTACTTACTTCGATAGCAACCGCTGGGGTAAAGGAGATTGGAGCTTCGCTGAAAACCTCGCGAACTTTAGGCCAGACAACGCAGTCATTGTAGACGATGCCCTGGTATTACGATTGACCCGCTAGGTTATTTCATTTCAACCAAAATATTCCATGTAACTAAATCAAAAAGCCCGTGACAAAAACGGGCTCTTTTGATTACGCGCAGAAAATACAATTAGCTCGGACGGCTCATCTTAACGCGCTGTTTCACTCGGTCAATGCGCTCTTTGTTGATGCGTTCTTTTAACTGAGGCTTAATATCTGCTACTGGAACAGCCTTCCATTCACCCTCATGATAGACAACGATATAAGATGCACGACTGATTTCCTCACGTACCACCCACTTACCGTCATCGATACGTTTCACATCGCCACGAACATTCCCATCGGGTCCTCGGACAGTCCAAATGCCATTGTCATTTTTGCTACCGGTAATCGTATGCTCCGTGTGCAGCGAAGAGATAGTAATCACATCATCTTGAACCAAGATTTCACCAATACGAACGCCATTATAAGTAATGGAGTACAGAGTCTCACCTTCTGTTTCACGCTCTTTGACCGTAGAGATCTTCGCATCTGGGTTAACCGGTGTTTCATATTCCGGTAAGTGCACAGGGACATCTTGGTCTAAATCTGGGATATACACATAGCCGAAGTCAAAGCCTAAACCTGGCTCTGTTGGCTCAGAGTCCTCTGGTACACTATTACCATAGCCTGGATCCACATTTTCAAAACCCAGGTCGCCATCAAACTCAGGCAGTGGTTCTGTCGGCGATGAGCTTCCACCACTTGATGAGCAGCCTGCAAGTAAAGCGACAGCAAGTGCAGAGCAAAGTAGTTTAGATTTTCGAATCGAGGTAAATTTCATGATGTTTTGCCTTCATGTTTTAAGATGAGCAAAGCTTAAACGCCTCGACCTATTCAAACTATAGGGCAAGAAGTAATTCTGATATTTATGTACTGAATATCGAAAACTCTTAGGTGTTAAAAAGTTAGCGGTTTGAATCAGGAGAAAGGCAGCATGTTAGTCATCATTGGGTAGCAGGCATGAGATTGTGAGACAATGGAGAAAAGTCATAACGTGCAGATACAAAAAAGCCCGCTTCAAAAGCGGGCTTTTTCGAAATTTGGTGGGTCCGGGCGAACTCGAATCGCCGACCCCCGCCATGTCAAGGCGGTACTCTAACCAACTGAGCTACGGACCCAAATTTTGTTCCATTCTGAATAAGCATTCAGAGAAGGATGGTGGGTCCGGGCGAATTCGAATCGCCGACCCCTACCATGTCAAGGTAGTACTCTAACCAACTGAGCTACGGACCCATCTCTCTGGAACGAGAAGGATATTAACCAGACTACCTTAGCTCTGCAAGCACATTTTTGTATTTTTGATGCCGTTTGGTCTAATCGCCATCAAATCGACTCTTTTTTATGCGTCAGAGCCTAAAAAATGTGAAGGCTATCAGCTCTTTGGCGAATAATTATAATCAACAAACTAACGAATTATGCCGATTGCTCGTCGTCGAACACCACATTATAGTTCTCTGTGTACTGACACAGCGGTTGGCGGCTACATGTGAAAAAGCGTCGACCTTTGAACTCCCCTTGCATGGCGGTCTTAATTGTCATTGGACTGCCACAACGCTTACAGAAGCGAACCTCTTTGTCTGGTTCTATCAAATCAATATGGGCAGCCAGTAAACGGCGAATTTTACCTACTTGATAGCTAAGCTTTACCGAAGCACCAATCAGCGGAACGTTCGCCGATTTACACACTTGCATGATCAGTCGCTGACGCTCAATTTTTCCTTTATGTAGCTTCTGACCATTATCATATTCTATGATCACGCGTGGTTGCATCGTTCTTGGGTCACAGACGACGAAATCAAAATAGCTTTTGGCGATCACGTTATTTGCGATAAACCACTGCTTCTTGCTTTTCATTTGCTGCGGTGTCACAACATTTGCCATGCTAACTTTAGTCAGTATCACCCCATGATCGCCCACGGCTTCTTTTAACGCATTATAAAACGCCGTTTGTGCTGAAGATAAAATGGGACCTTTCACTTTGTATTGATACGATTTGGTATCTTCCTGTTTTACAAAGTATTTCAGCGCTACCATGGAAAAACCCACCAGCAAAGCAAAGACGATAAAAATCTCAAACATGTTTTTAGCAATACCCAATGGCTAAGTAGACAATACTTGCTCAGATTAAGCGCAATACCTAATAGATGCAATCTTTGTAGTCTTACCGACACAAAATGACGTATATTCAATAAGTAACCAAACTATTAGAGGTTTTAGGATGAAACTGCTACGTCAATGTTTGCTGATTTCCATCAGCGTGGTACTCCTTGGCTGTACCGGCATGCCAGAAAGTGTTAAACCCGTCTCCAACTTTGAACTAAACCGTTACCTCGGCAAATGGTATGAAGTCGCGAGGCTAGACCACAGCTTTGAGCGTGGTTTAGATAATGTATCTGCCACCTACTCGCTCAATGAAGACGGCAGTGTAAAAGTACTCAATCGAGGTTGGGATACAGAGGATTTGGAATGGTCTGAGGCCGAAGGTAAAGCTAAGTTTGTTGAATCTGAAGACATTGCTCACCTAAAAGTATCCTTCTTTGGGCCTTTCTATGGCAGTTATGTTGTCTACTACCTAGAACCTGACTATTCAGTCGCATTGGTAAGCGGTTATAACTCGGATTATTTTTGGATCCTTTCTCGAACACCATCGATTGAATCTAAGCAGCTTGAGAAGTATGTTGAGCGCGCGAACATCGCTGGATTTGATACTGAGAACTTAATCTTCCCAAAACACGACAAAGCTCAAGTGAATTAACGCTTGCTCGCTAACCCCTAGCGAGCAAAGATTTTACCAAGCTTTTAAGTTTAATCTTCGTCACGCGCCAATGAGTGACCGGTCTTCTTGGTGCTGTTTCGAGGATATGTTGCTTAGCCTTTTCATCAAACGAGACGGGACCACGATGAGCAAGTAACACCCGCTCAGCATTGAGCTTGTATATTTTATCAATCGAATTTCGATATTGATTGGGATGAAATACAGGAAAAGGCGCAATTAAACGCTGCTTGACCTCCACCATAAGATCCGCCACATAAACCGTCGACTGCTTGGCATTGTAAACAGAAATGTCGCGATCTGTATGGCCTGGTGTTGTGAGTACCTGCCAATCGTCAAAATACGGTAAAGTATCACCATCGCCCACGGCATGATCGACTTTGAGTTTGCGTTGATACCATAAGTTGCGCTTGGGCTTACCCATTCGATTCGCCATATACCGGGCCAAAATCAAATCCGTTAGGTGCATAGCCACACCATCAATGCCCGCATACCAAGCTTTTGGCTGCTCACTGGAGACAATGTCCGCTCCAGTCAACGCTTTCAACCTATGAGCCGCTCCGGCGTGATCCGGGTGCATATGCGTGACGACGATGGCTTTGAGATCAGAAACAGGACGATTCAGTTCGTCCCGAATATAGCGTAAAATCGTGCCGACATCGGCTCGGCTTGCGCCGTCCAGTAACAGCAATTTATCTGGATACTCAGCGAGATAAATCTGTTGGATATAACCTGAAATCTGATGGATTTTCATAAGCCTTGCTAACTGGTCAGACAACCTTGATGCAAGATAACCTGATATTAACAACATTGCAACAAACCCTATTATATATAGCGATAGACGTCGCTTTCTGAGGTTCATTTATGAGTGTAATTTATGTTGGTCATAGAGGTGTAGCAGGGACTCACCCAGAGAACACCATGGTCAGTATTCAACAGGCGCACGCGCTAGGATTGCAATGGATTGAAGTGGATATTCAACCAACCAAAGACGATGTTTTAGTGGTCTGTCACGACCATACAGTGAACCGCTGCAGTAACGGAAAGGGGCGCATTGACGAGCAAACTATCGAGCAGCTCAGTAAGCTTGATTTTGGTGCTTGGAAGTCAGAAGCGTTTGAGCAAGAACGCATCATGACACTAGTACAGTTGCTCGATTTTTGTCACCAGCACAATATGTGCATCAACCTTGAGGTCAAGATCGATAGCCACGACGCCAACCATGTTGTCTCTTTGCTCAAATCGGTACTGGATATCCATTCTATAGATAGAGAATGTCTTATTATCTCCAGCTTCAGCGCTGAAGTAATGCAAGTACTGTTCGAAGCAAAATTGGGAACACGTCTTGGTGTGCTTGCCAAACGATTGAACCGCAAAGCCATTGCCAGCATTCAAAACGTCAACGCATTCAGTTGCCACTTAGACTACAAATGGCTAACCGCTAACCACCTTAATATGCTGCGTGAACTTGAAGTAGAAATTTGGTGCTATACAGTAAACAACCCAAAATCGTTCAAATACTTAGATAAAGTAGACGCCATCTTTACTGACTATCCAACGCGCTTTATTTAATCGAGATCCTGCGGAGCTTAACTTACCGCTCCCCGGTCAATCTAAGGCTCTGGGTTTAGTGATGCGACCATAAAGTCGATAAACGCGCGTCTTCGAGCCGGCATGAATTTCGACTGAGGAAACTGCAACGTGATCTCACCTTGATAGCGTGAGATTACTCGCCATTCTGGAAGCACTTGAATGACTTCACCGTTTTGAATCGCCTCTTCAACCACAAATTCTGGGAATATGCCTATTCCCAACCCTTGCTTAACTGCGTTAAGGCGAATTTCTGAATGGTTGACCGAGTATGGTCCTTCTACCTCGACTTTGACATCCTCTCCACCCTTTGAAAAACGCCAAACATTGTCATTTGGCTGCTCATTAAGGTACAGGCAATCATGCTGCGATAAGTTGTCTGGATGAAAAGGAATACCATGCGATTGCAAATAGCTTCGACTGGCGCACAACACTGCATTAGTATGCCCTAGCGACTTCGCAACCAGGTTTTCCCTCGGGAAGTGAGTCAGTTCAAACACAAAGTCAAGGTTATGCCCAAACGGGTCAACAAACTCATCACTGACCATCAAACGTAGTTTGGCTTTTGGGTATTTGGCTAAAAATTCAAGCATCAGTGGTTGTAAGATACGGCGGCTAAACGCTTTAGGCGCTGCAATGCGCAACTCGCCTGTCACCTCACCTAACTCTTGGCTCGTCACGTGAACTATATCGTCAGCTGAATCAATGATCTTCTGACTGAATTCGTAAACCACTTTGCCCATTTCCGTTGTCACTTGCTTTCTCGTCGTGCGCTCTAGCAAATCTGCATTTAAAGCGGCCTCTAGGCGACTGATCTGACGGCTAACACCTGATGGGGTTACTCTCAATCTTTGCGACGCTGCTGTAAAGCTACCTGAATCAACAACCGTGACGAACGCCACGATGTCCGGCAGTAATGCCATGAGCTTATTTGTGTCCATTAGTCACAAGTCCTATGAAGTTTGGAAGTATTATCACGCCTATATTCATAAGCTAGCATAGTAGAACATATACTTGCATTGAACTTTATTACAACGACGCATATGGAAACAAATTTCGCTAACAAGATCTCATTTCATTGGGCAATCATAGGATTACTCGTAGTTTCAATCGTTTGGGGCACAAGCTACGGTGTGTCCAAACAAATATTGAATCAACTCACTGTGGTCGAACTGCTTTTGATTCGGTTTGTTATTAGCTGCGCCGTCCTGCTGAGCGTTATCTATTTCAAGCAACAAATCAGAATGTTCACTTCGCAGTGGCGTCGCTACCTACAAGTCGGCATTTCCACTGGGCTTATCTTAAGCTGCATTTTCTTAACCGAAACATGGGCGGTTAAACTGGTTCAAGCTGGGCAAGTCGCTGTATTGATTAGTCTATGCGTGCTCTTTACACCATTACTCGAAACTGCATGGCTCAAAGTCAAACTTCCCAAAGGAATCATGCTGTTTTGCAGTATAGGTTTTACTGGCCTGGTGATGATAGCAAGCCCTAGTGAGCTGAGCATAGATCTTGGGGTTGGTTTGGTGATCATCGCAGCCCTACTTCGAGCCGTGATGGTCGTTACGTGCCGTAAAGCATTTACTAAAACACCATTGCAAATAGAAATTATCACCCTAATTCAACTGTCAGTAGTTACGCTTATCAGTTTCTGTCTCGTCCTATTAGATTCAGAGAGACCCGCACTGATAAGAACTCTACAAACACTCAATAGTCAGGATTGGGCGAGCCTACTCTATCTAGCGCTTTGTTGCACATTACTGGCGTTCTTTGTACAAAATTACGCAGTGAAACACTTGCCAGCTAGTCAGGCATCATTACTTATGGGTACTGAGCCAATGTTTGGTTTGCTGTTTGCTAGCCTGTTCCTAAGTGAAACCATGACCCCAGTGCAATGGTTAGGGTGCTTCATTGTCATAACCACTACGATTGCAGCTTGTTACAAATTTTCAGCACAAAAATAGTCCAAAAGACAGTCAGATTGACTGCAAGGCGACACTTTTATTGATTTACCTCAGGTCTTAGGATGTTCAGTAACGTGTAAAGTGGTCTTCCCTGTTTCATAACGTGAAGTGACCCCATGACTCAAGTAAATACAGAGCGCCTCGTAAACCATTTTTGTGAACTAGTAAAAATCGACAGTGAATCTGGCAACGAAAAAGCCGTTGCTGAAGCGATTGCTGAGCAACTTGGTGAGCTAGGCTTTGTGGTAAGCAAATTGCCAGTACCAGAGCAATACACCAATGGCTTTAACGTCTACGGACGCTTAGAGGGCAAACAAGAAGGCAGCATCGTCTTCAGTGCTCACATGGACACAGTCACACCGGGCATCGGTATCGAGCCTATCATCGAAGATGGCATCATCCGCTCAAAAGGCGACACGATCCTTGGTGGTGATGACAAGTCAGGTATCGCGGCAGTGATGGAAGCCGTTCGTTGCTTACAGGAGCAAAACCGCGAACACAAAACGATTGAAGTTGCATTCACGGTTCATGAAGAAGGTGGTCTGTTTGGATCTGAGCATTTCGACATGTCTTACATTCAATCGAAAAACGCTATCGTATTGGATACAGGCGGTCCTATCGGCACTATCGTTACTGGTGCACCTGGTCAGCAAAAAATCGTCGCTAAGATCAAAGGTCGTCCAGCTCACGCAGGTCTTGCGCCAGAAGAAGGCATCAGTGCCGCTATGGTTGCAGCGGACGCTATCGCTAACATGAAATTACTGCGCATCGACGAGCAGACCACAGCAAACATCGGTTCAGTACACGGCGGTCAAGCAACAAACATTGTTATGCCTGAGCTAACAGTCGTTGCAGAAGCGCGCTCTCTAAATAGCGACAAACTTACTGCTCAAGTTAACCACATGGTTGAGACATTCCAAGCATCAGCAGAGAAGTTTGGTGCAGAGGTGGAGATTGAGTCAACTCGCGCTTACGACGCGTTTGTTATCGCTGAAGATGATGCTCACGTTCTGAAAATCAAAGAAGTGTTTGCGTCAAACGGTGTTGAAGCAAACACTAAGCATACAGGCGGTGGCAGCGATGCTAACAACTTCAACGAGAAAGGTTTAACGACAGTAAACCTATCTACAGGTATGTCTAAAGTGCACACCACAGAAGAGTTCATCGCTGTTGATGACATGGTGAAGATCACCGACTTTGTGATTAGCTACGTAACCGCTTAATCATACAGTAAAAATAGAAGCCGCCTCTGCTCACAGCGAAGCGGCTTTTTTATCATCACAAATCTTCAAATTCATCAATCGCAGCGCGAGCCTCTGCCAGCGTGCACCCAGATTGATACATCAAATCAGCGACCGTGATCTCAGGCTCCCGCTCAAGGACTTCTTGAATGGGTGACTTGTAGCCATCTAGCACTTTATTTATCGCAACAGAAATCCAGCCGACATTGGCCTCGATGGAAAATTTCAATAATGCAGAAGGCTCTCCGCTCAGTGTCCAGTTGCGTGAGCGTCTAATACGTTTTAGCGTACAGCCATACTTCACAGCACAGGCCATGACGATAGCTTTATCTTCAACGCGGTGAACAAAGCTATTCAGCTTTACCGACACTAAAAACCGCGACGTTTCCAAAACTGACCTTCATCTCTTGCTGTGACTTTAAAGGTTTTTTCTGCGATGGTTTTACCCTGCATCTCGATCACCATGCGCCAATCGCCTAAGTTACTCTCAAAGCCATTGATAGGATCAAGTAACTGAATAGTATCGCCAAGGTAGAAGTCCCAGTCATTGCTACCGACGTGTTCATCGCCATCAAAAGGCGCTAACACCTGCCCTTTTTTACTCAGCACGCCAGGGTGATAGATACAATATCGAACCTTCTCCCCTTTGGCCTTTTTGATGTTCACAATAAAGCCAAACTCAATATGCTCATCCGCAGGTACGATAGTTGTGAATTCTTGAATTTTAGGGAGATCTTTGGAGCCTGAATCCCAAGTGGAGTAAATGCCATAAGAGGTCATTTCTACGACAGGTGAACGCTTCGCCATGGTAAATTTTCTTTTATTTTTCTGTTCTAATGGTTGGGGTTAATCTTGCCAGCGTTTTTGCATAGACGCTATGACATCATCACTAACACCATGAATATTTAGATACCGACCTCGGCAAACGATGATCTCTAGTTCAGCCTTATAACGCTTAGCGAGTATTTTGTAAGCTTTCATCTCCCACAAGCGAACAAACGTATTGGCGACCACCACGTCTTGATTGTCCGCAAGCGCAGATTCCACTTGTTTTTGGCACCAATCATGGGCGTCGGCGATTTTGCTCACATCATAATGATACTCGCCATCAGCATTCAAAAAATACATATCGGCCTCGTAGTGAGCCGCATTGAACGTCTTGGCTAAGGTACTTTTCCCAGAACCAGGTAAGCCACGAATGAGCGTTAGTTTCAAACTCG
This sequence comes from Vibrio wakamikoensis, assembly GCF_050337275.1. Classification (NCBI taxonomy): domain Bacteria; kingdom Pseudomonadati; phylum Pseudomonadota; class Gammaproteobacteria; order Vibrionales; family Vibrionaceae; genus Vibrio; species Vibrio wakamikoensis. The sequence goes on along the minus strand of NZ_JAKJST010000013.1, from coordinate 108,031 downwards.
TTTCCGCTATCAGTTTATGCAAAGGCATTATTGTACCTTGTCTTGGCATCATTAGTAGCGCACTTGCACACTAACGTAAGCTAAAATTAATTATCGACAAGAAATAACGTTTGCGTTAATTTAGATGTATAGACGTCCAGAAGACCAAAACAGAGCTTAGGGAGAAAGCTGTGCCAATTAAGATCCCCGATCAACTGCCTGCATCAAATGTATTGCAACAAGAGAACATCTTTGTAATGTCGGAAACACGTGCGGCGACTCAAGAAATTCGCCCACTTAAAGTGTTGATCCTCAATTTGATGCCAAAGAAAATTGAAACTGAAACTCAGTTTTTGAGGCTACTCTCTAATAGCCCACTGCAAGTTGATGTAGAGCTACTGCGCATTGATGATCGCCCAAGTAAAAATACGCCAACGGAACACCTAGACACCTTCTATCGTCAGTTCGAAACCATCAAAAACCGCAACTTTGATGGACTGATTATTACTGGTGCACCACTCGGTCTCGTACAGTTTGAAGATGTGATTTATTGGGAGCATCTACAAACCATCATGAACTGGGCAAGCAAACACGTCACGTCAACACTTTACGTGTGTTGGGCGGCACAAGCGGGCTTGAAGCTACTGTTTGATCTTCCAAAGCGCACGCGAAAAGAAAAGCTATCCGGTGTATATCACCATGAAATCCACGATCCACACCACCCTATCCTTCGCGGTTTTGACGACACCTTTTTAGCACCGCACTCCCGATACGCTGACTTCTCACCGGAGTATCTAGACTCACACACGGATCTCGATATTCTTGCAACCTCTGATGTCGCTGGTGTGTATCTTGCGGCCACGAAAGATAAGCGAAATGTATTCGTAACAGGTCACCCTGAGTATGATTCTCATACGCTACATAATGAATATGTGAGAGATTTGGGGGAAGGTATGGAGCCAGCTATTCCAATTAACTACTACCCTAACAACAACCCAGACAATAAGCCGATTGCTAGCTGGCGTAGCCATGGTCATTTGCTGTTTGCGAACTGGCTTAACTACTGTGTTTACCAGCAAACACCTTACGATCTTGACCACTTTAGTGAAGCTGCATTTACAAAAGACGAATAGCCTTCATCTGCAATGCCTCCCTTTAAGGAGGGAGGCATTAGGTATTTCACTTCGCTAACATCGCGACTTTCTTTAAAAAACTATCACGTAAGTGCTCTTGGTCGTATTCAAGGTGATAGGTATTGTGAAAACCCACTTTAAGTTCCACACCATTACCCCGCATATAAACGTTGTACCCATCGTAATCGGAATAGGCTTCAACGCCTTCGTAAATTTTGCCAAATTCGGTGTCTGTACCGTTCTCCATCACCGCGTCATACGCTCGAAGAATTTTGTTGGGATCAAGTTCGTTTCTCATCGCTATCTCCTTCAAACAAAAAAAGCCACATTTAAAGTGTGGCTTAGTAGTGCGTATTGCGCCAGTTTGGTGGCTAATTGATCTGAAAATTCAGTTCTACTGATCGCGTAGCTCGCGCCTTAAAATCTTGCCTACGTTGGTTTTTGGCAGCTCATCCTTAAATTCAATAAAGGTTGGAATCTTATAGCCGGTCAAATGTTTACGGCAGTGCTGCTTAATTTCATCCGCAGTCACGTTGCCGTTAGCAACGACAAACAGCTTCACCCGCTCGCCGGCAATATCATCTGGAATACCGACCGCAGCCGCCTCAGTCACTTTCGGATGTAGGGTTGCAACTTCTTCAACTTCTGTTGGGAACACATTGAAGCCAGACACGAGAATCATGTCTTTTTTGCGATCTTCAATGTAGAAAATGCCTTCCTCATCCATTCGGCCAATATCACCAGAATAGAGCCAACCGTCTTCTGCGAGGATCGCTTGGGTTTCAGCGTCTTGCTTCCAGTAGCCTTTCATCACCTGTGGGCCGCGAATTTGTATTTCACCCACTTGATTCACTCCAAGCGCCTGACCCTGATCATCAACAATACGCAGTTCAGTACTTGGCAACGGCACTCCAACCGCTGCCACGTAGGCTTGTTGAGTATGTACACCGCCCGCTACGACAGGTGAACATTCTGTCAGACCATAGCCCTCAATGATTGGCATTCCCGTGATTCTTTGCCATTCCTCTGCAACATGCTTTTGAGTCGCCATGCCGCCAGCAATGGTGAATTCTGCGTTAGAAAAATCGAGCGTTTTAAACTTCTCATGCTTGTTAAGCGCCGCAAGCAAGGTATTCAAACCAAAGATCATGGTAAACGGATACTTGCTCAAGTCATTGACAAAGCTGTTTAGATCACGAGGGTTAGTGATCAATAGATTGCTTGCCCCCATGTACATCATCAGCATCATGCTGACCGAGTTAGCAAAAATATGATAAAGCGGTAATGGTGTCACTGCGCGCTCTTGCTCTTTCGCAGTGCGCGGACCAAAATGTCCAAAAACCTGAAGCACATTGGCAATAATGTTGCGGTGTGTCAGCATCGCGCCTTTAGCGAGCCCAGTTGTCCCACCTGTATATTGCAAGTACGCCAAATCATCACGGGTTAATTCTGGCGCAACAAAGGTCATTTGTTTGCCATCAGTCAATGCACGACGAAGGGAGATAGCACCTGGTAAGTTGTATTTAGGAACCATCTTTTTTACATACTTAACGACAAAATTCACCAAGGTGCGCTTATGAGGCGCTAGTGCATCACCGATACTGGTTAAAATCACGTGCTTGATGCTGGTCTTTTCAATCACTTGTTGCAAGCTATTGCCAAAGTTGGTTACCGCAACAATGATGGTGGCGCCTGAGTCACGAAGCTGGTGTTCAAGCTCACGCGGTGTGTACAGCGGATTGACGTTCACTACCACAAGACCTGCTTTTAGCGCACCCAAGATAGCAATAGGATATTGCAGAAGGTTTGGCATCATCAGTGCAATGCGATCGCCCTTTTTAGCGTGAAGCTCCGTTTGCAAATAGGCCGCAAATGCTTCGCTCTTTTCATTCAATTCACGATACGTTAGAGAATGCCCCATGTTCACAAATGCAGTGTTATCGGCAAACTTCTCAAAAGGCGCTTTAAACATCTCATTGATGTTGGTGTACTGGTCAACATCAACAAATTCAGGCACATCACTTGGGTAAGTCTTTAGCCAAGGTTTATGTCCGTTTCGGTTCGCATTGCTCATCAAATTCATACCTTCATAGTTAGACCTAGCTACTTTATCTAAGAAGGGGTGACGACTAAAGAATTGAGTGATTATTCTAATTTGATCGCTTGTTTTATAAGCAATTATGTCATTCAGAGATCAGAGTTTGTGCTGTGTGTCGCAGCAACATACCTTCACCTCCCCGAGAGTTCAGCCCCGCTTTTAGAATAATCACAACTATCAATTTATGAGCTAGAAACGAATGAAACTCAGTTTGGCAATGCTATCTACGCTTTTTATTTTGTTTACATCAGGGTGCGTGACTGTTAGTGAAGAGTCTAAGGTGACAGCAGCCCCAATGGATGCCGCCGAAACGCGCATTGAACTTGGGCTTGCGTACATGAAAAGAGAGCAATACAGCCGTGCCAAACAAGACTTCGAAAAAGCGCTGGAGTTCGCTCCTAAGTACTACCGAACTCACCTTTCTATGGCTTATTATTTCGAGGCTGTAGGTCAGTTTGAACAAGCCAGCGATGCTTATCAAACCGCGCTACAAGTCGCGCCAAGTAATGGTGAAGTCTACCACAACTACGGTACTTTTCTTTGTAAACGCGGTAAATACGATCTAGCTGAAACAATGCTAGTCGCAGCCACAGAGCAGCCAAATTACTACCAAATCGCCGAAAGTTACGAGAACGCGGGCTTGTGTGCCCTCAAAGCAGAACGGTCAAATGAAGCAAGAAGGTTTTTTGAAAAATCATTAGAGCATGACCCTTATCGGCCCAACGCGACTATTCAGCTTGCAGCCATTGAAGTTAATGCCGGCGATTACAGCAAGGCGCGCGCGAGACTTTTAAAGTTCCATCATAGATTTGGATTTCAAAAACCGAGCTTGACCGTGCTTCGTAATTTAGAGCGAAAGGTTGGGAATGTGGTTATGGCTGAGAAATATCAAGCGCTGTTAGATGACTTAACAAATGATAGTTAACGGGCGTGGAGTTGGCTCGCACAAACTGAGGACAACACTCGCTGACAACGATCCTCGCTTTCACGAGGATGACGCTGCCTTATGTAACCAATAGCATCAATGAATAGCTACTTACAACAAATGCCCACTCACAGCCAGACGTTGCTCGTGACTCATAAACGACCATGCCAAAAAACGGCTTTTCTTCTGGCCTTGAGCCATTTCTTGGATCAGGACATGTGTCGCACCCAACTTTTCTAGGCGTTTTTGTAATGGACGAATATTGTCCTTCTTGGAAAGAAGGGTCGAGAACCAAATTACTTGATGTGCGAACTTCTTACTCTCGTTTGCCATATTCAGAACAAATGCTTCCTCACCACCTGGACACCAAAGCTCCGCATTCTGGCCGCCAAAATTGAGCCCTTCACTCTTTTTAGCTGGCTGACTCTTTTCCTGAGACAGATCGCCACGCTGTTCTCTATTTTTCGCTAGATTGGCATTCTTGCGCTCAGTCCCCTTCTGGGCATCTTCCGCAGACTTATGGAATGGAGGATTGCAGGTTGTCGCGACGAACACATCACCATGTTGAATCACGCCTTCGAAAATATGTTCACTTTGGCTTTGGTGTCTTAACTCAATTTTTCTCGTCAGTTTACCATTGAGTGTGACATTGTTTTTTGCGCTTTCTAGCGAGCCTTCATCGACATCGCTTCCTACCCAGTTCCAGTGGTATTGCGTCGCACCAACAATCGGATAAATACAGTTTGCGCCAACACCTATATCCAAAGCTGTCACTTTAAGCCGTGCCCTTGCTGGACGTTCTTGCATTAGGTCGTATTGGAGCCATTCGTTGAGTCGGTGAATGTAGTCTGCACGTCCTGGGATTGGTGGACACAAATATCCATTTGGAATATCCCAGTGGCTTAAACCGTAATACGTTTTTAGCAGCGCCCGATTGAGCACTTTTACTGACTCGGGATTAGAAAACGCAATGCTCATATCGCCATGTGGGTTTTTCACCACATGGTCTGCCAATCCAGGTTCCGCTTCAATCAGGCGCTTAAAGTCATAACGGCCTTGGTGTTTGTTGTTTGCATGAAGCCCACTCGCACTTCGCTTGTCGACAACCATTGTCGAGGACTTATCTTGCTTACGAGGTCGTTGGTTAGATTTATTTTGACGAGTCATTGAGAAGTTCTTTATAGATCATAAAAAGGCGCGCATCGAACTCAAGCTGATGGTAGTCAGGTTCCATATGACAACATAGTTGATAAAACGCTTTATCGTGGTTCTTTTCTTTGATGTGGGCGAGTTCATGAACCACCAGCATACGCAGCAGAGGCTCTGGTGCATCTTTAAACACGCTAGCGATGCGGATCTCGTTCTTTGCTTTAAGTTTGCCACCATGTGCGCGAGAGATATAGGTATGCAGACCAAGCGCATTGTTGATGAGATGGATCTTATTGTCCCAAATGACTTTCGAGATAGGCGGCGTTTTTTTCATGTAACGCTGCTTAATGTCCATAGTGTAATCGAAGAGTGCTTTTTCGCTCTTAATTTGATGACGTTGTGGAAAGCGGTTTTCAAACCATTGAATAAAACGCCCCGACGACACCATACCATCGATCTGCTCGACAAGGTGTTGAGGATAACCTGAGATGTACTTGAGATATGGGCTCATAACCATTGCGGTGTTGCTATCAAAGAGCACGCTATTCTAGCGAGGCTAAGAGTTGAAATAAAGAACATATGTAATTGGTCACGAACATTAATGTCGAAACACGCTGCGAATAGATCCCCGCCTGCGCGGGGATGACGGACTTTATAATGCTTACGTCCTATTTGTCTGGACTACTGCTCCCAAAGATCCTTAGCATCAGTGAATAGCGACTTAAACCAAAGAACAACCGTATCCCACACACGCTTGAAGATAGAGCCTTGTTCCACCGTCGATTTAGCGACTAAAGGTTCCGTGGCAATGTCATCGCTACCTACTTTCCAAGTGACACTGCCGATAATGTCTCCTTGATTGATTGGCGCGATTAGAGGGGCAAATACCTCGACCTCCTTAGAAACGCCACGGCTATTCCCTCGAAGGTAGGTGGCGTAGACGTCTTGTTCAAAGCCTAAAGGAATCGCACTACTTGCTCCCTTCCAGACTTTTGCCGTCACTTCAATCGCATCCGATTCTGCGAGCTGGTCAGTCTCATAGAAGCGGAAACCGTAGTTAAGCAACTGCCTTGATGCTTCAACACGAGTCTGAGCGCTTGGGGTACCCATCACTACCGAGATAAGTCGCATTTGTCCTTGGGTTGCAGAGCTGACCAAACTGTATCCTGCTTCGGAGGTATAACCGGTTTTCCCACCATCCACATTGAGTGAGTTGTCCCAAAGCAATCTATTTCGGTTGTACTGCTTAATGTCTGCCCATACAAATCGCTTCTCGGAGTAGATCTTATAGACCTCTGGCACATCCTCGATAATACGCCTCATCAATATCGCCATATCTTGCGGGGTGGTGTGGATGCCTTGTCCATCCAAACCGTGTGCGTTGATAAACTGAGAACTATTCATTCCTAAGTTAATAGCCCACTGATTCATCAGTGCCACAAAGCCATTTTCAGTCCCAGCAATATGCTCTGCTAAAGCAACCGCTGCATCGTTACCCGATTGAACAATCAACCCTCGCATCAAATCGGCAACCGTTACATCATCACCTGGCTTAATGAACATCTTTGAAGAGTCTGGAAACTTAACTGACCAAGCATTTTCACTAACACCAACCTTGCTATCCCATGCTGTTCGACCAGATGCTATCTCCATACCGACGACATAAGCCGTCATCAGCTTGGTTAAACTCGCCGGTGCGAGTGCAGCATCTTGATTGCCTCCAACGATGATCTCTCCCGACTGATAGTCCATTAGGACATAGCCTTTGGCATTCAATGAAGGTGGGTTCGGTGTGACCAACGCGAAAGCCGTCGCCGATGAGCAAAGCGCTAACGACGCAAGCAAAACAGACATTGGTTTTCTCATCTCACGGACTCCTTATAGTGTGAGTACTTCGCCGTCTCTGCTGGCTTGAAAGGTCAAGCCTCGCCGCCAAATTGGTGGATAAGAATGCAGCAGGATGCGAAGCTAAAAATTGATAACCTCTACCCACAAATTAGAATAAAAACGGCAACTTGGCTTAGTTTTTTTGTAAGAAATTCTGCATCTAGAGAATAAAGTGCAGTTTAAGGAGAGACACCACTATTCGTAGTCTTGCTTCAGTCGCTATCTATATCGAGAAAATAACAAGCGGACCCTTCGCGCGTTTTAGCGACGTACATCGCTTTGTCCGCAACACTCACTGCACGGACACAATTGAGTTCTTGGCTATCACAAAGGGTTGCGCCCAAGCTGACATTAATAGGAATAAGTTCAGACTCACCGATATCAATAGGGTGTGAGGTGACTTGTAGAATATGATGGGCAATGCTTAACACATGTTCACGACTGTTAAGTCCTGGCAATACTATTAAAAACTCATCACCGCCCAAACGGCCGACCAAGTCGGATTGCCGAGTAAAGTCTTGCAATCGCTTAGCGAACTCGGTCAGTATTTTGTCACCCACTACATGACCATGCTGGTCGTTTAAAGATTTAAAGTTATCAATATCTACATACATGAAAGCTATTTTCTCGCCCTTTTTACGGCACTCACCTGCTAGCTGCTTGAGTTGAGACTCTAACAATCGCCTGTTTGCCAGATTGGTGAGTGGGTCGAGGTTTTGCGCTTCAATAGCTTTGAGCTGTTGCTCTTTACGCTCGGAAATATCTCGCACAATCGCTATCAAGTACTGCTGTCCATCAAAGTCAACCATATTCACGCTGGCTTCAATAGGGATCTCTTTTCCATCCTTACGTCTGTGTGTCGCCTCAATGCACGCCTCTCCGTTTAGTCGCATCCGGCTAACGTGCTCGCTCCACGTCGTCTCCTCGCAAAAACGAGGGTTAATATCAATCACCGATAGCTGAAGCAGCTCTTCTTTACTGTAACCAAGTCTCTTATACGCAAGCTCGTTACAATTAAGAATGTGGCCATATTCCATTTCTGCAACATAGATTGCATCTGAGCCCTTTTTGACCATATGGTTCAAGAGTAATTCCGCCGCATGAGACTTCCTCATCGCTGACATATCAACGATCTGAGACACAAAATGATGCACCCTTCCGACTTCATTAACATCAGCAGCAATGTTGAGCTGAGCAACAAGGGTGTAGCCTTTTTTGTGGCGATAACGTTTCTCAATCTGTATTGGAGTGAAAGGCTCTCGACTCAATTGGCTACGAATGCGCTGATTAAGCGCTAAATCATCAGGGTGAGTCATCATCACATCGTTAGACATTAATTCATTGCGTGAATAACCAAGAAATTGGCAAAGTGCAGGGTTAGTATAGAGTAAACGGCCTTTTGGGCAGGTAATGGCGGTTGGAATCGGCGTCACGTCGAACAAACGCGATATAGACTCATCGAGTCTCGCAATAGGCTTGTCCATAAGCTCCCTCCTTACCGCACGTGGACTACAATCATAGTAGCCGAATTGTGCTTTCCTAAACGACAATCGTGTAGCTCCACATCTTTAATCCATTACATATTGCATCAGTTTCAAAAGCTTCTCCCACTCAACAAAGCCGTTATTAACTAAATACTCAAAATTGAGACAATCTCAAACAACTGTTAGTTTTAACTCCAAAGGAGAATATTTTCATCAGTGTCGATCGCCTATGATGTCGCTATCATTTCTTCTCGGTTACTCTGTATGAGTCGCAAACCAACCCTAGCAGAAGCGACACAGCTTCTGATTCAACAAGTCAAAGATGAACTGCCTTTGTATGATCAAGACACCTTCGTTTGTGGACCCAACAATACCTGTATTGGGTGCCCTAAAAAGTTATTGGAGTTGGTGGAAACCGATGTCAGTTATTGGGAAAGTGCATTGGTGCGCAGCATAGCACCAAACTTTGAGCAGTTTCGCCGCTTCGCTAAACTTTGCACTAGCGTAAGACGCGGCCTCGTGCGCAATGGAATTGTCGAGAAATAATCACTCCGACACATCAGATACTATCCACTGAAATTTTTTCTCTCTAGCTCTGGTCTTATATTTCTGCTTCATCGTATCAAGTTCGGTAACGCCAAAACCAGTTTCGTCTCATTGAATCAAGGCAAGGAGCACAGAGTATGTCAACTAAGGTCAAACTTTATTCCGGGGAGAGCCGCTCACCACTCTGTCAAGCCAGCCTTGAGTTTTATCAACTCAGCATGCTACTCGACGAGCTTTCATCTGAGACTGAAGTGCAGGAGTGTGACTACGCACGCGTTGATGTTTATGAAGGCGGACATTTAGTACGTTCTTATCGTACTTGTTCAAAAACGCGAGTCGAACGTCTTTTACACCATCATTGGCAATAGGGCACCTAGTGCCATCTCATTGTTTCCCAGCGACAAGTCATTACAAAAAAGCCTTGCTGCTTATTGTTATAATGTTTTTTAACAAATCTTGAAATTTTGCATATCATGCAACGGTCTCGTTCGTTGAATCTAATTTTGTGATAGCCCTATTGTTCGAGCAAAGGGTATTGATAAACGTGCTCTAACCTTTACTATCATTTACTTACACCTAAATGGTTTGTTCCATTTTTTGGCAAGGTTAGCCACACACTATAAAGATACGGACACCAGCATGAAAAATTCTATGTTCAACACGTCAATGTTTTCTTCCGCCGCGTTAATTGCCGTAGCGCTCAGCACATCCAGCGCTTTCGCTGAAGAAAAATCTTGGGAAAACATCGTCAAACAAGCGGAAGGTCAATCCGTTTACTTCCACGCTTGGGGAGGAAGCCAAGAAATCAACCGCTACCTTCAGTGGGCAGGTAAAGAACTAAAGGCTCAATATGGCGTAGATTTCAATCACGTCAAAGTTACCGATATCTCAGAAACGGGTTCACGTTTATTAGCAGAAAAAGCAGCCGGTAAGAGCGACGGTGGCAGTGTCGATATGGTGTGGATTAACGGCGAAAACTTTAAATCTATGAAAGATAATGCCTTACTTTACGGCCCATTTGTATCCACGCTACCAAACTGGCAGTACGTAGACAAATCCCTCCCTGTCGATAGCGATTTCTCTGAACCGACTGAAGGGTTGGAAGCCCCTTGGGGTGTCGGCCAGCTGGTTTTCATCCACGACACGCAAAGCCTGAATAACCCACCAGTGTCTTATTCCGAAATGCTCAATTATGCTAAGGCATTTCCGAACAAGTTAAGCTACCCTAAACCACCTGAGTTTCATGGCACCAGTTTTCTAAAATCGCTATTAATCGAGCTCACCGACAACGATCCATCCTTGGCTAAGCCGGTTTCAGAGGCGGATTTCGAGATTGTCACCCAGCCGCTTTGGAACTATCTAGACGAATTTCATAAAGTCGCTTGGCGCGGTGGTAAGCAGTTCCCTGCAGGCACAGCAGAAACCATTCAATTGCTTGATGATGGTCAGTTAGATCTTGCTCTCACATTTAACCCTAACGCTGTTTTTTCCGCTCAAGCTAGCGGGAATCTAAGCGATACGACAAGTGCTTATGCAATGGAAAGTGGCGCTTTATCCAACATCCATTTCCTTGCGATACCATGGAATGCCAATGCCAAAGAAGGGGCGTTGGTGGCGATTAACTTCTTATTGAGTCCTGAAGCGCAATCTCGTAAAGGCGACATCAACATTTGGGGCGATCCATCTGTCCTCAATAAACAGTACCTAAAAGGAAGCGCCGCTAAGACTCAACAATTTAAGTCAGTAGCAGAGCCTCATCCGAGCTGGCAAAGCGCACTTGAGCAAGAGTGGCTCAAACGTTACGGCAGCTAACGGAAGATTAAGTTAACGATTATGCTAAGGCTGTTGTACGCCATCTTGGTTGTTGTCTGCATTCTCCCTACCATACCCGGTTTGGCGGGTGTGGTAGTGACCTCGCTCGGTTATATTCCTCCGCTCAACCAGAATGAGTTTACCTTTACCGGATTTGAGAGTGTTTTCGCGTGGCAAGGTGTCGAGAAGTCCATCACACTCACTTTCACCACTGCTATTGTGAGCAGCTATTTAGCTTGTTTCCTCTCTTTTTCCATTATCGCAGCAAGTTGGAACAGCCGTTGGTGGAAGAAGATTGAACTGGCGCTATCGCCACTTCTAGCACTGCCGCACGTCGCGTTTGCTATCGGCTTTGCATTTCTGTTCGCACCAACAGGATTTGGAGCACGCATACTTGTCGAGATCTTTGGAATTAGCAGCCAATCTGCGCCTTGGTTGGTAAAAGATCCCTACGGTATCGGCCTGACCTTGATGCTTGCCATCAAAGAGGTTCCCTTTCTTCTTTTGATGAGTATTCCTATATTGCGCCAACTGAAGGTGTGTGAATCATTGAAGATCGCCTCATCGCTTGGTTACTCCGAAGCCGCTGCATGGTGGAAAATCATCCTGCCTCAATGGTTTGCCAAAATTCGTTTTCCAATGCTCGCTGTCATCGCGTATAGCTTGTCTGTAGTGGATGTAGCCTTGATTATTGGTCCGACTAACCCGCCCACGTTTGCTGTTCTTGTATGGCAGTGGTTTAACGATCCCGACCTCAACCTACTTCCAAGAGCCAGTGCAGGTGCCGTGATTCTGTTTGTCATTGCGTCACTGCTGATAGGGTTGGCTAGACTGGTCGAGTTTATCGTCGTCAGATACGCTAATCGCTGGCAATACTCTGGACGTTACGCGATTCGTCTTCCAGGAAAGTCACTGTTTGTGGTTATTGTTGGCATCGTCACCGTTATGATACCGCTCACCATCCTTTGGACCTTTGCTCAACGCTGGCGCTTCCCTGATCTATTGCCATCTCGTTATACCATGAGGTTTTGGGAGTACGAATGGGAAGGAATGACCAGCGTAGTCAGCCAAAGTATGACGATCGCTATAATATCAGCGTCTATTGCACTAATACTTGCCATCGTTGGTCACGAGTATCGAAACAAGTATCGACTGCAAGTACCCGGCTACGTTATTGCGATTCCAATGCTACTTCCACAGCTTAGTATTTTGTTTGGCTTGCAAGTAGCGACCTTGATGCTCAATGACAACGCTTATCTATTGTGGGTGTGTTGGTCTCACGTATTTTTCGCCTTTCCATTTGTTTATTTATCCTTAGATGGACCTTGGCGAGGGTTCAACGACCAGCTTACAAAAGCGTCCATGAGTCTGGGTAAAAGTCCACTCTACACTTGGTTTCACGTCAAACTGCCATTATTGCTTCCTGCCATAATTTTTGCTTGGGCGATTGGTATTAGCGTGAGTCTAGCTCAGTATTTACCAACACTAGTGCTCGGTGCAGGGCGTGTAGCGACCATTACAACCGAAGCCGTTGCTCTCTCAAGCGGATTCGATAGACGTGTCACTGCGATATATGCCCTATTCCAAGCTCTACTGCCTCTGCTCTTTTTCACCATTGCGGTGCTGGTTAATCGCCTTCACACCCGATATCGCCGAATTAAAATTAAAGGATTGTTAGTTAATGACGCTCTTGCTAGAAAACCTCGCCATCCGTAAGTGTGATGGTGAGGTGCTGTTTTCTAATTGCAACTTCTCTATCGACTCAGGAGCTATTCTGACTTTGATGGGACCTAGTGGCTGTGGTAAGTCGACCTTGCTTGATGTCGTCGCCGGTCACCTTGCTCCTGAATTCACATACTCTGGAAAGATCCAACTCAACGGACAGCGAATCGACACCTTGCCTCCTCACAAACGTCGCGTCGGCATACTGTTCCAAGACGATTTGCTGTTTCCTCATCTTAATGTGTGGGAGAACCTAGCGTTTGCTCTGCCTAATCAGATCAAAGGTTCAAATCGTAAGGATCAAGCGATGGAAGCACTGAGTAAAGTCAAGCTTTCTAAGCTTGCCGAGCAATACCCCGAGCAACTCTCCGGAGGTCAACGAGCGCGAATCAGCTTAACCCGTATGCTACTAGCAAAGCCCGAGGTTGCTTTATTAGATGAACCATTTAGCAAGCTTGATAAGGAGCTGCGCGTGCAATTTCGAGACTGGGTAATGGATCAGTTAAAACAAGCCAACGTCCCTACTCTAATGGTGACGCACGATGAAGATGATATCCCTCAAGGGAGCCAAGTGCTTAAATGGCCATGGGAGATTACTCATGCTTGATCGTTTAAGTATCAAAGTCATTCGTTGGCCATTATCGCAATCGGCGAGAGTATTAAATAAGGCTGGCGTTACCGCAAATCAAACTACGTTGTTCGGCTTTGCTCTTGGCTGCCTAGCCTTCCCTGCTCTTGCTTTTGAGCAATATTCACTCGCGCTTGCCCTCATTATTCTTAATCGTGTTTGCGATGGCTTAGACGGTGCGCTTGCGAGAATTCAAGGAATCAGTGATGCCGGAGGCTTTCTCGATATCAGTCTCGACTTCTTGTTTTATTCGCTGATTCCGTTTGGTTTTGTCATCGCGAATCCTGAACAAAATGCTATCGCTGGAGCGTTTTTGATATTTTCATTCATTGGCACGGGTACCAGTTTCTTAGCATTTGCGGTGATGGCAGGAAAGCGAGGTATTGAAAACCCGATTTATAAGCATAAATCGCTTTACTACATGAGTGGATTGACCGAAGGAACAGAAACCATCGGCTGTTTTGTGCTGCTTTGTTTATTCCCACAGCATTTTTCGGCTATTGCATTCGTCTTTGGTACTGCTTGTTGGTTTACCACGTTTACACGTATTTATTCTGGATTCCATACATTACGGTAGAGCCTATCGCAATGTATCAGTCGAGGTATTAGAGCGTCAGAGTTTCTCTGGCGCCCACCTTAGGCACTAAAGCAATTCAAGTAAGCACAATTTCTCTCTCATTCTCAATGGCAGAAATTGACCTATTTAACAATAGTCACATACTCTATAGTCCCGCCCTTAATACAATAAGGGTGCTACATGAGAACTTTAACTAAAAAAATCGTCTTAACATCAATGTGTTGCATGAGTGTCCATGCAACTTTTGCAAATGAGACAGAAGCGAAAATCGATCCTTCGGATATTACTGCGGTCAATACCTCCGGCTACTTGGGTCTCAATAATCAGGGCGATCTCAAGTTATCTACTTCGATAAGTTTAACTAATGGTGGCAGCTCAAGTATGTCCATGGGTACACTCGAGGCCAGTATTGATAATCAAGGAAACTATAAAGACAGTCGCCTCCAGTATTTCCAGGTTTTTAGCACCACTAATAGCGTTGCGCCTAAAGTGGCCGCATCGATCGATATTATCGATAATCAAAACTTCACAACAGGTGCATTAGGTGCCGTTTCAATGGTTAATCCTGGTGTCAAAAACTTAATGGGTTTTGCTCGTGTCGGCTTACTCGGCGGTAAATACGATTCAGATTTCACGCGTATGATGGGAGAATCCGATGAAGGTATCGTTGGTGGTATGGCTGCTATTTACCTAAGTTATAAGACCGGAGAAGATGGCACGTATATAATGCTCAATCCTGAATACACGTATCTAGACGGTAGCATTGACACATCCATTGTCAAAACGTCCCTCATTCTTGGCACGCCAATTTCTAGTGACGGGAAAAATTGGGCACAATTCAAAATAGAAAACTCAAGTGGGCATATGACTTCTTCCAGTCAAAAAATCGACATCAATGACACCGTTACTTGGGCATTTTTCAAAGCTTATTTCTAATCTCTGTTTGGCAGATTTCATCGTAAAATTTGGTTGAAGCATAGCGATAACATGGACGTTTCGTTTGTAGCCCCATCAATCATTCTATTCACGACATCCCTATCTTACTCATCAAAGTTTTCTTTTTCTAAACTGCGAAGGCGTGCAATCATTCCACGATTTGAAGGCTCGATTAAAGTTTGATAAATCATTGTACCCACAACGCCAAGCGACATCTTGAGGCATCAACCGCTCTACGACTAGCAAGCGCTTTGCATGTTGATTTCTCACTTCATCTCTCAAGGCCTTAAATGATGTTCCATTGAGCTCTAGCCGGCGATGCAGTGTTCTAGTAGAGAGCCCTATCAAATGACCGAACCATTGAACGGTAAAACAGGGTAATACCGCATAGGTGGCAGATAGCCTTCGTATCCGAGTTATCCAGTCTAAGTCTCTTCCATCATCTCGAACAGGTGTAAAGTTGCTGCTCAACGGCACTTGAATAGCACCATTGGGATGATTAAATGAATAGATATTGTTATCAACGGCGTTGTTGTCAGCTAAGTGAGCGGGAAAGCTCATAAATACACGCTTGGGCACCCACGCTTCGTTTATAAATTGGCGGCACAGTGACACGAGTGCAAACGTTCGAAACCACTCTGATTGATCATATCCCACCGATTTTGAAGAGTACGCACTCCGATGACACAGAAACCATAACCCATCTATTTTTTCTGTCCAAACAACCACATGGCTGTTTAACTGGGGCATAATATCGATCAGCTTATGCATGCAAGCTTCGATATCACCACACTCACTGATTTCTCTATCTAGAGCTGGAGAAATATCAACAAGTGACAGTGACTTCCCGACTTCATAACCAAGATTTTTTTGTGTCATGCGGTTCATTTCCAACAGAAAATTCATCACTTGGTCTGATGGCAACCAAAGCGAATCCATGACCCCATCAATCGGTATGTTGTGTTTATCTGCTGTCTCTGTCCAGTAGATACCATGTTTATCAAAATACTCGATAAAGGGACGTAAGTTTTCCGAAAGCGTCGTATTAATTTGATTGTGCATTCCGTCAACTCTCCTCGATGGCAGTAAATGACCTATATCCAATAGTACTCCAACATTATAGTAGCGGCATACTAATTACTCAGGAACATGAAGATGAAAGTTAAACCAATCGTACTTGCACTGACCGCTGCTATCACATTATCGAATACTGTACTGGCGAATGAAAACACGACAACATTAAACCCAGTCGAGGCAGCCCTTCAGGTCGAAGGAGCACTTGTTACCGTTCCTGTAAAAGAGGCTAAAAGTGCTGCAACGCCTGCGTTCACTGAAGCAGCTCGAAACGAGTTTAATAACTTCCACTGGCAAATGGGTGGCGACCACGCTCTTTACTACAACATGCACATGAGTGAGTTCATGCCAACCGCGTTCGCCGCACCAAGCGAACACTACAAACCGTTAGTTAAAGACATTCAAAGTCAACTTGGCGACCTAAAAGTTAACACAGAAACCAAAGGTGAATTGACCATGGACGAGTACCTTGCTGATGAGCAATTCCGTACTCAGGGCTTCATGCTCATCCACCATGGTAAGATCGTATACGAGGCATACCCAGGCATGAAACCTACAGATTCGCATATCTGGGCATCAGCAGCGAAAACCACAGTCGGAACCGTCGTCGCGATGTTGGTAGAAGAAGGTAAAATTGATCCCGAAGTGAGCATCACAAAATACGTACCCGAACTAAAGGGAACAAATTGGGACACGATCACTGTTCACAATGTATTAAACATGGCGACCGGCCTAGATAATGAAGAGACTCTTCAATCTATCCTTAATCCTGACTCAGATGTCGTGCGCTTTTTCGCCGCTTCGTTTAACTCTCCCAGAGCTAAAACGGGTGAGCTCGAAAGTTGGATGAATGTCGCCAAGGGTGCACAAAAGCTCGAAGGTGAAGAACCGGGTGACCATTTCCGTTATGCGTCTATCAACACTATGGTTCTCACCAAGATGGTAGAAAATGTTGAGAATAAAACATGGACTCGTGTATTCGAAGATCGTGTTTGGTCGAAAGTAAATGCTCGCCAATCAATGAAATTCAATCTAACACCTGATGGGATGGCTATCGCAGTAGGACTGGTTTCTACCACGGTCGAAGATATGGCGAGATGGGGTACCTTATTTACACCAAGCTGGAGCGCCGTGGCAGACGAACCTGTTGTTTCACAAGCCGTGATTGATCGTATTCGTAGCAGTGGCGACAAAAAAGCATTTGTTGGCACAGAAAAAGAAACCTCATCTATCCATGCTTACAATGAGAAAGCCGATTACAATGCTTATCAGTTCGACTTTATTTTCGATGATGGTGCGATGTCTAAGAGCGGTAACTTAGGCCAATTTATTTACATTGACCCTGCACGTGATTTTGTTGGCGTCATGTTCTCAACGAACCCATACCATTCTGGTTTCGGTGAGAATAAAGGGCCTGCACTTATGCGCGCAGCTGCGAAAACCCTTGCTGACAAATAGATAGCTTATTTGTTATCACCCGATTAAGACAGATTCTGTTGTTTCTCTCACTACTCTTCATAGGCTCTAGAAGCAAGCTTTAGTGGTTCAATCAAAACACTATGGTATTATTTGAACTATTAAGCCTAGTACTGTTATGAGAGTGAAGTATGTCGTCAGATTTTTATGGAAGCAGCGCTGCCTACGCGCGCAAAGAAAGTGATTACCGCGAAAAAGCGCTCAAGCTCTACCCTTGGGTGTGTGGCAGTTGCGCGCGCGAGTTTGTGTACTCCAATCTACGAGAACTAACTGTTCACCACAAAGATCACGATCATACTAACAACCCTGAAGACGGCAGCAACTGGGAGTTGCTGTGCCTTTACTGTCATGATCACGAGCATTCAAAGTACACCGAACACGATTTGTACGGTAGTGAGGTGAAACCGGGAGAGGACAATCATCAGGCGGCGACGCACAATCCATTTGCCGGTCTTGCGAATATGATGAAGAAGAAGTAGTGGCTCATGTAAACAAAAAGAAAGAGGCGCAGTCCTCTTTCTTTTCGTCATGATCTTTATAGTAAATAGGCTCTATCCAAATCTATTCATGCCCGCCTTTGTTGCTCCCCTATTCTTCGTACTAGAGTCTCGGTGCAAATTCAAATACGTCTGAGTAACAACTCGCCTCTTCCAAGCCGTTAGATTTAAGCTGGTCAATTGTGCCGTAAACCATTTTTTCCGAGCCACACAAATAAACACTGGCATCTTTAAGATCTGAAAAATCTTGTTGTATCACTTCATAGAGAAAGCCCACCCTTCCCGTCCAGCCTAACTGTGCAGATTCTAAAATCTCGGTGAATCTCAAATTTTTATATTGCGTTGCCCAATCATGAAACAGTTCTAAAAGGAAGAAGTCCTCGCGGCTGCGATTAGTCCAATAGATATCAATAGGTGTTTCGGGACTTTTATGTAAAATTTCTTCGGTTATACATTTAATTTTCGATATTCCTGAACCCGCCGCCACCAGCAGATGAGGCGTGTCGAGTTCGGTCTGTAGAAACGCTTTTCCCATAGCCAGCATGATGCTTACTGGCTTTTGGTTAGTTTTCAGTGCAGCCAAACAGTCAATAACTTTACCAGAGAACTCGCTAGTACATTGTATAATCAAGCACACCCGATTTGGCTGTTCAGGATCTAGTCGGCTGGAGATGGTGTAAGAAAGCCATAGCGGTTTATCATCTTGATTCACATCAAGTTCAAGCTTCAAGTATTGCCCCGCTCGGTAGTCTAGCGATGTTTCCTTTGGCGCGAGAAGTTCAATTAAGTAGGTGTGCTTATTCAATGGCACAATATCCGTCACACTGACTGAGTGACGCGCAATGGGGAGCTCTGTAGTTTCATTGTTCATAATTCTCTGTCCTAGAAATCACTTTCCTTGAAAGCTTGTCCGTTAAAGTAAGCCATTCGATTAACGGACAGACTAGAGCAGTTTTCAGATGATCAAAAGTGATATAATATAAACAATCGATTACTTTTATTCATAATAAAATATGCTAGAACGTATTCATCTTAAAATTATTCATGCCGTCCATCAGCACGGCTCACTGACTTCCGCTGCAAAAGAACTCTGTGTCACACAGTCCGCATTAAGTCATACAATGCGTAAACTGGAAGCCAATCTCGGGACAGAAGTTTGGGTACGTGATGGGAGAAGCCTAAGACTGACCCAAGCCGGCCAATACCTCCTCAACATTGCCAATCGCGCACTTCCTCTCTTAGTAAGTGCTGAAGAACGACTCAAACAAATCGCTTTGGGCGAACGAGGCACATTGAGGATTGGTATGGAGTGCCACCCCTGCTATCAGTGGCTTCTCAAAGTAGTATCGCCTTTCTTAGAGACGTGGTCAGACGTAGATGTCGATGTCATACAGAAATTCCAATTCGGTGGCGTTGGCGCGTTATTGGATTATGAAATTGACCTTCTGGTAATTCCGGATCCGTACTACAAGTCTGGCCTAGTTTTTGAACCCGTATTTGATTACGAACAAGTGCTTGTTGTGCCCACTGATCACGCGTTAACTTCCCTTCCGTATGCGACAGCTGAAGATCTTCGTGACCAAGTATTATTTACCTACCCAGTCGAAAAAGATCGCCTTGATGTTTACGCTCAGTTCCTTAACCCGGCTCAAGTTGTCCCGAAACAACACAAAACCGTTGAAACCACCGATATCATGTTGCAAATGGTTGCATTTGGGCGCGGTGTAGCGGCACTACCACGCTGGCTCGCAGAAGAGTATTGCAAAAAACTGCCATTGTCGGTTGTTCGCTTAGGGGAAAATGGTATCGCCAAACAGATTTATCTAGGTCGTCGTGAAGGCGACAGCAACATCGACTACCTTACTGCCTTCATAAAAACGGCGCGCAGTTATAACCATCCGACGGGCAAAATTGATAAATAAGTTAATACCCATCGTCTACCACTAATCCCTCTCAATGGCGCACATTAAAGTGTTCTAACACGTTAAGGTGCGCCATTTTGCTAACTGGTCACCACTACCCGCGACAATCCATGAGCAACACTCATGGATTAATAAAATTAAATCAATATTCATCATAGTTAATTCAACCTAGTATTGACCTAAGACATTTTCCCAAGCTTTTATCAACTTTGGGTATTAGGCAATTATGAGTAGCGTTTTCATTTATTCCATTCAATCTGTTCGATTTGATGAACACTATTCACCATCGAGCAATACACGTCTTACGACAAACTTTGCTAACTTGGCTCGCGGGGAAGCTCGCCAAGAAAACCTTCGTAAAGCAATCAACATGATTAATAACTGTTTCAACAGTCTGGCACATTGGGACAACCCAAATAAAAACCATTATTCCGATGAGCTTGATATTGTGCACGTCGATATTGACGTTGAGGGTAATGGTGAAACCTTTCCCACTATCGAGGTGTTAACAACCTACATTGTCGATAACCATACGAATAAACGCATTGAAGGTATTGTGGGGAATAACTTTTCTTCCTACATCCGTGACTACGATTTCAGTGTGGTATTGCGCAACCACAACCAAGGTCAAGATCACTTTTCTGTACCCGCTAATTATGGTGAATTACACGGCAAAATGTTCCAAGACTTTATAAGCTCCAACGCTTACAAAGAAAACTTCAGTAAGCCCCCCGTGATTTGTTTGAGTGTATCAGACAACAAAACCTATCATCGCACGAGTAATCAACATCCTGTTCTTGGTGTTGAGTACAAGCCCAATGAGTCTTTATTGACAGAGCAATACTTCAAAACAATGGGCATGGATGTGCGCTATTTCATGCCGCCAAACAGTGTCGCTCCGTATGCGTTCTTCTTCTTTGGTGATTTGTTGAATGACTACAGCACGCTCGAATTGATCAGCACGCTGAGCACCATGGAAACCTTCCAGAAAATATATCGCCCAGAGATCTATAACTCAAATGCCGTTGCGGGCGAAGTGTACAAGCCGAGCCTTAAAAACCTAGATTGCTCCTTAACACAAGTGGTTTACGACCGAGGGGAACCTAATCGCCTAGCTGTTGAACAAGGTAAGTGGTGTGAAGAGCACTATATTCAAAGGCACCAACTGACTCTAGAAAAATGGGTGGCCAACTTTGCTGAGCCTGCACTCTAACTTTATGGTATAGAAAGAATTGATGATGAAATAACTATTCCCAATCTCAACCGCCGGAAGCCTACCAAAACCAACTTGGTTGGCTGAACCTGAAACACTTTGGTCACCTTGGAAGTTAGAGGGAGACGAGCTGATTACCGGTAAACAAGATGCGCTGCGCGTCACACTCCAAGAGCAAGAAACATCAGGTATTGATATCGTCAGCGATGGCGAACAAAGCCGCCAGCACTTCGTCACCACCTTTATTGAAAATTTGAGTGGTGTTGATTTTGAAAACAAGAAAACAGTGAGAATCCGTCACCGATACGATGCCAGTGTGCCTGGCGTTGTCGGCTCCGTGAGCCGCCAAAAGCCGGTCTTTGTAGACGATGCCAAGTTTTTGCGCACACAGACAGATCAACCGATAAAGTGGGCTTTACCTGGGCCGATGACAATGGTGGACACACTTTATGATGATTATTACCAAGATCGTAGAACGCTTGCTTTTGAGTTTGCCAAAGCGCTAAACGAAGAGGCCAAAGAGCTGGAAGCCGCTGGCGTTAATATAATTCAGTTTGATGAGCCGGCTTTTAATGTCTTTCTCGATGAGGTTAATGATTGGGGCATACAAGCACTAGAAAAAGCCTGTGAAGGCTTAAAATGCGAAACTGCGGTTCACATCTGCTTTGGCTATGGAATCAAAGCCAACACTGATTGGAAAAAAACACTAGGCACAGAATGGCGCCACTATGAAAGAACATTTCCAGCGCTCCAAAAATCGACTATCGATATTATCTCTTTAGAGTGTCATAACGGTCGAGTGCCATTTGAAGTCCTTGAACTCCTAAAAGGCAAAAAAGTGATGGTCGGTGCCATTGATGTGGCCACGAATAACATTGAAACGCCCGAAGAAGTCGCGGCAACGATTCGCGAAGCGCTAAAGTATGTTGATGCCGATAAGCTATTGCCTTGCACCAACTGTGGCATGGCGCCTCTTTCAAGAGATGTGGCAAGAAACAAGCTACAGGCTTTAGCAGCTGGTGCTGAAATAGTCCTAAAAGAGCTCTGCGCTTAACATCTCGTTTGTTGGTTTTTATTTGTAATCATTTTAACGTTATCGATTTTTGAATATGATTGAGTTTCTAAGCAACAATATTTCAACACTTATAGCTCTAATTGCAACGGGCGCATTTGCAGGCGTCTTAGCGGGATTGTTAGGGGTGGGCGGAGGCATCGTTATCGTACCCGTCTTGTTCTTCATTTTTCAGAGTTTTGGTGTATCGCCAGAATCCGCGATGGTCGTGGCAACAGCGACCTCTTTGGCCACGATTATTCCAACTTCAATCAGTTCTATCCGCTCCCACAAGCGAAAAGACAATGTCGACTTCGATCTTTTAAAGCACTGGGCGATGTTTATTTTTATTGGGGTTTTGGCTGGAAGCTGGCTGGTAACGCGCATGAACGGCACGTGGCTTGGCGCAATAGCAAGCATGTCTGCTCTTAATATGCTATTTCGAACGGGTAAGTCAGCGATGTTTCAATCATTACCCGGTAAAGGCGGACAAGTGGCTATGGGCACTTCTGTCGGCTTTTTTAGCTCAATGGTTGGCATCGGTGGTGGCACTATATCCGTTCCGCTTCTGACACTTTACAATTACCCCGCTCACAAAGCCGTTGGCACAGCAGCTGCTATCGGATTAATTATTTCTCTACCTGGCGCTGTCACTATGCTTATTTTAGGTCAATCACCTGCCGACGCCCCGGTAGGGACATTTGGTCTTGTCAACCTATTGGCGTTCCTATGCATTGTGCCTCTGACAGTCTTGTTTGCACCCATAGGGGCTTCTCTAGCCTCGAAACTGGACGCGAATAAGCTCAAAAAAGTGTTTGCTGTCGTACTGCTAATTACCGGAGTACGTATGCTAGTGCAATTGCTTTTGTAGGTACGGCGGTCATAAAAAACGTCAGGCAAATACCTGACGTTTTTCTTTCATCCTTCGCAGCTAACTCACCAAATCTAGTCCCAATCTGGTGCGAAATCTGGGTTTGCCAAACGATGACCTCGATCGAGATGGGCAATGGTCTCCATATCTTCATCGGTTAGCATCACATCCACGTAGCCAAGATTGCTCTCGATGTTAGCCTTCTTAGTCGATGATGGAATGGTCACGAAGCCCGATTTCGCCATCCACGCTAACACAACTTGTGCAGGTGTCGACTGATGTTTCTCTGCAATGTGTTTAATTGAGCCGTCCTTCAGTACGTCACCGTATGCAAATGGCATATAGCCGGTTACGATGAGACGGTGCTGCTGACAAAAATCGACAACCTGACGGTTCTGCAGATAAGGGTGAACCTCAACTTGGTTGGTGTAGAGAACGCCCTCGCCTAAAATAGCAATCGCCTGCTGCATTTGCACGACGGTAAAGTTAGATACGCCAATATGACGAGCAAGACCCGTATCCTGCGCGTGTTTAAGTTCCTGTAGATACTCTTCCATTGGGACTGCATCGTCTTTTAGAGGCCAGTGGATCAATAGCAAATCAACCTGCTCTAGCTGCAAGTCTTTTAGACTCTCATCAAGGCTTGGAATGAAAGACGCTTTCCCCAGCTTGTCCATCCAGATTTTGGTGGTGACATACAGCTCTTCACGCGCAATACCCGAATCCGCAATAGCCTGACCTACTTCTTTTTCGTTACCGTAGATCTGCGCGGTATCAATGTGACGATATCCCGCCTCTAACGCCATTTTTACCGAATTGTAGGCATCCTCGCCTTTCAAACGAAATGTACCAGCACCAAGCGTTGGAATTGAAAGGGACATGATTTCTCCTTAGTTTTGATTGTTATCCATTCAGTCTACCAAGTTGCCGGATGACAATTTATTACCAAAGTCACAAATGTCTTTTGTCTTATTTGCAAAAGTCCCTCTTACTTAATCTCATACTGTAAATGAGAGAAGTACTGATAAAAGGCCTACAGGCTTAGCTGATGCGTTTCAGCAATCAACTCATTTTGATAACGCCGTGAATCCCCATTATCACTTGAAAACTTAAGTAATACCCGCGTGATCCCATTGCAATAGTGAACTAATGCGCTGTCTGCACCTTGTTGATGAGTATCTGTATATCGATAGTAAATATCCTTGTCGCTCGCCTGCTTTGACAATCGCTCTAAGATCGAGTGGTTATCTAGTTTTGGCCCAAAGTAAGCAACACTTGGCTTACCATCTAGAGGTGGAAGCTCAATAAGGTCAACGTCCGTAAGTTGTGGAGCCTGCGTCACTATGTCAAATAACGCAGCGTCAGCAGAGAGAATATTGAGATATGAGCTCATGGCGTTTCCTTCTTAAGTAGTCCTTTTGATAACTGTCCAATGTTATCTATGAAAGTCGTTCCATTATGACAGACGGTCACCTTTGTCGTGCGTTAGAAGGTATCTTATTTTCGAATAGGTCTCGCAGTGATGCGAGAACACTGTGACCTGCTTCTGTTTCTTGCCATTGGACGAAAAAAAGCCTCGCTAAATAGCGAGGCTTAATATTCGTTGTTCTAGATGTCGAACGGATTACACGTCGTAAGTTGTAGACGCTGTATCGCCGCCTGTACCAGTCCAGTTAGTGTGGAAGAACTCACCACGTGGACGGTCAGTACGCTCGTAAGTGTGAGCACCGAAGTAGTCACGTTGAGCTTGAAGCAAGTTCGCTGGCAAACGCGCTGTTGTGTAGCCGTCTAGGAAAGACAGTGCCGAAATCGTACATGGCATTGGAATGCCTGCTTCTAGAGATTTCGCTGCTACTTTACGCCATGCCGCTAGGCTGCCTTTCAGGATGTTTTTGAAGTACTCATCAGAACCTAGGAACGCGATATCTGGGTTCGCTTCGTATGCATCACGGATGTTACCTAGGAACGCGCTGCGGATGATACAACCACCACGCCACATTAGTGCTACGTTACCGTAGTTTAGATCCCAACCATTCTCGTTTGACGCTTCACGCATTAGCATGAAACCTTGAGCGTAAGAGATGATCTTTGATGCTAGTAGTGCTTGACGAAGTGCATCAACCCACTCTTGCTTGTCACCTTCTACTGGTGTGATTGTCTTACCGAATAGAGACTCAGCTTCAACGCGTTGGTCTTTAAGAGCAGACAGACAGCGAGAGAAAACAGACTCAGAGATAAGCGTTAGTGGAATACCTAGGTCTAGTGCGTTGATACCTGTCCATTTACCTGTGCCTTTTTGGCCGGCAGTATCAAGGATTTTCTCTACTAGTGGCTCACCGTCTTCATCTTTGTAACCAAGGATGTCAGCCGTGATTTCTACTAAGTAGCTGTCTAGTTCTGTCTTGTTCCAATCTGCGAATACAGCCTGCATTTCGTCAGCAGACATGCCTAGACCATCTTTCATGAACTGGTACGCTTCAGTGATCAGCTGCATGTCACCGTATTCGATGCCGTTGTGTACCATTTTAACGAAGTGACCTGCACCATCGTTACCAACCCAGTCACAGCAAGGCTCACCAGCGTCAGTTTTTGCAGAGATACCTTGGAAGATAGGCTTAACCGCTTCCCAAGCTTCAGCCGCGCCGCCTGGCATGATTGAAGGACCAAAACGAGCGCCTTCTTCACCACCAGAAACACCTGTACCAATGAAGTGAATGCCTTTCTCACGACACTCAGCAACGCGACGGTTCGTATCTGGGTAGTTTGTGTTACCGCCATCAATGATGATGTCGCCTTTGTCTAGTAGGGGTACTAGTGCTTCGATGAACTTATCGACAACGTCACCAGCACGTACCATTAGCATCACTTTACGTGGCGATTCTAGCTTCTCAACTAGCTCTTCTAGTGAGTATGCGCCAACAATGTTGGTACCTTTCGCTGGGCCTTCTAGGAACTCGTCAACTTTTGCAGCAGTACGGTTGTGAGCCACAACTTTAAAGCCATGGTCATTCATGTTTAGGATAAGGTTCTGACCCATTACCGCCAGACCAATTACACCAATATCACCTTTCATCATTCTCTCCATCAATTCGGCAACTTAACTTGCTGCTTTGAAATTTTTGGTCGCGCCAAGTTGTGCAGCTCTCCTAGCGCGACATAATTCTTTGATTACAGTTCGCAGTAATCTGTGTCAGTCAGGTTCTTACAAGGGAAGCGCCATGCGCGACCGTCGTTTTGAAGCAGCTGATCACACTCTTTAGGACCCCAAGTACCACATGCATAGCCAAAGAGCGCTTGTGGATCTTGTTTGAAGTCCAGAATTGGTTGTACAAACTCCCAACATGCCTCAACCGCATCACTTCGAGCGAACAGCGTAGCATCACCATTTAGCGCATCAAGAAGAAGACGTTCGTATGCTGTAAGCATTTGTGTTTCTTGCAATGACGCGTAGTGGAAGTTCATCTTCACTTCTTTGGCATTGAAACCTGCGCCTGGCTCTTTTAAGCCAAAGCTCATTTGAATGCCTTCATCCGGCTGAATACGAATGATCAGTTTGTTTTCTGGCGCATCTTTACCAAACACTGGGTGCGGCGTTTGTTTAAAGTGAATCACAACTTCAGTCACACGTGTTGGCAAACGTTTACCTGTGCGCACATAAAAAGGCACGCCATTCCAACGCCAGTTGTCGATAAACATCTTCAAACCAACGTAGGTTTCCGTACGCGAGTCATCCGCTACGCCATGTTCATCACGATAGCTAGGCAGGAACTGCCCGCGAACGTTTGATTCTGTGTATTGACCCAATACAAGGTTGTTTCGCAAATCGTCATCAGATAGCGGACGCAGACATTGCAGCACTTTAACCACTTCGTTGCGAATCGCGTCAGCATTAATTTGTGCCGGAGATTCCATGCCTACCATTGCTAGTACTTGTAGCAAGTGGTTTTGGAACATATCGCGCACCGCGCCAGAGCCATCGTAATAGCCACCACGCTCTTCAACACCGAGGAATTCCGCGCCAGTGATTTCGACGTAGTCGACATACTGGTGGTTCCAAAGCGGTTCAAACATCGCATTTGAGAAACGCAGAACAAGTAGGTTCTGAACCGTTTCTTTACCAAGGTAGTGGTCGATACGATAGATTTGGTGCTCTTGGAAGTGCTCGTGGATCTCTTTGTCGAGTTTACGTGCAGACGCCAAGTCATAGCCAAATGGCTTTTCGATAATGAGGCGTTTCCAGCCTTGGCTTTCATCATTAAGGCCGTGAGCAGCTAGGCTCGCAGGGATAATGCTGTAAAGGCTTGGCGGCGTCGCCAAATAGAATAGCGTGTTACGTTGTTCAAAACCGTATTGGTTAGCAACGTCATCAAGGCGGGTTGCGAGTTTCGCGTAGTCTTGAGTATCTGAGGTATCAATCGCTTGATAATGAAGATGGTTACAAAATGCTTCGAGCGTTTCTGGCTCGGTCTTTTCCATCTCTTGCAAAGAAGTTTTCAACTTCTCGCGATAAGACTCATCACTGTACTGAGTACGGCTGACACCAAGAATAGCAAATGATTTTGGTAGCTGGTCGCTAGCGTACAAATGGTAAAGAGCAGGGATCAACTTACGGTACGTAAGGTCGCCTGAAGCACCAAAAATCACGATGCTACTGTTTTCAGGTATTACCATCTTTTTTCCTTAGACAATGGGGCAATTGTTTAGCGGACGCAATGTTAACAGCGTGCTAGATAAAAAGAAAATAAGTTTTGCCTATCCAAAGGATAGGCAAATTCACTCGAATGATAAGGTCTGACCACGTCTAGTATAGACGCAGATAAACAAAGCGAGGTTACTTGGTACTATTTCGCTCAATAAAGCGCACCGGCACCATCAAACGCACTAAGCTAGAGTCTTTCTCTTTTATCTGATTTGAAATGATTTTTACCGACTCGCGAGCAAGACGGGCGAAGTCTTGACGGAAGGTAGACAGCTGATAGCTTAGCCATGTTGCTTGAGGAATATCATCAAAGCCAATGACCTGCACATCATTTGGCACATCTAGATTGAACTCAAAACGGGCGATATCCATAAAGGCCATTGCTAAATTGTCAGTTGCACAGAATACGGCTTGAGGCGGCTTCCCAGCGCTCAGCAGTGTGCGGATCTCGTCAAGCGAGCCACTATAGTCATAGTTTGCTTCAATGACTCTCGGTGACTTACCGGTTAACGTTTGAAACTCGTCGCAAAAGCCATTGACGCGCTCTTGGTTCGTAAAAGTCGGTACTTCACCAGTTAAATACACCACATCATTGAGTGCGCTATCAGCAAACTTTTGAGCCGCAATTTGACCTGCCGAGTAGTTATCACTAATCACGTAGCTACTCTTAGTCCCTTCGACCACTCTCGCGTACTGA
Organism: Vibrio wakamikoensis; assembly: GCF_050337275.1. Classification (NCBI taxonomy): domain Bacteria; kingdom Pseudomonadati; phylum Pseudomonadota; class Gammaproteobacteria; order Vibrionales; family Vibrionaceae; genus Vibrio; species Vibrio wakamikoensis. The sequence continues at coordinate 79,655 of NZ_JAKJST010000013.1, read as the reverse complement.
ACGATAGGAATATTAAACTCTTCACACTCTTCATACAGCGCGGTATTGAACGTTGCCGATGCGGCGATCACCCCATCGACACGATACTGGAAAATATTAGGAATCGAATGACTATCACCATCGACTTGCCAGGGTATCAACACCGCTGAGTAGCCCAGCTTTTGCAGTTCACTACTGATAAGCTGTAACGTTTTCATATGGATTGGATAGTCTGCATCGGGGAAAACTAAACCAATCAGCTTGGATTGATTCGTTGTTAAGCTGCGCGCGAAAGCGTTTGGACGGTAGTTCAGCGCTTTAGCTGCTTCAAATACCTTTTGTTTCGTTTTTTCAGATACCGAACTGCCCTCGACAAACACTCGAGAGACCGTAGACTGCGAAACGCCGGCCAATTTAGCGACGTCTTTGGATGTGACCGTTTGTTTTGGGATATTCATTTATAGTAATCATTCACCTAACCGATGGCGCACAATGTATCATAAAAATGGTACGTATGCATAAACAGAAAAGCCTTACATCGTTTAAATGTAAGGCTTTAGCCGTTAACAATAATCTAAAATGGGTTGTACCCATCAACCCGCAACAATTACCTGTTCCCAAATTGCTACAGGTTGAGGGAACACTTCATTAGAAGTAGTAACGAATACCCGCAGAGAATTGGTTGTCGCGGTTATCGTAGTGATCTTGCACATATTGGTCGTTACCTTGATCAAACTGGTATTCTGCCCAAAGAAGGAAGGTATTCTTGGTGAAGTGATACTCTAAGCCAGGAATAACCGTTTGACGCTCATACCCGCTACCATTGTCATCAGTGCTGGCCAAGTAGTTAAGGTTAAGTGTTGGGCGCAGACCATTATCAAAGTGATAGTATGTGTAAAGCTCAGCACCGCGTGAGTCATAGAACTCGGCGTTGTCATTGACTTCCCAGTTTGAACCTTGGCTGTATGTCGCACCAACATAGAAACCACCTAGCGAGTAGTTTGCACCCAACAGCGCGATACGTTGGATGTCACCATCACTGATATTCGATGCATTTTCGATATCCGTGAGCTCATTCTGGTGATAAGCCAGACCAAGCGTCAACCCATTCCCAAATGCATAAGATGTCGACGCTCCTATACCATTTTTCAGCGTAGCGGTTGCGCTGCCAGCAAGTGCCACATCGTTTCGTGTGGTTTGGTAGGTAAAGCCATATTTCCAATCACCACCGACGTTGTTACGGTAAGTGATAGAGTTTTCCGCGCGGCCCGTACCAGAGGCAATACCCCAGTCCGCCAAGTTGTAATAACCCGTACCGCGAGAGCCATACGTACGACCCAAGTCGGTGTACCAAGCTACATCGTAGAATGTACTCCACTGTTTAGTACCAGCGGCAATCTTACCCCACTTCTCGTGTTCTAAACCTGCGTATAGTAGACGGCTATAGATATCATTGGCAGTCGACGAAGAGTTGTAGCCCCACTCTGCATGACCAAAGCCTTGCCACCCGTTATCTAGTTGCTTAACACCTTTAAAGCCGAAACGGGAACTACCACTGTTGAACTCATCACTGCGCGCTTCATAGTCACCTGCGCTGTTATTAAAATCACGCGCTTTGTTTTGGTAACGAACTTCAAAACGGCCATCAATTGTTAAGGTGTCACCATTGTCATTGGTAAAAGTGTGTGCGGCCATCGCAGACGTAGAAGTCAGTGCGGTTAATACAAGTACACTTAATGCAGACTTTTTCATTTGCTTCCTACTTTACAGGCAATAGAAAGCCTCCGTGCCTAACAGCCCGTTAAAAATAATCATCAGGGAATATGATGCCACGTCCTGTGGCATCAGTTGGGAGCTGGCTTGAGGTTGAGAGGACACTCAAGCCGTAGGTTTTGCTTTTATAGAGAAGGGTTAAGGATGCTTGAAGTACGCTCGAACACGTCTAGACCTTGCTGTTTTAGCCAGTAAGGTAGATCGATCAGTACCCAGTTCTCAGATAGCTTGTCGCCATCACGGTAGTAAACGTCCACTACTTGCATGTCCGCACGAACTTCGCCGCCAGTCATACCGAGGAAACCACCGATTGGCGTGTTAGATAGGTTTGGCCAGCCGAAGAAGCAAGAGAAGCTACCCTCTGCGAAACGACATACGTGGCCGTTAAACTTCTTGTCTTTTAGGTTGTTACGGAACGGCAGTTGGTGCTGCTGTTGGTAACGTGGAATCGTGTAAGATGCGCCGATACCACATGGGCCGTACCAGATCATATCTTCAGACCAGCTCTTCGCTAGAACTTCTGGCGGACAACCCATTGCACCGCTATCGTTAAGTGCGGATAGATCATCAACCATCTTGTTCACTAGTGCGAGTGTCGCCACACCCTCTTCTGGTGCTGCATCTTCAAACAGTAGACCGTCGTGATTGCGAGGGCCAGGGTAAGTAAAGTGCTTACCTGTTGACGGTGGAAGTGGGTAGCAGCCTGCTTGATCCATCACACCTAGTAGGTCTAGGAAAAGACCGGTTTTAGTAATTTTGCCGTTCTCTACGCAGTTGAATTCAGCGTAACGGATGTTCATGATTTTGCCTGTTGGACGCATACCTAGGTATTCAGCGTCGAATAGACCCATGAAGTGACCCATGCTCATCACCCAGATCTCGCCAGAGGTGACTTCGTTCTCACCACCGATAAAGATATCTTGGCGACGCTGCATGCGAGTCATAGATTTCATCAAAGGAGCCCAGAAAACGTCAGCCGCTGCTTGTGCACCCTCTTGCTCACGGAACGGGTAAACACCGCGCCATAGGTAATCTTCTGAAGTGTGAGCTTTTAGTACTTCTGCAACATTTTCATGCGTTGCGTTTTCCATTGCGTCGAAGTAGTTACGAACAACGCGTTTTGCTTCTTGATAGTTAGACATAATCATCTCTCTTATTAATGATGAGTCAGTTTCGGAACAGGACTCGTAATATATGTTAGGTGGTCAGCAAGTAATTGCGGTATTGGAGAGCCTCTACCCGCCGACCTTGTTCTTTCCAGCCAGTACTTTTTAAGCGCTCGCTTGTTGTACTTTTTTCTCTTTGTGGAACACGCCGCCTTTTAGAGTCTCTGGCAGAGTTAGCCATAGTAGACCTGCGATGATCCATACGATTGGTGAGCCCCACATTGCAGTTTGTAGGTCGGTACGTTCTTGGATAAAGATAAGTACCATTGGCGCCCACATACCCAGGATACGACCACCGTGGAACAGTGCTGCACCGTAGCTGCGAAGGTGTGCAGGGAATAGCTCCGAGAAGTAACCACCCCATACGGCCGAGGAAGACAGGCCAAAGTTGTAGATTAGGCCAAGGATAGCCAACATGTTTAGGCCACCAATCACCATGTCACCAGGTGCGATGAAGAAAATCGACACCATGATACCGGCTAGAATGAAACCAAATGCGTTCACTTTGCGACCGAATTTGTCTGCTGCCCAACCCCAGAACCAAGCTCCAAATAGAGAGCCAAATGCTGAGATAGAGAAAATAAGACCGATAGTGGCACCATCAAACATGCGAACTTCGCGTAGATAAGTCGTTACAAAACCACCGAAGAATTGGAAACCGTAGAAGTTAAGACCAGCAAGCAGCAAACAAGTGATAGTAATGGTACGGTTTTGTTTGTTTAACATCTCGCCCCAAGAACCTTTCTTCGCAGGAACATTGCCCTTTTCTGCTTCAGCTTGTTCTTCTTCACCGTAAGCGATCACTTTTTTATCGCTTGGCAATACAAATAGCATCACAACTGCCGCCACTAAAGGAGGAATACCACCCACCCACATTAGGCTTTCCCATGGAGCATCGATACTTGAGATGAATGCTGCATACGCACCCATTACCATCAATGCAACAGAGAACATTGATGAAGCAAATGCCGTCAACTTACCACGCACTGTCGGTGTAAATAGCCCAATCATCAGTGATACCGCCACTGTGAAATAGCCACCAAGTGATAGACCGATGATGAAACGCATCGCAGCCCAAGTCGCGTAGTCAGTGAACATCATATTGATGATGGTCGCTCCGCCATTTAGAGCTGTAATGGCAATCAAGGTATTCTTTTTACCAAATCGAGTGGCGAACCAAGCACAGCTTAGTGCGCCGATTAATGCACCTACCGACTGCCAAGTATAGAACTGAGCGGTATCTGATAGGCTAATGCCGTCGTACGCTTCAACGATGTAGGGGCGTACGTAGTCAATAATTACAAAGTTATAACAGTAAAAGAAGTAACCCACTAAGATAGCAAGATAGGCTGCTACCCTTTGGAACATTGGTACTTCACTCATGTGTTTTTTAGCGGTCATAGCCGTTAAACCCCTATTTTAATTAGGTATCTTATTTTGATGGGCGATTACAGTTTGGAATAGACTCTCTTAACTGTCCCCCTCCTGCGAGACGAATATTACTTTTTTTGCCGCTAAAAGATCCGTGATCCATATCAAAAACCAATGAATACGCACCCAAAGTGTATTTTTTGGTGATGATGATCACACAAACCATCAAAATCCGAAGGAACGCTGCTAATTTAATCGATTTAGTAGATAAATCTCACATTTATTGACCCAAAACCGTATCACTCACCTACAATCACGATAGAATCTCCGTGAATTCGAAGTAATAGATGTTTTGGAATACGCAATAATGGTTACGTACTCAAGTTTCATTGTAATCGCTCTTTATATTACAACTACTTTATTTATCAGCTACTTAGTAAATAAACGACTGAAGACCGGTGGAGATTTTTCAACAGGGGGACGTCAATTCGGTTGGTTTACTGCAGGCGTATCCATACTCGCGACTTATATAAGCGCGATGACGTTTATTGGTATGCCCGGATGGGTATATGGCACAGGGATGGAAGCAATGGCCATCCACCTTAACTACCCTTTAGTGATATTTTTTGCCGTGGTGTTCTTCGTGCCTGTCTTCTACAAGCTCAAGCTCACATCAATCTATGAATATTTGGAGATGCGCTTCGGTATTTACGCTAGAACCATCAATTCTATCGTGTTTTTGATGGTTCAATGTATTTCTGCTGGGGTGATTTTGTATGCTGTATCGCTGATTTTGGTTCAAGTGATGCCAATTACTATTATCCAAGCCATTCTGTGTATTAGCATATTTACCGCGATTTATACCTATGCCGGTGGTATCTCCACAGTAATTTGGACTGATATGCTTCAATCACTGATCTTGGTGATAGGCACTATCGCAATCTTCGTGATCCTGATCTTTGATATAGATAGTAGCGTCAAATCAACACCTGAAATGCTGAATGTAATCAACTTGAGTCTGGATCCAAGTGTCGATACCACCCTTTGGGCAGGACTGGTCGCCGTAGCGTTTTTACACTTAAGTGTTTATGGCACCAACCAGTTGATCATTCAGCGTACGTTAGCAACCAAATGCGTCAACACTGCACAAAAATCCATGCTGCTTTGCGGTTATGGCGCATTTTTCATCTATCTATTATTTGCGATTCTAGGTGTGCTGCTCAACCTCTTCTATGATGGACAAGCATTCGATAATCAGAATGAAGTCATCTTGGATTTTGTATTTAACCACACTAACCCCATTGTGGTTGGATTGATCATTTCTGCTCTAGCCGCCGCAGCAATGTCAACGCTAGACTCAACGTACAACTCGATGGCGACGGTCGCGACATTTGATATCTACAAACGCTTTATTAATACCGATGCAACTGATGCTCATTACGAGGGAACCGCGCGCAAAATGAGTTTGGTCGCAGCAGCTTCTGTCGTGATTCCGGCAATTTTGGCCGTATCAAATGAATCAGTATTGAAAACAATCGCTAGTCTGACCTCAATTTTTGTAGGTATTCGTTTAGGCTCTTTTGTGTTAGGAATAGCATCTAGTAAAGCCAACGAAAAAGGCATTATTCTCGGAAGCATTGTTAGCATGGTCGCTGTGTTTGCCGCTAAAGGAATGGACATCGCGTGGCCGTGGTTTGCACCAATAGGGACATTGGTATTTTTGGTCGTAGGATTGGCCACTAGCTATAAATGGGGCGAAATAACGCCCGAGCAGCTAGACTTTATTCATAAACAGAAGCACTTGATCGCTAAGCCGAAAGCCAGTCATTACGGGCTATTTGCCTTCGCGGCGTTCACGGTGGTTATTTGTCTCTATATCCCTGACTGGCTCGGTTCAGTACTGCTGTAAAAAGGTAATAGAATATGTTGTCCATTTTCGACATCTACAAAGTTGGCGTCGGCCCTTCAAGCTCACACACGAATGGTCCAATGATCGCTGGTTATCAGTTCACAACATTAATTGCAGATCAACTCGATCGCGTTCGAAGAGTTCAAATCGACCTCTATGGTTCGCTCTCTTTAACGGGCATTGGTCACCATACTGATCGAGCCACTATCCTTGGCCTACTTGGCAACAAACCGGACACTATCAAGATTTCAAGTGCTAACCAAGCCATGAAGAAAGCCATTAATGATGGCACACTGCCTCTCGCTGGTACGCACAACATCGGATTCAACTACAAAACCGACATGCTGTTTCATGAAGAAAACCTCCCTCTCCATGAAAACGGCATGACGATCTCCGCGTTTGATAGCGAAGGTAATCGTGTTGGTTTCGAAACTTATTACTCAATCGGTGGCGGTTTCATCGCAACGGAATATGAGCTACAACATGGCAAAGACGAGCAAGAAGTCAGCGTTGAGTATCCATTCACCAACGCAGATGAAATGTTAGCGCTTGCCGAGAAGAGCGGCATGAGTCTTGGCGGTATGGTGCTTCGTAACGAACTCGCGTTTAAAGACATCGAATATATAAACGCAAAAACGGAACAAATTTGGCGTGTAATGACACGCTGTATGGAACGTGGCTTTGAAACAGAAGGTATTTTAGACGGTGGTCTAAACGTCACACGCCGCGCACCTAATCTTCTTAAGAAGCTCGAAGCGAACGCCGCAATAGAAAACGATCCAATGGAAATCATGGATTGGATTAACTTGTTCGCTTTTGCTGTCAGCGAAGAGAACGCGGCAGGTGGTCAGGTAGTTACCTCTCCGACTAACGGCGCTGCCGGCGTCATCCCAGCGGTTCTGATGTACTACCACAGATTCATCAAAGAGCTCGACACCAAACAGCTTAAAGACTTCCTTGCTGTGTCTGGTGCTATTGGCATCTTGTACAAAACCAATGCCTCTATCTCTGGTGCTGAAGTGGGCTGTCAGGGTGAAGTTGGTGTGTCCTCTTCAATGGCAGCGGCAGGCCTAACAGCACTTCGCGGTGGCAGCAACGAGCAAATGTGTATCGCGGCAGAAATCGCAATGGAGCACTCGCTCGGTATGACTTGTGACCCTATCGGTGGTTTGGTTCAAGTTCCATGTATTGAACGAAACGCCATGGGTGCGGTGAAAGCCATTAACGCTTCACGTATGGCGCTTAAGCGCACAAGCAAGTGCTTAATCTCTCTGGATAAAGTCATTGATACCATGTACCAGACGGGTAAAGATATGAATAAGAAGTATCGTGAAACCTCTCAAGGTGGTTTAGCACTGATTCACCTTGCTCCACCTTGTGAATAAACTTTGTTTGCAAAAACAGCAGCCGATGGCTGCTGCTTTTATTGAGAACATCTTACTTGCGCTTGCCGAGTTTCACGGTGCCGTTGGTTGAGAACCACAGAGCTTCAGAGCGGCGTCGGCCTAGCAGGATTGGACCGTCATCGTAAAATAGAAAGTTTTTCCAATAACGTTTAAAGGTCGACCATTTCGTTTCAATTACGTTGTACTTTTCGTAGCAGAAGTAAACGGTAACGTCATCTTGCCAGTCGATAAACTGCGCTACTGCTTCTGGCAGATCGTTTTCATCCGCTTCCCACGCCTGCATCCAATCAACTTCATCCCACCAGTTATTGTCTTTCATCGGCCAGTCTTGGCTACTGAGACGCTCTGCATCCGGACTTTGCGCGCTGATGTTTTCTTTCCAAAACTGCGCAGCTCGTGCTTGCGTCATCGGTTTGATTTGCGGCCAATCAACTTCTGGTACTGGCATTGATTGATGAGTAAAAATCCATTTTCTTTGGTATTCATCCAAAGTTGTGTACGACATTCAGTTTCCTAATTCTTTAACCAGCCATTTTCAACGGCTTCTTCAATGAGCGATTTTGCTTTATCCCAAAGCACTTGTGAACCTTTTTCTATCTTTTGATTCACCTGAATCGCTTGAGTCTCCGTTACTTTGTTCTCAATCCAACTTTGTCCCTGATTGTGATAGTTAAGCAACATCGGTATTAGTCTATCTAGCGCTTTAGCGAACTTGGCTTCCGAAGATTCAGCTTGTTCAAACTCACGCCAAATAGTAAACAGCTCTTCACCTTGATCTTCAGGTAGCATGCCAAACAAACGCTCGGCCGCTTCAAGCTCTTTTTGCTCTTGCAATTGAGATGCCTGGACATCGTAGACAAAGGTATCTCCAGCATCAATTTCGACAATATCGTGCAAAAGCAGCATCTTAATGACTTTTGTTATATCCACTGGCTCATTGGCATGCTCTTGAAACAGCAACGCCATCATGGCGACATGCCAACTGTGCTCCGCACTATTTTCAAAACGGCTTTCTGCACTGCGAATACGGGTACGGCGCAAGACAGACTTCAACCTGTCTAACTCCATCAATAAGTTCAGTTGCTGCTCTAGTCTATCGCTCATGATTCCTTCCAATTTGGATTATGAAGCGCCGTCAGTATGTGATCTTCCCACTGGCCATTGATCAGCAAATAATCTTTAGCAAACCCTTCTCGCTCAAATCCCATATGCTGCAACACGGCTTCACTTCGCTTATTGTGAGGCATATAGCTGGCAGCTATGCGATGCATATTTTGAAACTCAAACATGTAAGGGATGGCCATAGACAAGGCGCGGCGCATGTACCCTTGCCCTTGCGCATCTTGAGCCAGAGAGTAGCCTAAATTGCATGAATGGAAGGGAAAGCGAACTAAATTGCTAAACGAAACCGTCCCCTTCATTTCTTTGGTGTCTGCATCAAATACCAGACAGTAATAAGCCAAACCTAATCGGTGCAACTCTTCCAGTTTGAGCAGTTTATTCGCCCAAGTATCCACTTGGAAGAAACCGGGTTCACGCTTTGGCTCCCATGGCTCTAAAAATTCACGATTGTCACGAAAATACTGAGCCACGGTGTAAGCGTCTGAGGGCGCTGAACTTCGAACCAGCACATTGCCCTCACAGCGATGCAATTGCACCGCTGAGCTTCTGTCTTCCATTAATTCTTCCTGATGTTGTAATCGCGCAGCTTGTTAGCAATTGAGGTGTGAGAAACATTCAATCGCTTGGCAAGCTTACGGCTGGATGGAAACGACTGATAAAGCTTTTCGAGTACCTTTGACTCGTAGTCTTTCATAATGTCATCCAACGAGCCATCAATGTTCAGATTCACATTTCCTGCACTCACCGCTTCCAGTTTCGGTAAGTTGAAATCTTCTAACTTCAGTCTTGCACCACTCGCTTGGGTGAGTGCGCGCAACACCATATTATCAAGCTGTCTCATGTTGCCAGGCCAAGGGTAATTGCTGAGCGCATCCAGAAGTTCATCGTCAGCTTCTGGTTTGGTGATGCCCAGTTTAGCGCTGTGCTTGGCAACGAACAGCTCAAGCAGTGGGGCGATGTCGCTCGCTCGCTCTCTAAGCGGCGGTATCGTCAACGTCAGTACATTGAGTCGATAATAAAGGTCTTCCCTAAATGCGCCCTGCTCTGCCAAATCCGCTAAGTTGTGACGAGTTGAAGCAATGATTTTGACATCGACATGCACTTCGTGTTCTTCACCGACACGGCGGAAAGTGCCGTCTTGCAAGAAGCGCAATAGCTTGATTTGTAGGTGCGGACTCATCTCACCAATTTCATCAAGTAACACAGTGCCGCCATTAGCCTGCTCAAAAATACCTTTATGGCCGTGTTGGTGATTAAACGAGCCTGGCGCATGGCCAAACAGCTCTGTTTCCGCCACATCATCCGGCATAGAGGCACAACTAAGTACCAAAAATGGCTGAGAAGCGCGATGAGAGCGGTTATGACACGCCTTCGCTAACATCTCTTTGCCTGTACCAGTCTCACCTTCAATCAGAAGTGGCTGGTCAAGCATGGCAAGCTTTTTCGCTTGGCTCATTAGTGCTTTGTGACGATTTGAGAGACCAACAAAGTGCTCAAAGCCTAACGTGTTACTGTCCGCCAACGACTCAGTTGTCATGGCGTGAGTGGTGGGATGAATACTCATTACAGCACTGGCGAGCACCGTTTCATTCGACTCACCAGTAATATAAACCGGCAAGATCTCCATGGTATAATCCAAGCCGTCGATGACAATCGCTTGTTTTTGTCTAGTGATATCGCCTTCGATCCATTTGGCAAAGTTAAAGCTTGGCAATACATGGGAGATAAGCTGACCCATGGCCTCATCTTCACTCTTTGCGAGTAGTTTGAGCGCCGCATGGTTTGCCATATCGATGGCGCCCTTAAGATCAATGGAAAGTACCGGATATGGTAAATTAGTCAGCAAAGACACCAACTCGGTGTTGTGTCGCTCACTAGGCATAAACTGGATTTTTCGTACGTCTTTCACCCCTGAAATACGGCGGATTTCCGCCATCAGGTCGCGAAAAGTTTCAAAGTCTATATCGGGGCAATTGAGATAAATGATGCCCGTGATATCGATTTCGATACCACGTAAGTCGATACTATTGGATGCCAAGATATCGAGCAGCTCTCGAGTTAACCCGAGTCTGTCTTCGCAAAGGACTTCTAAACGCACTTTGTGTTCCTGTAGAAAGTGTCACGAATTGTTGACACTAAGTGTGTATGACTCAGCGAGAGTCGTCAACAAAAACAGAAAGTTGCATGAGCGAAATGCGTTGTTTTTAAGCGTAAAAAGTTAACCAGCCAAAATAGCTTGCTCTAAATCACTGTATACCTTAACGATTTGATCGACTTTAGTAACTTTGAAAAGCTGCAATACCGGCGCACTCTCTGTAACGACAGAAATGTCCGATTGTTGGTGGTGCTTCTTAAATGCCATCAGTACCCCAAGGGCACTACTGTCCATAAAACTCACATGGGTCAAGTCGAGTAATATGGGTTTATCGCCTGTCTCTGGCATATCATCAATAAAATCACGAAACTGGGTGACCAGTTTGGCGTCAAACCTAGCGGACTCGACCTCGATTACGGTCAGCGAGTCATTGCTGTACGTTGCAAAAGTCATAAACACCTCTCGCCAAGATGTGTGCGGTACATTTAGTCTAATTTTTATTTATCTTCACTTATGAATATAGTCGCAATTCATTATTCGTACAGCATTCGACAACAAACAGTCCTTGTCGTCAATATTGATGTAGCTAAGACACGTTTTTTGGCGCAGAATACACAAAAAACATAAAGACCATACGATTTTGAACTATCTCGCTTAATTAATTTTAGTTTTCACTACACTGCTTGCTGGTGCCGGATGGGTATTCTCTAAAGAAGCCATTGTCGGATTGCCACCTTTCGGCTTTATTGGGTTGCGCTTTGTCTTTGCGTCGCTATTACTTCTGCCATTTTGTCTAAAAGCGCTTAAAGCGGCTCCTCTCGCCGACTGCTTACGAGCCCTCAGCGTCGGTGGATTTTTAGGCTGCGCCATTTTTAGCTGGATCTATGCGATTTCTATTAGTGACACGCTAGGTGAAGGCGCGTTTATCATGAGCCTTTCTATGCTCATCGTGCCGATCGTGGCTTGGATGCTGTTCAAAACTAAACCTATCCGTGCGTTTTGGCTATCACTACCTATCGCCATGGTTGGTTTATTCTTATTATCGTGGAAAGGAAGTTGGACATTTGATGCGAGCCAACTGTGGTTTTTGATTTCCGCCATCGGACTTGCGGTGCATTTTAACTTCAACAGCAAGTATTCAGTTCGGCTCTCACCGATCCTACTTGCTACGTTACAGTTATTTTCTACCGGCGTGCTTGGTCTGATCCTGTCCTACTTTACCGAGACTTGGCCAAGTGAAATTTCGACAACGACTTGGAAATGGTTTGGGCTTAGTGTCGTCCTAGCGACAAGCCTGCGTTACTTAATGCAGACCACAGGTCAGAAGCTGGCCAACCCAACCAACGCAGCGCTGCTGATGCTATTAGAGCCCATTTGGACGCTGATTTTGAGCGTGATGATATATCACGAGCCTATGCCGTTTAACAAAATACTTGGCTGTTCACTACTACTTGGCTCGCTCATTTTTTATCGACTCAGTTCTATGATTCGCTTGCGAAAACGCTAACCAAAAAAAAGCGCGCCTTGGCGCGCTCACCGTCTACTCTCCCGCACATTTCAGTATTGTAAGTCTTCGCGCAGAGATACATGTTGCGATGTACGCTGCAAGCTTCTCAGTTTGCAGTTCCGAGAACTCTAGTCCTAGCTTAGTTCTTCGCCACAATACATCATCACAGCAGGTTGCCCATTCATTTTGCATCAGGTAATCAACTTCCGCTTGATAGAGTCCATGACCAAAATGTTCACCAAGCGCTTCATTTTCCGAAGCCCCAGCAACAATTTTCTCCAAGCTTGTACCGTAAGCCCGTACCCAGCGATTGATAAGATCAACATCAAGCCACGGATAGCGTTTCGCGGTTTTTTTCGCTAAGGCTTCTCTGGTAGAGAAGTTTCCGCCCGGCAGTATCGCCTCTTTTGTCCAAGGCGAGCCCATATGCGGGAAGAATGGCGCTAGCTTATCCACCGCCGCCTGTCCAAGTTTACGATACGTTGTGAGCTTGCCGCCAAAAATCGATAGCAATGGAGCGTCATCAAGCTCATCATCGAGCTCAATCGTGTAATCACGAGTTACCGCTTGCGGATCATCTGATTCATCTTCGCACAGTGGTCTTACACCAGACCAATCCGACACTATGTCTTGTTTGTTGATTTTTGTTTTGAAGTGTTGGTTCACTATTTCACACAAATAGTCCGTTTCGCTGTCATCAATCACCACCTTGCTCGGGTCGCCTTGATAATCCACATCCGTCGTACCAACCACAGAGTATTTATCCATATAAGGGATGACGAAAACAATACGCTTGTCCTCGTTTTGCAAAATGTAGGCGTGATCGCCTTGGTACATGCGGGGAACAACAATGTGACTCCCTTTGACCAATCGGATGCTTCTTGGAGATGGTAAAGCCAGTTGGTCATCAAAAAAGCGGTCAACCCACGGGCCAGCTGCGTTAACTAAGGCTTTAGCTCGTAACAACTGAGTTTCTCCAGTTAGATCATTACTGGTTTCAACAAGCCAGCCGTCTGCCAATCTGCGGGCTCCTGTGCATTTGGTTTGCGTCAATATCTCGGCTCCTTTCTCCGTTGCCAGCATGGCGTTAGCGACAACCAAACGCGCATCATCAACCGCACAGTCAGAGTACTCAAAACCAATTTTCATCTCTGGTAGAAGTGGACTTTCATCGCCAGAAAATTTAACGCTATTGCTGCCAAGTAAAGACACTCGTTTTCCTAAGTGATCGTAAAGGAAAAGCCCAGCGCGTATCATCCACGCTGGACGCAGATGAGGGCGATGAGGTAACTGGAAGCGCAATGGGGCAACTAAGTGGGGAGCGTTTTTCAACAGCACTTCTCTTTCAGCTAATGCTTCTGACACCAAACGAAACTCGTAATGTTCAAGGTATCTAAGCCCACCATGAATGAGTTTACTGCTGGCTGATGACGTAGCCGAAGCAAGATCGTTCATCTCAACCAGAGCGACATCCAATCCGCGCCCCGCTGCATCTGCAGCCACAGCCACACCATTAATACCGCCGCCTATAACTATTACGTCGTAATTGTTGTTCGATTCACCCATCCCCGATTGCCTCCGTTAGCTTCGCCATTCAATGAGCACATACGAACAATATAATGTTCGAAAACGAACAATGCGAGCATTTTGATAGCAAAATGTTAAATTTGTTCATTTCTATCACTTTGCTCACACATTCTTCGTCCTGCTTTGAATATTATTATCAACACCACTATTATCATCCAATATTGTTCTCTGTATCGCTTTCGACTCATGGTCGAAAACGAACAGATTCTTTCATTAACACTCATCGATAGATAGACGGATACTCTATGAATAACAAAAACGTCATCATCGCTCTCGACCAAGGCACCACCAGCTCACGAGCGATCGTCTTTGATCATGACGCCAATGTCATCACAACTTCTCAACGCGAATTCACTCAAATCTACCCGCAACTAGGTTGGGTTGAGCATGACCCCATGGAAATTTGGGCAACACAACGCTCATCGCTGACCGAAGCCCTTGCCCAAGCAGATATTGGCAGTGATCAAGTCGCCGCAATTGGCATTACCAATCAAAGAGAAACCACTATCGTCTGGGATAAAAACTCCGGACAACCCATCTACAACGCTATCGTTTGGCAATGTCGCCGCACTGCTGATTACTGTGACAAACTCAAAGCCAATGGCCACGAGCAAATGATTCAAGACAAAACGGGCTTAGTCGTGGATGCGTATTTCTCCGCATCAAAAGTGGCGTGGATACTGGACAACGTAGAAGGTGCGCGCGAAAAGGCCGATAACGATGAACTGCTCTTCGGTACGGTCGATACCTGGTTAGTTTGGAAACTTACCCACGGTAAAGCGCATGTGACTGACGTGAGTAACGCTTCAAGAACCATGCTATTCAACATTCATACCCTAGACTGGGATGAAGAATTACTCGACCTCTTTGATATTCCGCGAACCATGTTGCCAAGTGTAAAGTCATCGAGCGAAATCTACGGCCATACACAAATAGGCGGTGGCAGCCATGCTATTGCCATTAGTGGTATCGCCGGGGACCAACAAGCTGCGCTGTTTGGCCAGCAATGTGTCAAAAAAGGCATGGTGAAGAACACCTATGGCACGGGTTGCTTTTTGCTGATGAACACTGGGAGCAAGCCAGTTAAATCTCAACATGGTCTACTCACTACAGTAGGCTATCAAATCGGCGATGAAGTCACGTATGCCCTTGAAGGCAGCGTATTTATGGGTGGTGCAACAATTCAATGGCTGCGAGACGAGTTAGGGTTGATTCGTGATGCCAAAGACACGGCGTATTTTGCCCAGCAAGTGGACAGCTCAAACGGTGTTTATTTAGTGCCAGCATTTGTCGGGCTGGGTGCGCCTTATTGGGATCCTCATGCGAGAGGCAGCTTAGTTGGCTTAACCCGAGGGACTAATCGCAATCACATTATTCGCGCAGCACTGGAAGCTATAGCTTATCAAAGTAAAGATGTGTTACTGGCAATGGAAGAAGACTCAGGCATCAAACTCAATCAAATACGAGTCGATGGCGGCGCTGTCGCCAATGATTTTTTGATGCAATTTCAATCCGACATCATGGGTAGCAAAGTGGTTCGTCCAATGGTTCGTGAGTCAACAGCTCTGGGAGCTGCCATGCTTGCTGGACTCGCCGTTGGCTATTGGAACAACCAAGAAGAACTCGCTGATAAAAAGGAGATCGAGCGAACCTTTAGTCCTGAATTAGAACGCGAAAAACGTGAGACCCTTTACGACGGTTGGTTGACGGCTATTGGGCGAACGAAAACTCATTAGGCTTAGCCCTACAATAATAACGCACCGCCTGGTGCGTTTTTTTACGCCTCTGCACCTGATTCAATGCCTATCTTCGAACCAAAGATGCATAAACAACAGTTGCAATCGCAACTATTGCAATGTAGTATACCTGCTATTAAATGATGACCATGGTCATCACTTTCTATTCAACAGTTATAAGTGGGACGATTGGCATGAAAAAAACGCTATCAATAATACACCGCACTGCGGCTTTAACGGCCTTTCTTTTGATTTCGTCATTTTTTCTAAGCACGGTTATGGTCGAAATCTTTGGTGGATACAACGCCATTCTAACGGTTAAGACCTACATTTGTTACGCGGTGTGGCTACTCATCCCAGCTATGGCGACAGCTGGAATTACTGGTACGAAACTGGCTCCAAAAGCAACAAAAGGACTCGTTGGTGCCAAGAAAAAGCGTATGCCGTTTGTTGCGGCTAATGGTCTTCTGATTTTACTTCCTGCCGCTATCTATCTTCAGCACCTAGCGAGTATCGGAAGTTTCAATACAACCTTCTACGTGATACAGGCAATCGAACTTTTAGCAGGTCTTACCAATCTTACACTCATGGGGCTCAACATTCGTGACGGAGTGAAGATGACTCGCGCTCGTTCGGCATAACTATCTGAAAAGAAACTAGAGAATCGGCACTAAACGGTGGTGTTTTCACACGAAAACCGCTAAGTTCAGCGAGCGCTGTCAGAGTAACAGCGCGTCGATTCTATTGTTAAATGTACTGTTATTCTTCACGGATGCTTGAATATGACCCAAACTTCTCCTGCTTTTATTGATGGCGGTTTAAAATATACCCCTCACTACTTTACGGTTCCTCTCGACTACCAAGACTCTGCAAAAGGTTCGTTGCAACTCTTCGCGAGAGAAGTCACTCTCGCCAAAGACAACGCCAAAAAGCCCTGGCTGGTCTTTTTTCAAGGCGGCCCTGGCTTTCCATCTCCGCGCCCCAATGGTCAGAGCGGCTGGCTAAAACGGGCTTTGCAGGACTATCGCGTATTGCTGCTTGACCAGCGGGGCACAGGGAACAGTAGTGTTGTTAGTCACCAGACCTTGGCACACCTTTCTCCAAGTGACCAAGCTGACTATTTAAGCTATTTCCGTGCAGATAACATCGTTCGGGATGCTGAATTTATTCGTCAGGCTTTTGGAGTTACCCAATGGTCTATCTTAGGGCAAAGCTTTGGCGGTTTTTGCTCTCTGACCTACCTGTCACTGTTTCCGGACAGTCTGAGCCGTGCCTACATAACTGGCGGCGTACCCTCAATAGAACGACATCCTGACGATGTCTACAACGCTACGTTCAAGCGTACCAAAGAGAAAAACCAACAGTTTTTCCATCAGTTCCCACATGCCCAATCGCTCTGCAAAAAAATTGCTAACCATCTGGCGACAAACAAGGTGACTTTACCGAATGGGCAGGTTTTCACCGTGGAACAATTTCAGCAAATCGGGATTAATTTTGGAGTCAGCGATACCTTCCTTCCAACCTATTACTCTCTTGAAAATGCGTTCATTGAAGTGGATGGAAAGCCAACATTACGTTACGAATTCCTGAATGAAATGCTGGCGCAACAGGCATTTCAAACCAACCCTATTTATGCGCTTTTGCACGAGTCCATTTATTGCCAAGGCTTTGCATCAAATTGGTCTGCTGATCGCGTTAGGCAACAGCACGATGAGTTTAATTGCCAACCGGGCGACGACTGTTTCTATTTCACCGGCGAAATGGTATTCCCGTGGATGTTTGAGCAATACCAATGCTTAGAACCCCTTAAAGATGCCGCCAACCTACTCGCAGAAAAAGCGGATTGGGGCTCGCTATACAATGCAGAAGTATTGGCAAACAACCGAGTTCCCGTAAGTTGCGCCGTGTACGCTGACGATATGTTTGTTGAGATGGATATCAGCCGGGAAACACTCGCTAAAATCCCCAATTCAAAAGCTTGGATCACCAACGAATATGAACATAACGGGTTGCGAGCAGATGGCGAGCGCATTCTAGACAAGTTGATCGAAATGGGTGATCACATCCATTACTGTCAGCAATAGGCTAGTTCAACGTCGACTGGCTCTGTTCTTTAAGCCAGTCTTTGAATAATCTTGTATACGGGTCGTCGAATTGGGTAATGATAAAGTACCCAGCATGAGCCGCTATCGGTGCAAAAGGGGCGATCAGTCGTCCCTGTTCGATCTCATTCCCTAGTAACGCTTGTCTCGCTAACGCAACGCCTACACCCGCCTCCGCTGCTGACATGGCCATATCGGTTCGATTGAAAAAGTGTCCTTTGTTGGTCTCGATGTCCAGTCTTTGTTCAGAAGCCCAGTATTGCCATTCATAGTCCTTTGGCACTCCCTGCCACGGCATTATGTCGTGGAGTAATGTCACCTGCTGCCATGCCTCGCTCCCTTGCTGCAGCCCTGGGTATTTAGCCAGATAATCGCGACTCAACACAGGAATTAGCCACTCCTCCATCAGCAGTTCAGCCTCTGAACGCTTATAGGGCATCGGCCCATAATCAATAGCGATATCAAAGTCCCGATTGTCGCTGTCCACCAGCGCCCCTTCTGCTAAGGTATGGGTCTGGACGTCTGGATAGCGACGATGAAAGTCCTCGAGTCTGGGCACTAACCACTTAAAAGCAAACGAGGGAGTTAATTTGAGCCTGATCTGTTTACGTTCAGAAACACGAGTTAGTTGGAATACATTTTCCTCAATAGCGGCTAAGTGATGACTTGTGGCTTCCACTAACCGATTACCCTGCTCCGTTAATCGTATTCCACGAGCATGGCGTTCAAATACACTAAAACCTAACTTATCCTCTACCTGTTGCAATTGCTGACTTACTGCACCGACTGTTAGATTGAGTTGCTTTGCTGCACTGGTAATACTGGTATGTCGAGCAACAACACAAACTAAGTTCACCCCATTTAACAATGCTGACTTCATTTCGAGCCTTTAATATTTCTAAAATCTGCTATTAATTCTTATCGATTGTTAACCAAATGTAAATTAACCATTCTAGGTAAAATTTAAAAGTGCGAGAAGCGATAGTGAAAGTCATTGTATTGGGAAGCGGAGTCATTGGACTCACTAGTGCGTGGTATTTGTCTCAGGCAGGCTTTGAGGTAACGGTTGTCGACAGGCAGTCTAGAGCTGGCGAGGAAACCAGTTTCGCCAATGCAGGACAAATTTCCTATGGGTATTCTTCACCTTGGGCTGCACCAGGTATTCCCTCCAAGGCCATTAAATGGCTATTTGAGCAACACGCGCCACTTAAGATAAAACCGAGTTTGAGCCCAGAGCTTTTTCGCTGGGCAACCCAGATGCTGATCAACTGTCAGCTGGGCAGGTACAAACTGAATAAATCCCGAATGCTGACCATTGCCAATCGAAGCCGTCGATGTCTGGCGCAGCTAAATCAAGACCACACTCTCCAATACCAAGGGCGAACACAAGGAACATTACAAATTTTCCGCTCTCAACAGCAACTTGATGCCATTGAGAAAGACATAGCGCTATTGACTGAAAGCGGAACTCGATTCCAGCTGTTTGATACCCAGCAGTGCTTGAAACAAGAGCCGGGGCTCGCAAATATGCTTGGGGATTTGGTTGGCGGACTTTACTTGCCCGACGATGAGACGGGCGACTGTTACCTTTTCTGCCAGCAACTGCAGAAGATGGCGGAGCAATCAGGTGTTAAATTCCTATTCGATACCCACATCAACACCCTAATAACTGAGCAGCGCCGTGTCGTCGGTGTCACCACCTCAAACGGTACCATCACTGGAGAGCACTTTGTGGTGGCACTCGGCAGTTACTCAAAGGCTCTACTGCAACCCCATGGTATTGATCTGCCCATTTATCCGGTCAAAGGCTACTCATTAACTTTACCAATCATCGAACCAAGCCACGCGCCGTCGTCGACCATCATGGATGAGACCTTTAAAGTAGCCGTCACCCGTTTTGATGACCGAATTCGCGTTGCGGGCACTGCAGAGTTAGCCGGATTTGATCCCGCACTTCCCGACAAACGTTTAGCGACTCTAAACCACGTAGTCAGCGACTTGTTTCCTCAAGGCGTAGATTTGGCGAGCGCAGATTACTGGACAGGGTTTCGCCCGATGACGCCAGACGGAACGCCAATCATCGGTAAAACTCCGCTGACCAACCTTTATACGAATACCGGACATGGCACATTAGGTTGGACGATGGCCTGTGGTTCCGCCGATATTCTCACCGAGCTGATTGCTTCAAATGGAAAACAAGAATTACCCGAACTGAGCATCGAGCGATATTAGCGGGTTAGGTAACTACCTGACAGCTCTTGGTATACCTCAAATAGTGAGGTTCTAGTTTGCACATTCAGTGCTTTAACATCCTCACATGGTGCAACCAAGTCTGGCACTTGGTAAGTATGCATAGCTGCCGCCACGGCGGCTTTGACGCCGTTATTGGAATCTTCAAACGCCAAACAATGCTCTGAAGCAACGCCAAGTCGCTTAGCCGCTAAGTGGTAGATTTCTGGATCTGGTTTGCCACGCGTCACCTCACATCCAGTCGCTAAACAGTTAAAGTAGCCGTCCAAGCCCGCGAGCTTAAGTTTCTTTTCAGCGACATCACGATGAGTAGAGGTCGCAACAGCAATTGGAATGTTCTTGGAGGCTAACCAATCTAGCAGCTCAATAACGCCGTGCTTTTTGGGAATTGCTTGATGGAATACAACGCTTGTGTAACGCTGGCGCCACTCTTCATTGATCACTTTATAGTCAATAATTCCAGCATATGCCTCGCCTAATTTGGCGTGAATGGTTTTTGAATTACAGCCGATAATCGACAAATACTTCTCTTCAAGAAATGGCACCCCTAACGCTTCACAAGCTTTCTCAAAGATACCTTTGCAGACGTTTTCTGTATCCAACAGCAATCCGTCCATGTCGAAAATCGCAGCTTTAAAATTCATTTCTCTCTCTTTTTCCAATGCATCCAAATAAGGCCAACACCTTTATCTGAGCGCATTGTGCCGTATCCGAGTGAATATTGCCAAGTAAATAGCGGCACAGATTCGTGTAAGGATATAACCAAGTATCCTCGCTGCACGCATGGACTTCAGTATATAATCGACATGAAAAAGGCACATTGAATCAAAGGAATAGTTATGGCGGTATGGAAAACCATCTTGATAGGTTTGGCTGGAGCATTGCTCGCGAGCCCTATCCCACTGCCATTGTCTGAACTGTTCGCTGCAGCGTTTGCAACCATCGTTTACCTGCGGTGCAGTCATCAAAACATCAAGCTTCCCGACTTCATTCTCACTCTCATCCAATTGATACTTGGTCTGAGTATTGGAATCACGGTTCCCGTCGCTGAGCTAACTGGTTCATTCTCCCTGCCGCTGTTTTTTGGTTTGGTGCTATGCATGCTTTCACAAACAACCGTAAACTTTCTCTGGCTTTACAAACGAGAAAAATGGACACCTTTTGAATCCTTGCTCGGCGCAATCCCAGGCGCCATGGCTGCAATATTGGTAATAAGTGAGGGGCAAGAAAAACCGTCTCCTAAAATTGTTTTTTCGCATTCTATTCGCCTATTGCTACTGGTGGTATTGGCGGGAGTCATCGCTTCAACAGGCGAAGACAGTGCCTCAACACTTAGCCAATCATTTAGCATTGCTCTGATTGGACATCTCGCGTTTCTCGCTGTCACAAGCTTTTTAATCGGTAAACTATTGGGAAAATTTGGGATACCTGCGCCCTATTTGTTGACCAGCCTAATCACGGCAGCGATCTATCATAGCGCGCTGCCAACACTCAATTTAAACGTTCCAGAGTCTCTGATTATGTTTGCTACCGCTATATTGGGCGTACTGATTGGGGGGCGTTTGGCACCAACAACGTGGCGAGAAGCGCTGAGCTATTCTAAGGCAGGATTTATTGTGACGTTACTAGGTGTGAGTGTCACATTATGCTTTGCTGCCGCTTTCCACACCTTTACGGGCGTAGATTGGCAGGTGCTATTGCTTGCTTGGGTACCAGGGAGTGTGGAAGCGATGACCGCCGTGGCGCTGTTATTGGGGCTTGAGCCTGCCTTTGTCGCGATAAACCATGTTATGCGGTTGATGATGTTGTACATGATGCCCGCTGCGTTAAAATCCCCTCTGATACGTCTAAGTAGAATGTAGCCAACAGCGGGTCTACTATGAAATAGTCTAGTCGTAATAAAGACCTAAATCTGCATCCTTTTCAAACGTTCGTGTGGCTCGAGGCTGCGTAGTTTGTCGTCCTTGTCGCTGCAAATAAGCATGTTCACTGTTCGATGCAATGCCCGCTGCAACCATTCCAAATTCGACACTACGTTGCCAATTCGCACTTTGTAAGTAGCCATGTACTAACCCGGCTAACAGCCCTTCTTGTCCGTCGGTTTTAAGGCTCAAACTAGAGTCACTGCGATTGTGAAAGTGTCCCTTTTTTTCCTGACTTGAGTACACGCCCTGCGCACCAAGATTTATTACCAGTTGCTTAACTCCCATCTCATGTAACTTGTGGGCAATTTGGGGCAGTCGAATTCGCTTGGAAGAATCTACGCCTGCTAGCAGTTCCGCCTCAGCCAGTTCCAACTTCAACGTATGTATGCACGATAAGTAAGGCTTAATTTTTTCTGCTTTCAATACCGAAACAGGATCGACAAAAATAGGCTTCGAAGCTTGAGTTTGAAATAGATATTCCAACGCGGAATCACTTAAATTTGCATCGATAGCAATGACAGTAGCACGGTTTAGCAACGGTGCTCGCTTTGCTAGTTGCTGAGCATTGAGTTCGTTAAACAGCGACATATCGTTGAGAGCAAGCTGCAACGTGCCATCTGGCCCGTGAATTGAAAGATAGGTACTGGTAGCTTGGTTCGATGTCACCAAACAGTGTTCTATCCCTACATCCGCATCACGACAGGAGTCTAGTAGCTGTTCACCCCACGAATCATCGCCCACGGCACTGACAAACTCGACTTTAGTTCCGAGTTGCGCAAGACTTTCGGCTATGTTCCTTCCAATGCCTCCTGCACTGGCAGTAAGAGCCCCCGGATTAGAGCTGCCCATCACCAAATCCGAGGTAGCGCGGCCACATAAATCCATATTCGCGCCACCAATTACAACAGCAAAACGATCAGGGGCAATCAAATACCCTTTACCTTGTATGAACCCTTTTCTCGTCAAGTTCATGATATGCCCTGCTACGGCACTTCGACTGATGTTGAGCATATCAGCTAAGGTACTCTGAGCGATCATGGGATCAAGCTTGATTAATTCTAGTATTTGTTGTTCGCGCTCAGTCATTAGACACACGTCCGATTATATAAACATTTATTTGCATATTATTACTCTCGAACACAAACGGAATCAACGCCTTACTTATAAATAGGCAATCTTTTCCCATTGGGTATTGCATCAATACCACAGATATTCACGCAATTGCATCCATAGCTGTGAAACCGATCACTTGTGGGAATCCACTCACACTCGCTACTATTGAGTAACCATATTAAAACTAATGATAATAATGTATGGACTATATAGATTGTATTGCCAGCACGAACAGAGCATTGAGTTGCCGCAACGGTATTGATGATCTGTTTCACACCCTAAGAACCAAGTACCCGCATCTATCGAGATTGTGTCTCTCAGTGACGTCTGCGGATCACCTAGAGAACTTCCACGTCATCGACTTTCAAGATGATTCCGACAAGTTCGACGTTATCTCAATGCATTCGGAGCGCTGCGCTCCTTTGATTAAAATAATCAAGAATCAGGAAATTAGGGTGGTCGACGATCTTTATGAGCTAAAGCCAAACACCCAAAATAAACGCCTTATCGAACTTGGTCACCGAAGCAGTTTTACCATGGGGTTAAACATAGAGAGCGGATTCGGTGCAGTACTCTTTCTAAATTCAACCCAAGTAGATTACTTCAGCGATGGCGCTTTGCACTCAGACCTTTTGTTTATTCGAGAGGTCATCATAAGCCTGCTTTGCCACGACCGTTACAAGCACCAAATGTTCGTCCAAGCTTTGAAGCTAGCATTAAAGATAAGCCACAAACGTGATCCAGAAACAGCGGATCACCTGCAGCGGATGAGCCAGTACAGCAAGCTTCTCGCCGAACTTCTCGCTCACAAGCTGCCCGTCGATCATCGATTTATCCAATGGATAGAGCTTTACTCACCTTTTCACGATATCGGCAAATACCGGATCCCTGACCATATTCTGTTTAGCCCCAACCGCTACACGCCAGATGAGCGTGCCATCATGAACAAACATGTTGATTACGGGGTAGACATTATCGACGAGGTCATCGAAAACATTGACGTGGTCAGTGCGTCCAGTGCTGAGGTCTCTTTCTTGAAGAACATTATCTATTTCCATCATGAACGCTTTGACGGAGTGGGTTATCCCACCAAGATTGGCGGGATTGATATTCCGTTAGAGGCTAGGATCATCACCATTGCCGATGTGTTTGATGCCCTGCTGAGCAAACGCACCTATAAGCAGGCATGGAGCCTTGAAGACACCCAGCATTATCTTGCTGAACAAGCGGGCACCGCGTTTGATCCATTGTTGGTAGAAACACTGCTTAGCAACCTAGAGCGATTCAAGGCGATCTATCATACGTTTCCACCGCAGCCAGAGTCAGAAGCTCATCTGGCTAAGTAAGTCATGCTACCCGGCAGGGCGACCATACACTCGGTCAAAAAAGGATAAAGGGGCAACGCGAGCGCTCGCTTTGCTTTGCCACTTTGTGCTGTTAGCAACCAGCCACCTTTGCTGCGAACCTGCCAAAATCGCTTGACTGATCGCCGCCTCGCGAAGCTCATGCTCCAAAGCAAACTCTTCTTTTTGAGGCTCCAAAACCGGTTGCTCCGTAACGCTCGACGCAAGATTCACCGCCGCGCAGCATACAATTCCAATATCAGCAGAGAACTGCCCGAAAAAGTTGGCAACATGCTCCCCGACCACATCGCCATCATTGGTGCGCATTCGTCCACCAGCAATCCAGGTTTCCACCTGTTCAAACTGCGCCAAGATATGCGCAGCCTGATAGTTATTGGTGACAACGCGAAGATGCTTGTGGCCACTTAAATGCTCTGCAATCGCTGCTATCGTAGTACCGATGCCTAAAAACAGCGTGCAGCCATCAGGGATATTGGTAACTACCTGTTTGGCAATCTGCTGTTTTTCCGTCAAGTTGGTTGCACTACGTGAGGTAAAGCTGCGATTGCTTAGCGTGGTCGGCAAACCTACTCCACCATGATGACGACGAGCAAGGCCGAGGCTGCAAAGTTCATTAATATCACGACGAATAGTCTGAGTCGTAACATCAAAGTGGCTCGAAAGCGCCTCTATGGTGCAATATTCTTGAGTATGTATCAGGTCAATAATACTTTTTTGTCGCAAACTGAGATGGTGCATGATGGTCGTTACCTACTCCTCTATTTCAAATTAGGCATCAACTAAATCTTGCGGTTTTGATGCTGATGACTGTCTTTGATAATCCTGAGGCACGTCGCTTATCATCATATCCACGCCCCACCCCCAAAATGACTCAACCAACACCGGATGATTCGGCGTGTAACAATAGAGCTGGTAGCCCGCCGATTTTATCCATCGAGCCGTTTTCTCATCGAGAAAGTGAAAGTCGCAATGTACGCTGTAAGCATCTAATTTATCGAGAATAGCTAGCGCGTTGTCCGGTATTTGTTGCCACAGTTGCCCACGGCGTATGGACGGCATAATGCGCTGCATAACCGTCAGTGCCTGCGTACTAAAACTAGAGAATAGAACCTGCTCCGTGGCAACACCTAGCTCGGTCATAACCAACTTAACTTGCTGACACAAAAGCTCAATATCATCACCTTCATAATGCTTTAGCTCAACATTGACCGTCAAACCATGTCTTTGAGCCAACATTAGGGTCTCAGCTAATGTTGGAATGCTCTCACCTTCATAGGCATCACCAAACCATAGGCCAGCATCTAAGGCTTTTAACGCCTGAACACTCATATCGGCGACGCGACCACGACCATTAGTGCAGCGGTTTACGGTACGATCATGAATAACGACTGGCACCTTATCTTGACTAAGCTGAACATCAATCTCAATCCATTCTAGTCCTAACAGAGCCGCCTGTTCAAAAGCGGCTAACGTATTTTCTGGTGCGAGGCTAGAGACGCCACGATGCGCTGTGATTTTCATTGATTCCTTTACCATTTTCATTTGCATTCAAATGAAAGGATTGCAACTCTCCGTGACACTATTATTGCCGTTTTATTGCGTTTCCATGGCCATAAAATGTTTCAAATAAGTTCATTTAACTGTCACCCAATCGTCATTTGCTCAGTTTAACTTTCACTTGAACATTTTAAAGCAGTGGCTCTACACCAAGTGAACGTCTGCTTTTGAACTGAAAACCAACATTTTCACATTTAAGGGAAACAATATGTCTATTAAACACCTCACAGGAATGGCGGTGGCAGTGGCGCTAATGAGCACAGGAGCTCAAGCGAAAACTGAGGTTGAGTGGTGGCACGCTATGGGCGGCGCTCTGGGTCAAAAAGTCAATGATATTGCTGCGGATTTCAATGCAAGCCAAGACGAATACGAGATCAAACCGGTTTACAAAGGTAGCTACGCAGAAACCATGACCAGCGCTATCGCTGCTTTCCGAGCAAAAGAGCAACCAGCCATTGTTCAGGTGTTTGAAGTGGGTACAGCGACCATGATGGGTGCGAAACAGGCAATCTACCCAGTTTACGAACTGATGGAAGATACCAAAGAACCGTTTAACCCAGACAACTACCTGTCCGCTGTGACAGGCTATTACACCACCAATGACGGTCAGATGCTGTCAATGCCGTTTAATAGCTCAACACCTGTGATGTACTACAACAAAGATATGTTCGCAAAAGCAGGGATCACCTCAGCGCCAAAAACCTGGAAAGAGATGGAGCAAGTGTCACGCAAGCTGCTTGAATCCGGCGCGCAATGTGGTTTCACGACAACGTGGCAATCGTGGACTCAAATCGAAAACTTTGGCGCTCGCAACAACATCCCAGTCGCAACACAAAACAACGGTTTTGGCGGTTTTGATACTGAATTTAAGTTCAATGCAGCGCCTTATGTGAAACACATTGAGAAGCTCGGTGAGTGGTCAAAAGAAGGCATCTACAAGTACGGCGGTCGCCAATCTGATGGCATGCCACTTTTCTACACCCAAGAGTGTGCGATGACCATGGGATCATCCGCAGGCCTAGCGGGTATTCAAGAAAACATGAAAGGCATCGAGGTCGGTGTTGCCCAGCTTCCATACGATGATGAGCTGATTGCCAAACCACAAAACACCATCATTGGTGGTGCGTCACTGTGGGTACTCCGTGGCCATTCTTCTGAAGAATACAAGGGCGTAGCGAAGTTCTTTAGCTACCTTTCAAGTGCAGAAGTTCAGGCTGATTGGCACCAGTTTACCGGCTACCTACCTATCACCCAACAAGCTTATGAACTGACGAAGCAGCAAGGTTTCTACACAGCGAACCCTGGCACGGACACGGCTGTAGTGCAAATGACCTCGACTGAACCAACAGCCAACTCGAAAGGCATTCGCTTTGGTAACTTCCTGCAAACTCGTGACATCATCAACGAAGAGCTAGAAGCGGTTTGGGCAGGCAAAGCCACGGCAAAATCGGCACTTAACAACGCGGTTCGTCGTGGTGACGAGCAACTACGTCGCTTCGAGCGCACACAGAAATAACCCGTTGTCTTTTTTACGCCGCCACTTCATTTAAGTGGCGGCATGTCGGTATTGTTTATGTCTTCACAAGTAATTTTTAAAAATAAATGGTTGCCCTACGCGCTGATTGCGCCTCAGCTGGTGATCACCCTAGTGTTTTTTATCTGGCCAGCTGGCCAAGCGGTATTTCAATCTTCTCAGTTAGAAGACGCCTTCGGTATAAGTCGAGAGTTTGTTGGACTAGAGAATTTTAGCAAACTGCTAGGCGACAGTTACTACCTTGATTCCTTTTTCACCACCATACAGTTCAGCATTTGCGTCGCTGTTTTGGCTTTGGTGAGCGCACTGATTCTCTCTGCATTTGCCGAGCATATCGTGCGCGGTGCGACTATGTACCGCACCTTTTTGATTTGGCCATACGCCGTCGCACCCGTTGTTGCCGGTTCACTTTGGCTGTTTCTGTTTGATCCAACGATTGGCGTTATTACCGACGTGCTCAAATGGCTTGGCGTTCAATGGAACCCTACCCTCAATGGCACTCACGCGATGTGGATGGTCGTCATTACATCTACCTGGAAGCAGATCAGTTACAACTTTCTGTTCTTTTTAGCCGCGTTACAATCGGTGCCAAAGTCATTGCATGAAGCGGCAGCTATCGATGGTAGTGGTCCGGTGAAGCGATTTCTGACCATCAGTTTCCCACTGATTTCACCAACCAGTTTTTTCTTGTTGGTCGTCAATTTTGTGTACGCCTTTTTTGATACGTTCGCCATCATTCATGCCATGACCCAGGGCGGACCAAGTAACAGCACGTCTACCTTAGTTTACAAAGTCTACAACGATGGATTTATCGGGCTAGATCTTGGCTCATCGGCCGCTCAGTCGGTCATCCTAATGGTTCTTGTCGCCTTACTCACGGTGATCCAATTTAAATATGTCGAAAAAAAGGTGGCGTACTAATGGTAGAAAGAAGACCCCTATTTACGATTTTTTGCCACGTCATTTTAGCACTAGGCATCATCTCTATTGCACTCCCTGTATGGATAGCACTGGTGGCAACGACACATGAAAACACCGCGTTTGCTACGGGTACACCTCTTTGGTTTGGCGACCTTGGATTTAGCGTGTTTGGTGAGCTACTGACTAACCAAAGTTCGTTTAACAACAGCGCTCTGCCGATCACCCACATGCTTACCAACTCGCTGATCATGGCGCTATGCATTACCTTCGGTAAGCTGGTTATTTCGATCATGTCAGCGTATGCAGTCGTGTTCTTTCGCTTTCGCGGTCGAATGGTGGCGTTTTGGATGATCTTTTTCACCCTCATGCTGCCAGTGGAAGTGCGGATCATGCCAACCTTTGAGGTGATCACTAACCTCAACATGCTCAATTCATTCTATGGACTTACGATTCCATTAATTGCTAGCGCAACGGCTACGTTCTTATTTCGCCAGTTCTTCATGACCATTCCCAATGAGTTAGTTGAAGCGGCGAGAATCGATGGTGCCGGGCCGATTAAATTCTTTTTCGATATTTTGCTGCCCCTTTCTCGCACCAATATCGCAGCTCTGTTCGTGATTACTTTCATCTATGGCTGGAATCAGTATTTATGGCCACTACTCATCACCACTGATGCTCAGTACTACACCATTGTTATGGGTATCAAACAGATGCTTGGTGTGGTTGATGGCGTCATCGAATGGAACAAAATTATGGCAACCACCATTATCGCTATGTTGCCACCCGTCATCGTTGTGATTGCAATGCAAAAAGCATTCGTCAAAGGCTTGGTAGATTCGGAGAAATAAATGTCTACACTCACTCTTTCAAACATCGCTAAATGTTACCCAAACGGCTACCAAGCGATCCCAAACATCAATTTGAACATTGAAGACGGCGAAATGGTCGTTTTGGTTGGTCCCAGTGGCTGTGGCAAGTCTACACTGCTGCGCATGCTTGCCGGTCTAGAGGAAATCAGCGCAGGTACGCTGCAGATCGATGAGAAGGTCGTCAACGACCTAGAGCCTGGCGAACGTGACATCGCGATGGTGTTTCAAAATTACGCGTTGTATCCCCACATGACGGTATACGACAATATGGCCTACGGACTAAAAAACCGGAAAACACCAAAAGCAGAGATCAAACGCTTGGTCAGTGAAGCGGCTGACATGCTAGAACTCAACGGCTTGCTGGATCGTAAGCCTAAGCAGCTTTCTGGTGGTCAAAGGCAGCGTGTTGCTATGGGGCGTGCAATTGTTCGCGAACCAAAAGTCTTCTTGTTCGATGAGCCGCTTTCAAACCTGGATGCAAAGCTTCGGGTGCAGATGCGTTTAGAAATAAAGCGCCTTCAGCGCCGACTAGGCACCACCTCGGTTTATGTAACACATGATCAGGTAGAGGCTATGACGCTTGCTGATAAACTGGTCGTTTTGAACAAAGGTAATGTCGAACAGGTGGGTACGCCACTTGAAATCTACGACAATCCAGCCTCACTGTTTGTGGCGACCTTCATTGGCTCACCATCAATGAACATCTTCGATGCCAATGTATCCATTGAAGGTATTGAACTCGATGACGCGCGGCTGAATATCAACACTTCTTCGCTTGGGCTTGGCGATATTAAATTAGGCCTAAGGCCTGAGCATCTAATCCTGAATGAAGACAATCCTTGGTTCCATGTTGAAGTTGAGCTCATCGAAGCTCTTGGTGCCGACTTGCTTCTCTATTGCAAAACACTTGGCCCGCACTCTCAAAAACTTGTCGTACGTGTTGAGGGGCACTCAAAAATCGCTATTGGCGACAAACTTGGCCTTGATATCGATGTAGAACACATCCATCTTTTTGATAGTGAAACATCAAAACGCATTCACTTTGATAGCAAAACGCAACAACAAGAGGTTATGAATGCCTAAGTCTTTAGCAGCGCTATCTCACGCTCAGGCAAAAGAGATCCAATGGCTACTAACAGATGTCGATGATACTTTGACTTGGCAGGGGCAACTCCCGCCAGAATCACTCGATGCTTTATCGAAACTGCAAAAAGCAGGCATTAACGTTGTCGCCGTAACAGGTGCGTGTGCTGGTTGGTGTGACCAAATTGCGAAACTGTGGCCGCTTCACGGTGTCATTGGCGAAAATGGCGCTTTTTGGATGCAAAAAAAACAGTCTGGGTTCCAGACTCAGTCACTCAGCCCAATGCTCACGATGCGAGCTCAGCAGCAAGCTCTCATTAAACAGCTGACACAGCTGCTACGTGACTATCCAGGGATTGGCTTTGCCAGTGATCAGGACTTTCGCTTTTGCGATGTCGCCATTAATCTTAGACAAGATCGCAAACCTGTTGAAGCCGATGTTGCAGCAAAACTACTCAGTGACATTTGCCAACTGACATTGAATGGACAGAAGGTGAAAGCCACGCAAAGCTCTATTCACATCAATGTTTGGGTTGGAGAGCACAATAAGCGTGTATCAAGTGAGCGCTATCTAAAGCAACAGCCAGATTTTGACACTTTGAGTTTGTCTAATGTGGCTTATATTGGTGACTCACTCAACGATGAAGCCATGTTTGAGTGGCTGCCGGTGACATTTGGAGTAAACAACATTACGCCTTTGCTAGGAAAACTCAGCACGCCACCAAGCTTCGTTACGGCGGGTAACGGGGGTTATGGGTTTGCCGAGTTAGCCAAAATCCTCATCAACGCTCGCTAAGTGGAAACGAAAGAGACATCCCGCTGGATGTCTCTTTTTAGATTATGCCTCAGAAGCTTCAACTCGCTTCGGCAACTTTTCCGATTCGGGAAATAGCGATAGCAAGCCAGCCATTGTCAGCGCCGCAATACCGGACATAGTGACAGGCGACCCCAAGACGGTCTGCACCAATTTAGGTGCCTCCTTCAATAAGTCTGGAACTAGCATGACGCCTAGCCCTAAACCAAATGAGATAGCAATCGTCATAATTTTACGTCTATCGAGTTCTTCATTAGCGATGATTTTAATGCCCGCCGCCGCAACGGTGCCAAACATAACCAGGGTCGCTCCACCAAGGACAGGTTTAGGAATAGTCATCAATACCGCACCCAGTATAGGGAACATACCAAGCACAAATAAAATCCCAGCAATGAAATAGCCAATGTATCGACTAGCAATCCCGGTTAAGTGGATCACGCCATTATTTTGACTGAATGTTGTGTTCGGGAAGGTATTAAATGTCGCAGCAATCAAAGAGTTGATACCGTCCGCCAAAACGCCACCTTTAATCCGCTGCAGATAACCACTTCCACTAATAGGCTGCTTTGAGAACATACAGTTAGCTGTCAAATCCCCGGTAGACTCGATAGCTGTGATCAAATAGATAAACGCAATTGGTACAAAAGCATGCCAATCGAAAGCAAAACCGTATTTAAACGGAACCGGAATACTCAAAAGTGGCTGAGAGGCAAAATCGACCATCGATGCTTTTCCAATCATCAAAGCCACTAACCAACCGACGAGAAGTCCAACTAAAATTGAGGATAGCCTTACCATAATATTGCGGCTCATATTGAGCGCTACGATCGTGCCTAGTACTAAGCTGCCTAGTAGAAGATTGGTTGCAGAGCCAAAATCCTCTGCACCGACACCACCGGCTATGTCGGTCACACCCACTTTAATCAAGTAGATACCAATCGTAGTAATCACAATCCCGGTTACAACAGGAGTAATCACTATTTTTAGTTTGTCGATAAATCGTGACAACACTATCTCAACAAAGGCGCCAAAAAAGCAGACTCCGAAAATCGTCGCCAACATTTCATCAGGGCCACCTCCATTGGCTTTGACCAAGAACCCCGCACCTAACACTGAGCCTAAAAACGCAAAGCTCGTACCTTGGACACAAATCATGCCTGCGCCCACAGGACCTATACGCCTAGCTTGAATAAATGTACCTACGCCCGAAACCATCAACGCCATACTAATTAAGTAAGGAACGTGCTCGCCCAAACCAAGTACACCGCCGATAATAAGTGTCGGTGTGATAATCCCTACAAAGCTTGCCAGCACATGCTGCAGCGCCGCATAGCTTGCGGCTTTGACTGACGGTTTATCGTCCAATCCATAAATGAGATCGCCTTTGTCGTGTTCCATATGACTTCCTTTCTGTATTTTTAATTGTATACAAACCTACGACAGTATGGTGAGCAATATGCGTGCCATGCATGTGAACCCAATAAAGTCAGTAAGTTACAGAAAATCACTATCCAAGAATGCACTGAAAAGTTGCATGGTTTTTCTCAATTGATGCAAATATCGACAAACAAATTAACATCTTACTCTTTGACTTACACGTGTACGCTGATATTCTAGCGAACAGTTGTAAGCTTAAATGGAGAGAGTTGATGGATACGGTGAAAAAGCCCCCGGTTATTTGGTTAAATGTGACGATATTTCTAGGTACGTTTATTTTGGCGACAGTGGGTGTGATTTGGTACGGCATGGTTGAAGGCTACAGCGCAGCTCACTGGGTTTGGCTCGTGATTGCTTTTATATTTTGCGGCATGTCAATTACCGCAGGCTATCATCGCCTTTGGTCTCATAAGACCTATCAAGCTCATCGCTCACTAAGACTCCTCTTCGCGATTGGCGGAGCATTTGCGCTACAAAACAGTGCGTTACATTGGTCTTCCGACCATCGGGTTCATCACAAGCATGTCGATAACAACGACAAAGATCCCTATTCTGCCAAGCGCGGTTTCTGGTACTCACACATAGGTTGGATGCTTCGAGAATATCAAGCTGAGCGCTACGAAGACTACAGAAACTGTCGCGACCTACAAAAAGACTCGATTGTAATGTGGCAACACAAGCATTATGTATTACTGGCTCTGGCGACGAACTTTGGTATCCCTCTAGCCCTAGGGCTTTGGTACGGTGAAGTTTTGGGCTTTTTATTGATTGTTGGCGCTTTACGTTTAGTACTCAGTCACCACACCACCTTTTTTATTAACTCTCTGGCGCATATCTGGGGCTCTCAACCATACACCAGTAAAAACACGGCTAGAGACAATGGTATTTTGGCCTTTTTCACTTTTGGGGAGGGTTACCACAATTTCCATCACATTTTCGAGCACGACTACCGCAATGGCATTCGCTGGTGGCAATTCGATCCTACCAAATGGTTGATTCGTTCTTGCGCGAGCTTAGGTCTAACCTCAAACCTAAAAACCGTGTCAGCATACCGAATAGAGAAAGCGAGGTTAATTCAGACCATGGCAAACGCTAAAGACAAAATATTTACTTTGCCCAATGCCGACCAGCTCCAAGCAGCCTTAGAGCAAGAGTTTCAGTTACTGCTAAGTAAGTTGACGGAATACGATCAATTGCGAAGCCAGGTTATCGACTCAGCGAAATCCAGCGTAAAAGAAAAATATGAGGAAGCACTTCTGCGTGTCCGACTCGAGCAGCTCGATTTAAACCTAAAAGAGCATAAGAAGCGTTGGCGGCAAATTGTTTCCAACCCACGCCTTGTGCTGAGCTAATAACAGCTCCTTTAATTAGGCTTCAATTTTATTGACAGTGAGCGAGCACGTCCCCGTGCTCGCCTTTTTATATAATCGTGGTTCAATTCTTCAGCCATGATTATTATGCAAAAAAACAGCCTTTGGCAGTTCTCTCAAGCCTCTATGGGTATTGTCCAGTGGATTGGTGTCGCGATCATCATCGCCCCAGTTATTTTGTCTCGTACCGGCAGTGCGATTTTAGTGGGTCAAGTGATGCTCATTCTTGGGCTCGTTGGACTAATTGCCCCCCTACTGGGTGCTATGGCTGATCGCTTTTCATGGCACAGGCAACTGCACTTCTTCGCCCTTACCTGCCACTGTATAGCGCTATTGCTACTGCTCTGGGCAAGTCAGACTGTATGGCATTATTGGCTGATTGCTATTTTGGTGGGATTAGGCAGCAACCTCATTCTTATTCTAAACCCGACATTTGCACTCAAACTGAATACTCGACCGGCGATGCAAACTCGAGCGCTCAAACGCCTATTCCAGATCCAAATGTTGGGTGTCGCTATTGCTGGGGTATCCGTCGGAACACTCAACTATTTTGGTTTGTCGCAAACGGTGCAAATTGTGTCGCTCATTGTGTTTGATTTTGCTTTGCTCATACTCATCGCGATTGCTCCACCTGCTGACATCAATTTTGAACTAGCTCATGACGAAGAAGCAGTATCGCAAACCCGTAAGCCATCTGCTGCAATTTGGTTTGGCTTCGTTTTGTGCGTTGCACTGTCGATGTTTATCGGCTCCAATATGGTTGAACTTGGCCCCGTCATCATTGAACAAGCATTTGGAGTCAGCGTTGCAAGTAGTGCATTTGGAATGGCAATAGCAGCCATGGTCACGCTGGTTTCTCTGGCGCCAGCGGGTAAGTGGATGGAAAAGCATGGCTCTCAAGCGCTTTGGCTGGTCACCATTCTTATCAACCTGTTTGTTGCAGCTGTCATGTGGGGAATGTATGGCAATCACGTCGTAACGATACTGCCTCTTTCTCTTATCTTACTCTCAATCATAAATGGCGCTTGGAATGACATTTCCATCGCAGCGCTCGCGGATCAAATTAGCCCTTATTCTCCTGCAACGTCACAAGGTTATATGGCCGCTGCAGTATCACTGGGATTTTCGGTAGGCACTTACTGTGTAGGAGTACTGATTGATGCGAAAAACATATTAGGCGTGATGAATTTCTTATTGATCAGTGGTGTCGTCATTACAGTATTGGCACTGATCATTATTGGACTTAGGCGCAAGCAGCAAGCTGTTGTCGCAACGAGCAGTCATTCTTAGCGGATTCCTCGCGCTCAGGCAGTAACGCACTAATAACTAGACTCTAATGATTAGTTTAAATCACTGACGTTTTATTTCTGCCAAGCTCTTTAGATTGATAAAGAGCTTTGTCGGCTCGCATTAGCCATTGAAGGTGATTGGCATCATCGGTACGACACTCAGTAATACCCAGACTAATGGTATAATTAAGCTCATTGCCAGAGAGCACCACGGGTGTCTGCTCAATATTTTTCCTTAGGCGCTCAGCAAAGTACATCGCCTGGTCGGCTGTGGTACCTGACAGCAATACTGCAAATTCTTCACCGCCGTAACGACCACACACGTCGGTACCGCGAGCAGCTTTCATCAATTGTTTGGCGGTTTCTTTGATCACCTTATCGCCTAACGCATGACCATAGGTGTCATTGACTCGTTTGAAACGGTCAATGTCGAACATCACCAGTGAAGAGACCTGCCCTGTGGTCTGTACCAAATGGAATTCATCTACAAAGTTGGCTTCCCAAAAAGCGCGATTAAACAGTCCGGTCAGACCATCGGTACGGCCAATCTCGGTGAGTTTTTCGTTTGAGCGCTTTAGGTGCATTTTACTCTTCGCTACGTCGCTCACGTCTTGAAGCATAATCGCAAAGTGCGTCACATCACCGGTCGGAGATTTTAGCGGAGTGATCACCATGTTCTGGTACATTTTCAGTAAACCTTGGGATACAGGTGAAAAGTTCTTGAACTCAAACACCACCGGTCTATCTTCCCAGTTTGAAAACCCTCGAGTCTTCAGTTTACTTGCGGACTCTAACTTTGCACGTAGCCAACTTTCCGGTAAATCTGGACAACTGTGGAATAGACTCTTCCCCATAATAGCTTCAGCATGAATACCGCTGTAGTTCTGCATAAAGCTATTCCACGCACAGACACGATAGTCACGATCAATCACCACAAGCCCTGCATCCAAAGTATCCAGTAGTTGCATTGTCCAATGGAAATCGGAGAGATCTAAGGTCATGGTTGTCATTGTAGAAGCTCCATTTGACGACGAATGATATCCACGGACTCTTCATCAAACATAAACAGTACCGAACAAAACAGATCTAACGCTTCAGCATCATAGGTGTACTCAACCGTGAACACGTGCTCGTTATCACTTAACATCGAATTATCTGGACTAAAATCGGTGATTCTCAGTGGCTCACGAAGCGAAAACTCCAGGCACAGCTGCTCAGATAGAGAAACCAAAAAAGACGACACGAGCACGTTCACTAAATTGACGACGACTTCATCATTTGAAACATCGCCATCCGAGAAACCAAGACGCTCCCCAATCTGACTAATCGAGTCCCCTTCAATACACACTAAGGCCTCACCATGAAGGCCACCGCCAACAAACCTTTGCGCGGCTGCACAGCTGTTGTCTCGTGTCAGCGTATCTTGGATCATCATTGTTAATTCACTAAACGACAGCTCACCAACCGTCGGTACGGGGAGGATAATAAACTCTTTGAGCAACGTGGATATTGTTGCCGCTCCGGCACCAAGAGCAATATTGGACGTCTCCTGAAATCGCTCAAACATCTGAGCTTTAGAAAACTGAGCGCCAACAGAGGCTGGGCGGTTGAAAGGTAAATGTAAATCATCAAACAGGGGTGTCGCTACTTCTGGCGTTAACGGCTTTTGTATAAAGGCATACGCCCCAAGCTCAAAACAACGCTCTTGCGCCATTTCTTGAATATCACCAGACACCATGACGACTTTTGAACGACACTCGCGCTGACGCAATATTTCGAGAACCTCAAAACCATCCATACCCGGCATAGTAATGTCGAGAAATACGACATCTATCGACTGATTGTCGATAATTTCAATGGCTTCATGCCCATTTGCGGCAAACACAATTTCGCCTGCGAAACTCGCATCAATACAGCTTGCTAAACTTTTTCGCGCAACCTTGGAGTCATCGCATATTAGTATTTGCATGAACCTATTCAAATTCTTGATAAATCACCCAAAACTATCTAAACAGAATTTCATCTTGGAAGCTAGGGGAATTCTGAACCGAAATCACACTTTTATCGTTAATTGCGAGAAGGACTAAGTTACTGTTCAATAAAGGGATGTATGAGCCAATCTAGCTCGCAAAAATATGACCTAACGCTCATATTGTAGGGAGTATAGAACATCAATCCTAATGGGAAACAATTATAAAATTCAGAGGGTTAAACAACCTATTTGATCATACTTTTAACTCAAGTTAGATAAAAAAGACTTGGTACTACTCAAATAGTACCAAGTCATAATAAGACAACAGCTCAAGTTAGATCGGTTTGACCCTATGGAATATCCGATACAACACCGGAACCACAATCAGAGTAAGTACCGTCGCAAAACCCAACCCAAACATGATCGTTACCGCCATTGGTTTAAAGAAAATATCCGGTAGCAGAGGAATCATACCCAGTATGGTTGTGATCGCCGCCATACAAACCGGACGCACACGACTTAATGCAGCATCGACCACAGCCAAATACGGCTCTTTGCCCGACTTCATCTCAATCTCAATTTGATCCAGCAGTACGATACCATTTTTCAATAGCATCCCTGACAAGCTCAAAAATCCAAGCAATGCCATAAAGCCAAACGGCGTATTGAGTGCCAACAACCCAGTCGTGACCCCAATTACTGCGAGTGGCACAGTAAACCAGACAATCAATGCCTCTTTCACGGCGTTGAACAAGAAAATGGTGATTAAGAACATGAATAGGTAGCCAAGCGGCATGGTCTGGAATAACGACTCCTGCGCATCACCTGAAGACTCATACTCACCACCCCACTCTAACGAGTAACCTGGCGGTAATTCTATCGCTTCAATCTGAGGTTGCAGACGTTTTTGTAACGTTGCTGCCGTCTCTTCTCCAAGCAGGTCAGGATCCGCCATAATGGTCAGCATACGCTTACGGTTTTTACGCACGATGATTGGATCTTCCCATCGAGTATCGTAACCCTGAGTCACTTGCTGGAACGGTATAAACTCGCTAAGTGCTGGACTCCAGATCATCATGCCTTCAATGTTGCGGATATCCACACGCTCTTCATCTGGCAAACGTGCCACAATCGGCATCAAGGTTGTGCCATCGCGATACAAACCAACGTTTTTACCTGAGAACGACATCATCAACACATCATCAATATCGGATTTTGTGATGCCGTAACGTCTCGCCTGGCTTTCATTGAAAATAGGCTCTAACACTTGAGTTCGTTCACGCCAGTCATGTCGAATATTATAAGCGCCAGGATCGGCGTACATGATATCCATCACTTGCGATGCAATGCCACGTAGCACGGTTGGATCAGAGCCGATAATGCGCGCCTCTATTTTCGCACCACCGCCAGGACCAAGCTCAATTTGCTTAAGCTTGTAGTTGATTTCAGGGAATGTCGCATCCAAATACTCTCTGAATCGCTCCATTAAAGAATTCAAGTCTTCATAGCTGTGCACACGCGTGGTGATTTCCCCATAAGCGGCATAGCTTTTCTCAGGCGCATAAGTCAGCATGAAACGTTGCAAGCCTTTGCCCGCAGTCGTCGTGATGTGGTCCGTTTCTGGCTGGTCAGCAATCCATGCCTCTATCGCTTTGAGCTTAGTGTTCGTTGCACGAATGTCTGTCCCTTCAGGTAACCATACATCCACTTGGAACATCGGCGTGGTTGAGGCTGGGAAGAAGGATTGTTTCACCTGAGTAAAGCCGTACAACGCTGCCACCAGTGCCACAACCAATACCACAACAGTCAGCCACGCTCTGTGCATACAAAATTCAAGGAACTTACGATACATGACGAAGACAAAGCCGTTATAAGGATCTTTCCCTTCTTCGCCCTCTTTCACCTTTTGACCTCTAAAGAAAATGTCAGCAAAGAATGGCGTAAGCGAAATCGCGGTGAACCAACTGAGCATTAGAGAAATCAATAGCACCGAGAACAAGGTGCCACAGTACTCACCAGTTGAGTCTTCGGAAAGACCAATAGGCGCAAAGGCTGTTACCGCAATCACGGTTGCACCAAGAAGCGGCCACTTGGTTTGAGTGACGATGTCTGTTGCCGCTTGTAGTCTCGTTCGCCCTTTTTGCGTCCCTATGAGTATCCCTTCGACCACCACAATGGCATTATCCACCAGCATCCCTAACGCAATAACAAGCGCTCCAAGTGAGATACGTTGCAAATCGATGGCCATGTACTGCATGAAAATAAAGGTGCCAAATACCGTGAGCAGCAATATCAAACCAATCAACAACCCAGAGCGCAGCCCCATAAAGAACAGCAGTACAATGATTACGATAGCAACCGCCTGCCCCAGACTCACCACAAAGCCACGAACCGATTTATCCACCTCTTTGGGCTGGCTATACACTTCGTTTATCTCAATACCAACAGGCTGCTGAAACTTAAGCTCAGCAAGCCTGCGATACAAGCGATCGCCCACTTCCACCACGTTAACGCCGGTCGCGAAAGAGATACCGACGTTTAGCGCAACGTCACCGTTGTAAGTAATGATATTGCTGGGTACTTCTATAAAGCCGCGTTTTATTTCCGCTACGTCTTTTAAGAAGATGAGACCTTGCGCGCCCCCTTCCGTCAAAATCAAATCGCCAAGCTCGGAGACATCAGTAAACTCGCCCGTTGGCTGGATACGAATATATTTATCACCAATCCGTGTAGCCCCGGCATTGGAGACGATGTTCTGAGTT
Organism: Vibrio wakamikoensis; assembly: GCF_050337275.1. NCBI lineage: Bacteria > Pseudomonadati > Pseudomonadota > Gammaproteobacteria > Vibrionales > Vibrionaceae > Vibrio > Vibrio wakamikoensis. The sequence goes on along the minus strand of NZ_JAKJST010000013.1, from coordinate 39,642 downwards.
TGTAGGAGATTGAAAATGGTGCTCGGCGCGATACCCAAGGCACTAATGCGCTTAATGGAGATCTCGATAAAGACCTGCTCTTGCTGATCGCCTGTGACCGAGACTTTGCTTACGCCATCCACTAACTCGAGCTCTCGGCGTAGATAGTCCACATAGTCGAGAAGTTCTTTGTAGTTATAACCTTCGCCCGTTAACGCAAACAAGACACCATATACATCACCAAAGTCATCAATCACTGAAGGTTCATTGACCCCGGGGGGTAACGAGCCCTTCACATCATTCACTTTTCGGCGGAGTTCATCCCAGATCTGCGGTAGGTCGTCCGGCCCATAGTTGTTTTTCATGGTGACGGTTATCTGCGACAACCCGCGACTAGAGATAGAATTAATCTCGTCGACATAGGTCAGTTGCTGAATTGCTTTCTCGATAGGATACGTTACCTCTTCTTCAACTTGCTGAGGCGTCGCACCCGGGTAGGAAGTCACTACCATGGCATCTTTGATGGTAAATGCCGGATCTTCGAGTCGACCCAATCCAAAGAACGCAGATACCCCACCAATCAAAAAGATCAGCGAAACCATCCAGCTGATCACGCGGTTGCGAATGAAATACGCCGCTACACCCGTGATTTCATCATCGGATTGCGGTAATGATTTTTGTTGTTCTTGGCTCATTACTTCGCCTCCTGCGGCAATACTTCAACCTTCATGCCTTCTCTAAGCCTCGCAATCCCTGCAATGACAATCTGCTGCGACTGCTCAAGCCCATTAAGGATCTGAATAGTCGATTGAGACACTTTGCCTGTGGTCACTTTTTGTTTTGTCACCGTACTATCACCATTCACAACCCAGACAAATTTCTCATTCGCCGCTAAGCTGTCACCATCTTGATTGAAGACCGCTTCGATAGGTACGCTCACGCCAACACCAAAGTTGATCCCTACATCTTTCGCTTTCGATGTTACATCCACTGCCATCCCATCAAGAATGAATTCATTCTCTGGCATCGGTAACACCAAGGTTGCGGTGAAGGTGCCAAGTGCAGGATCTGGCTCTGTGGTAAATTCTTTCAGCGATGCGGTGTATTCATTGCCAGAAGGCACTCTGACCAGCGCTTCTACATCGGAAATATCTTTATGCTTCGGCTGATTGAGTGAGAAGCTGTCTGGCATTTGCACGACCACTTCCACCTCTTCAACACTGTGAATATTCACCACTTGTTGCCCAATTTGAACATTTTCAAACTTCTCCGCAGAGACACGTGAAATGATGCCATCCACAGGAGCTTTTAGTTCAGTGAACGATAAGCGAAGTTTGGCAAGATCCAGCTCCGCCCGCGCATAGGCACGCTGCGCCGCTATCTCATCAAATTGCGACTGTGCCAACAGCCCTTTTTTTACCAACGGGCTAGAGCGGCGATATTGACTATTGATGACGCTATAACGTGCCTGAGCATTATCAACCGCGAGCTGATAATCAGTAGGCTCTAATGCCGCCAATACATCACCGCGATTAACAAAGTCTCCTTCTTTAAGATCGATTGAGTTTATCTCGCCTGCTACGCGAAAACTCAAATGAGAACGGTCTGCCGCACTCGCTAACGCAGGGAAATAGAGTCGACTTTTCAGCTCAGTACGACCGATTTCTGCCACGCGAACTTTTGGCGCCTCGTTGCGTTCACCGACTTCCGGTTTACTGCAACCGACAAGCGTCGCTCCAATCAAAAGAGCTGTAAGAGTGTGTAACTTCATACTAGAGCCCTCTCTCTTTGATCCATTCGCGAACCTTGATACCAGCATCGATGCCTTGCACCCCGGAAATAACGATTTGGTCGCCATTATTGAGTCCACTGATCACTTGGCGCTTGTCATTAAGCTCTACCGCTACTTTTTCAACAATACCTTGCTCATTCACACGCCATACACACTGCTTTTCGCCTTCCATAAATAATGCTGATGTTGGTATCACCGTCGCGGCGCTACTTTTTGCCACAACGAGAACTTGACCCGCCATACCGGGCAGAATCCCCACATCACTTGGGCGCTCCATGACCATGGTGACTTTATACGAGCCAGTTTTCGGATCCGCCTCTGTATCAATTTCTTGGAACGTCAGCTCATAGCCACTGGATGGGTGAGCATCAAATGTCATCGTCGCTTCCACCTCTGCACCGCCTTGGAAGCGATTAAGGAGCGTATCTGGCAGTTGGAAGTTCACTTTGAGAAGCTGATTGGACTGAATGTTCATCACGCCTTCTTTGGCCTGGATGTATTCATAATTGTCCGCGGGAATAATGGAGATAGTGCCATCGTAGGGCGCGAGCAATCGCGTATAGCTTAGATTTGCTTTCGCTTGCGACCAGTTGGCACGAGCAGAATTCATGTTTGCCTTAGCTTGGTCAAAGTCCTGTTCGGACACCACTTGCTCTTTGCGAAGCTTCAAAGCTCGTTGATATTGCACATCCGCCAAACGGAAGTTAGCTTGTGCTTGTTTTTCAAGCTGCTGATATTCATCCGGATTGAGTCCAGCTAAGAAATCCCCTTTGGTGACTCGCTGGCCTGAGCGAACGGCAATTTCTTCAAGTTGTCCTGGAACACGAAACGCTAGCACTGCTTTATCTCCCGCTTCCGATGTGGCAGGAAAAGTACGTTCAAATTGGCTGTTGCCGACAGCAACGGAGAAAAGCTTAGCGGGGCGAGATTCGGGCTCGGGAACGGGAGGCGGCTCCTTACCACACCCACTGAGAAGGCCAGTGATAACCACCAGCAAGGTAAACTTACTATTCATTCTCTAACTACCTTGTTTTAGTTGTACTTTTAAACATAGTCTAGAGAGTCAGCACTTACCACCAAGTTATTAATAATTAATGAATTTGTGGCAAAATAGCGTAGCTCAAGCGATCTATGGTCGCTTGAGCTAGTGTTTTATCAGTCGTTAGAAGCAATATCGTTAAAGCCAATGCATTGTATTTGATTCGTTTCGAGCCACTCTTTTAGTGTTCTGCTGGTTAGAATCTCCCACTCATCAACACGTTGCTGCCTATAACCAGATACCGCACAAAGCTCTTCCGTCACTTCCGTTGCCGGGTGGCACATCAACTCTACGACTCCGGTTGGCATTTTGTGCTTATAAGCTGTCAACATGGCTTTTAGATGTTCAAGGGTTGCACCTTCTGCATAAAAGCCCATACCGAACGCATCGGGAGTTGCGCTTCGTAGCATCTCTTGACCGAGCACCACATTGTCAATACGTCTTGCTGGAAGGCCTATCTCATTGATTCCCTCAGTAAAGCCAATTTTTAAAGCACGAAATGCGCCTGCAAAATGGTGACTATCAATATGGTTAATCTCGAAACCTGCATCCAATGCCGCTTGGTACTGTGCTTTAAGCTCGATAACCACTTCCTTTGGACAAATATCTGGTTTATTGAACAAAGTTGCTCTGTCATAAAAGCAGCCTGACGCATCCACTAAACTTGGTATTAGACTCGGCTCTGCAATCGGTTTGCCACTTGTTAGAGTGAAATGCAATCCAACATCAGGAATCAGCCCTTGCGCATTCAGCGCAGCGGCATGGGCCGTGCCGGGTTGATTCATCATCACCGTGGTCGATTTCACGACACCCGCTTTAATGCAATCAACAATCGCCAAATTTACGCTTTCAGTGAGCCCAAAGTCATCGGCATTGAGGATGAGTTTCATAATAAGACCCCTTATTGATTCAATGCGTGAGCAAATTTTGGCATGAAGTCTAGGTTCTCACGAATGGTTTCTTGCAAAGCTTCATCAATATGCGCACCACTATCCACTATTGGATTAAGCATTAGCGCTCGTTTTGCGAGATTAATATCACCGCTGATTGCCGCTTCAACCGTCAGAGTCTCAAACTCTTTCATCAACTGGATGAGTCTTAGCGTGCCTGTTTCAAAAGGCTCAACATTGAGAGGAATAATTTCACTGCTAGTGATGAGCGAGCTCACCTCTACCGCGCAGTCATCCGGAAGGCCTTGAATCGCTCCGTTGTTACGAGTGTTAACGTGCATGATTGAGCGCTTGTTGTTGTAGATACTATTCATAAGCTCACAAGCCGCTTCTGAGTAATAAGCTCCACCTCGCTCCTCAAGGAGTTGTGGCTTAGTATCCAATGTTGGGTCTTTATAGATTTCAAGCAGTTCGGCTTCTACTTTTGCAACCAAATCCGCACGGTTACTCTTATTTGACGATGCGGCAAACTCTTTGTCTAAAAAGTCTCTTGATTGGTAGTAGTAGCGAAGATACGCGCAAGGCACCATGTCTAAGCTTTTCAGTAATCCTTCGTCCCAACGAAATGGTGGGATGTTCTTAGGTGTCATACGGTCATTACCGGCAACCAACTGCTCAAGCACTTCACGACTGCGGTCTTGCCCGTTATGCAGCACTTTTCTCGCCCACACCAAGTGATTCAAACCCGCAATTTGCATAGTAATTTCATCGCGAGGTACACCCAACATTTCCGCTGCGCCTCGCTCCATGTTGACGGGTACGTTACATAGACCCACTGTTTTGATGGTGGAGTATTTTGTCAGCGCTTCCGTTACCATACCCGATGGATTAGTAAAATTGAGCAGCCATGCATTTGGACACAGCGCTTCCATTTCTTTGGCAATCTCTAATGCGATTGGGATGGTACGACACGCATTGGAGAACCCACCTAGGCCATTGGTTTCTTGGCCAATTACGCGATATTTAAGTGCAATTCTTTCGTCACGTAACCGCGCTTCAATACGCCCTGCTCGAAACTGAGAGCAAACAAAGTCAGCGTCCATCAAAGCTTGTTTGCGATCAGTAGTAAGGAAGACCTCTATGTTACAGCCTGTTTTAGCGATCATACGCTTAGTGAGATCCGCAATCACTTTGGCTTTTTCCATTCCCGCATCAATATCCACCAGCCAAAGTTGGGAAACAGGCAGCTCGTGATGTCTTGCCAACAAGCCCTCTACCAATTCCGGTGTGTAACTAGAACCACCACCAATCACAACCACTTTCAGTTTTTTCATCTCAGTCATAATCATCATTCCTCTTCAAAAGATTACGTGATTTAATTTATAGGTGAGACTAGAATCAAACAAACCAATAAAACCCTCTTATGAATTAGCTGGAGTAATGCATAGTGGCTATTCACAATCGTCAGCAGTTATTGTCATTGCTGCACACATTTAGTGTCGCAGCCCGCCACCTCAGTTTTACTCTCGCGGCGGATGAACTGTTTGTTACCCAAGGCGGTGTCAGTCAGCGAATCAAGAAGCTCGAAGATTTATTGGGGTTCAGCTTGTTCGTGCGAAAAACGCGAAAGCTTGAGCTGACGCCCGAGGGGCAACGCGTACTGATGATGCTCAACCTATCGTTTGAGACCATTTTCTCCGAGATCTCTGATATTCAAACCGGTGAACTGTATATCGCAACCTCACCTTATTTCGCTTCCGCTTGGTTAATGCCAAGATTACCCGATTTTAAAGCTCGCTATCCGAAACTTGCCATTAAACTGCAAGCCAAACAGAATCAATCCGACTTTCAGTTTGAACCCTACGATGCGGCTATTTTCTACAGTGAGGGTCACTACCCTAACCAATTCAGCGAGCGGTTATTTGCGGGAGTAAGAACGCCGCTGTGCAGTCCTGATTATGCTAGGCGTCTGGGTTTGGATCTGGACTTAGATACCAATATGGATGATGGGTTAGAGACTCTCGCTAAGGCCAATTTTATTCATAGCGGCGACAGCAGTGCTTGGCATCGGTGGCTGCAAGCCATGGGCGCATCGGTGGACTGTCAGCAGCATTGTGATTATTACAGCGACAACCGTCTTGCGATGGATGCGGCAGTGCTCTCAATGGGCGTGGTGCTCGGGCGATTGGAGTTCGCTCAGAATCAAGTGGAAGAAGGCACTTTGGTTGCGCCTTTTGCCAAGTTGGCATCGGGCAAAGGCTATGATTTAGTTTGTCCTAAAGGCATGGAAAATCGGGCGAAATTTACTGCATTCTCGCGCTGGGTGAAAGATCACATCACTGTTACGTGAAAAAGCCCTGCCAATCTGAAATTAGCATCAAAGCACTAGCTATAAATTACAGTACACAAAAAAGGCGCCTTAGCACCTTTACCATTCCAAACAAGCTGTGCCTGTTTGATTACAACTTACTGAACTCGCGATTGACCTTAAACGCTTCGGATGTGACATACGCTTCCATGTCTCGCACTTTATGCTCCATTGAGTCAAAGTCACGTTCCAACGTATTAATGAGATCCTTAGCATTCTGTCCTTGCTGCCAAGGTTTACTCTTTAGCGAATGTTCCTGTTTGGACTTCATCGCCTGAACAAAATTGTCTGGCTGCTTTTCCAGCATCAAACTCATTGCCACATAGGCGAGTAGGACAAGGAAACTACCACCCAAGAGTGCCGCTGAAATCACCAAGATTCTGACCAGCCACACCTCGAGTCCAAAGTAATTAGCAAGTCCTGCACAAACACCAGTGAGCTTGCCGTTAACCGGATCTTTATACAGCTCTCTATGAGTCATAAGTTTGCCTCCAGTTTGGTGCCTCTGCATCTAGAATTCGTTCTAAGTTGTCAACACGAGCTTGCATCTTTTCAGCTCGCTGCGACAAAGACTGCAATTTCTGAAACTCTTGCTCAGATAATCCATTATCGGCTTTGCGTTTGCTGCGGTAGTGGAGAAAAAGCCACAGCGGTGCGACAAAAATCAGAAAGACAATTAATGGACCCGCAATTAAAAAAGTCGACATGTTTTTCTCCTACTCCGTTGTTATTTGTCTTTGTTCATCTGCTCTTTAAGTTTGGCGAGCTCTTGATCTATTTCATCTTGAGCCTGCAGCTCTGCGAACTCTTGATCGAGTGACTTAGCGTTCCCCGTCTTCGAATACAGATCAGCTTCCGCTTCAAGTTCATCGATTTTACGCGAGTACTGCTCAAACTTAGCCATCGCTTCGTGGGTGCGGCTCGTGTGTAGATGTTTTTGCACATCGCGACGGTTACTGGCTGCTTCCGAGCGAATCACGAGAGCTTGCTGCTTAGCACGAGTTTCTGTGATTTTAGATTCTAGCTTAGCAATCTCGTTCGTCAGTTTGTCAATGGTTTCTTCGACCAAGGTTTGCTCATCGTGCAAGCCTTTCACAACGTTTTCAAGCTTTTGCTTTTCAATGAGCGCTGCTCTTGCTAGGTCTTCACGTTGTTTTGTGAGTGCTAATGTCGCTTTCTGTGCCCATTCAGCAATTTGTTCTTCAATGGCCGTGACCTTGCGCGCTAACTCTTTTTTGTCGGCAATCGCTTTTGCGGAGTTAGTACGTACTTCCACTAGCGTATCTTCCATTTCCTGAATGATGAGACGAATCATCTTTTCTGGATCTTCCGCTTTATCAAGCAAGGCACTAACATTTGAATTTACGATATCGGCAAAACGAGAAAAAATACCCATAATACATCTCCTATCTGGATGAGTTCGCCAATGAACTCTTTGGTTGTTGATAACAGTAATCCAAGTACCGTGCCAACATTTTCATTTCTTACATATCAATAACTTAACTTTAGTCACTCGCTTTCATCCAATGCCGTGCTAAGATGCATAAGCCAACAATTGGTATTTTTTACCAACATTGAGAGGAAATCATGGCGCAAAACTTAATTGGTGAATCCCCCGCGTTTTTAGCGGTGCTCGATAAGGTCTCAAGGCTTGCTCCTATCGACAGGCCCGTACTGGTGATTGGTGAGCGTGGTACAGGTAAAGAGCTGATCGCACAGCGACTTCACTATCTGTCGAGGCGTTGGGATCAACCTTTAGTCTCATTGAACTGCTCTACTCTCAGTGAAGGACTCATTGACTCAGAGCTGTTTGGCCATGAATCCGGTGCCTTTACTGGCGCCAAAGGACGTCACCAAGGCCGCTTCGAACGCGCCGAAAACGGCACATTATTCTTAGATGAGCTCGCTACTACGCCGCTTTCTGTTCAAGAAAAGCTGCTTCGCGTAATTGAATATGGTCAGTACGAAAGAGTTGGCGGAGCCAAGGCACTGGAGGCGAACGTTCGATTGGTCTGCGCAACTAATGAAGATTTGCCAGCACTCGCCGAAAAAGGAAAGTTTCGCGCCGATCTCCTCGATCGTCTCGCCTTTGATGTTATTCATCTTCCGCCTTTAAGGCACAGACAAGAAGACATTCCCCTGTTGGCCGAATTTTACGCGATTAAAATGTGCCGCGAGCTAGGGTTACCCTTTTTCGTAGGCTTCACCGAACAAGCGTGGCAAAGCATCTATGACTATCATTGGCCTGGCAACGTGCGAGAGCTGAAAAACGTGGTTGAGCGTGCTGTGTATCAGCAAGGCACCACTGAAGCGCCTATTGAATCTCTGTTATTCAACCCTTTTGAAAATCAGTTTAGTCAACCGAGTCCTATAGCAAGAAGAGATCAGGCGGATAACAATACAAACGGTGATAGCGCCTCGTCAGAGGATTCCGATGCAGCCGAACCATCACCGGACTACCACTTTCCATTAGACTTTAAGTCTTGGCAAGATGAGCAGAATATTAAGCTGATAAATGAAGCGCTTAAACAAGCTCAATACAATCAACGTGGTGCAGCCAAACTGCTAAGCTTGAGTTATGACCAGCTAAGAGGCTTAGTGCGAAAGTATAAACTGGTTTGATGTTGATGGGTTACTTGGCTTTCTATACGACAAACTCAGCGATAAGTGCTTGTCGTTATTGGTTTAGCAAGCGAATTAGTGGTAAATTACCCTGATCTCAATATAGATAATACGTTCGCCAACGAATGTAGCGTGTTTATGAAGGCATTAATCAAATTATCACTCGGGCTCTTTGGCTTAATTTTGCTCGCTGGATGTGAAGACAAAGTCGACCACTCCAAAATACGACAAGACGGTTTCGTCTATTGTGACCAAGGCCGACCGAGTACATTCAACCCGCAACTCGTAGACGGTGGCATTACTGTCGAGTCGATTGCACCGCAATTATTCGACACCTTGCTCACGCTAAACTCAGGAACGCATCAGCCTGTGCCTAACCTAGCGAAAGCCTGGAAGGTCAACAAGGCGGGGACTGAGTACACCTTTACACTCCGAGACAATGTTCAATTTCAGAGCACGGATTGGTTTACGCCGTCTCGCGCTTTGAATGCGGATGATGTGGTGTTCAGCTTTAGCCGTATTATCGACCCTAACCACCCATTCCATGATGTGGGTGGCAGTGTGTACCCTTGGTTTGCCGGTATCGACTTCGCCAACCTAGTCGAAAAAGTGGAAGCCATCGACGGACTGACGGTGAAATTTACCCTATCAAGACCAGACAATTCATTCTTATCAAATATCTCTACCGCACACGCGCCTATCTTCTCTGCCGAATATGCAGACCAGCTGGTTACAGGCGACAATAAACTGAATCTCGATACTCACCCTGTCGGTACGGGGCCATTCTACTTGGATGAGTATCAAGTTGCGGACTTGGTTCGTCTTAAACGCCATGAAGACTATTGGCGTGGTTCCGCTCAAATGTCACAAGTGGTTTTTGATATCTCACACCGGGGTGCTGGTGCTCTAGCCAAACTGCTACGTAATGAATGTGATGTTCTAAACTCACCAATTTCAAGCCAAATTCCGGTAATACTTGAAGAAGACTCGGTCGTACTGCAAGCCAAACCCGCCATGAACGTGGCGTTTGTTGCTATGAATACTCAGCACCGAGCACTTAGTGACCCTCGCGTTCGTAAAGCACTGAACCTTGCCATTAACCGCGACACTATTTTAGAGGCCGTCTATTTCGGCAGCGGGGAAGCCGCCTACAGTTTGCTTCCACCAAGCTCTTGGGCCCATCAAAAAGACACGGTACAAGTTCGCTATGACCGTAACTATGCGATGGCACTGCTTCGTGAGGCCGGGTACGGACACGGGCTAGAGCTTACTATGGCAGTACCTCTTGAGCCACGTGTGTACAACCCAAGCCCGCGCAAAACCGCAGAGCTTATTCAGGCAAACTTTGCCAACATTGGCGTCACACTTAATTTGCTAACCGATGATCGCGTTGATCGCCTAGAATTGTCCAACATCGAATCTGTCGATATGCTTCTAACCGGCTGGGTAGGCAATACGGGCGATCCGGATAATTACTTAAGACCACTGCTCTCTTGCACCTCAAAGCGTGAAGGCCTAAACCTTTCTATGTGGTGTAACGATGACTTTGACTTTATTTTGGACTTAGCTCTTGAAGTCAACCAACCAAGATATCGTCTAAATCTATATCGCCAAGCACAAAATATTCTAAATGAGGAAGTGCCGGTGCTGCCTATCGCTCACGGACAAAAATACCAAGCGCACAATGACAACTTGACCGGTTTTAGAACCAGTCCGTTCAATGCTCAACCTTTTGATCAAGTGATGAGGTTGAAATAAATGTTCTGGTACTCAATACGTCGCCTTAACCTATTTGTCATCACGCTGTTGATTCTCACCTTTGTGGGATACAGTTTGGTGAGACTTGAACCGACTTCGCAATGGGCATCTGCACCTATGCTTGAGGGTTGGTTCGAATACCTTAGCAGATTGCTTCAACTCGATTTTGGTCTGACGAAAGCCGGTGTGCCAATCACCCAAGAACTCGCCTCCGTGCTACCTGCAACATTAGAGCTATGTTTTGCGGCGTTTACTATTTCGGTATTTATTGGCATTCCTGCGGGTACCATCGCCGGAATGCGCAAAGGCAAGTGGCTGGATAACGTGATCTCATTTTCCTCTATGGTCGGCTATGCCGCACCACTATTTTGGATCGCGCTATTGATGATCATGTATTTCTCGCTCAATTATCAATGGTTCCCAGTGGCCGGGCGCTATGACCTACTTTATGAAATTGATCATGTGACTGGTTTTGCACTTATTGACGCGATCCTATCGGATGGCCCGTACCGCAAAGAAGCACTTCAAAGCGTTATAGAACATATGATCCTACCTTGTTTGGTCTTGGCATTGTCACCAACGATGCAGGTTATTCGTATGATGAGAACCTCCGTAACCGAAGTTATGGCACAAAACTACATTCGTGCGGCGCGTATTCGTGGTCTATCCAACTACGAAATCGTCATTGAACACGTGCTGCGCAATGCGATTCCGCCAATTATCCCTAAACTGGGCGTGCAGCTTTCAAGTATGATCACCTTGGCTATCATGACCGAGTCTATCTTTAACTGGCCGGGCGTTGGTCGTTGGCTGTTAGATGCACTATCAAACCAAGACTACGCGTCAATTCAAGCTGGCGTTCTAGTGGTGGCGACGATTGTATTGGCGGCAAGTATCGTCTCTGATCTTATCGGCGCGATGATCAACCCGTTAGTAAGGAAGGAATGGTATGCTGTCAGATAACGTTTATCAGGAAGAGCGTATTCCTACTCAGCTTGAGCGCTTTTGGCGCAGCTACCGCTCAAACAGCTTATCGATGTTTGGTCTGTGGTGTTTGGTTTTTATCATCCTTATCACCCTACTATCGCCATTCATTACTCCTTATGATCCAATGGCACAGAGCTCGAACCTACTAGTGCCACCATCATGGGATCCAAAAGGCACGGTAGATTTTTTCTTCGGCACCGATGATTTAGGCCGTGATATTTTGTCTCGCATCATCGACGGCTCTCGCTTGTCATTTGGCGCAGCGGTGATCATAACAGTGATCGCAACGTTGGTCGGTTGCTTAATTGGTATCTTGGCTGGTATGACGCGCGGGCTACTATCGAGCACACTCAACCACCTGCTTGACACTGTCATGTCCATCCCATCGCTGCTGTTGGCAATCATCTTCGTTGCCTTCTTAGGCCCTGGTGAGTTCAATATTATGCTGGCGATTTGTCTCGCATTGATCCCACGGTTTATTCGTTCCATTTACATGGCTGTCCATACCGAAGTAGAAAAAGACTACATTATGGCCGCTAGACTTGATGGCGCTAACGAGTTTTACCTACTGTGGAACTCCATTCTTCCAAACCTATTAACTGTGATTGCAGCTGAGGTTACTTTCGCTTTGTCTATCGCTATTCTTGATATCACTGCCTTAGGCTTTTTAGGCCTTGGTGCCCAAGCGCCAAGCAGTGAATGGGGTGCTGTACTCGGTGATGCAGCCGAGCTACTTTACCTTGCACCATGGACCGTTATTCTGCCAGGTCTTGCGATTCTGTGTACGGTTGTTGTGGTGAACATTGTGGGTGAAGGCATCCGAAGTGCATTGAGTGCGGGGATCGAATAATGCCAGTATTAGACATTCGACATCTCACTATCGAAATCGAAACCCCGCAGGGGTTAGTGAAAGCCGTCGATCGCATGAGCTTCACCATTAACGAAGGTGAAATCCGCGGTCTTGTGGGTGAATCGGGTTCAGGTAAGAGCTTGGTAGCTAAAGCGATTGTTGGTGTAACCAAAGATAACTGGAAGGTCACAGCCGACCGCATGCGCCTTGGCAATATTGACCTGCTTCAGTTAACACCGCGAGAGCGGAGGCGAGTGATTGCTCGTGACGTTGCGATGATTTTCCAAGAGCCTACGACCTGTCTCGACCCTTCTGAGCAAGTCGGGAAACAGCTTATCGAGTCTATTCCGGCTCGCTCATTTGAAGGCAAATGGTGGGAGCGATTTAAGTGGCGTAAAAAGCAAGCTATTGCCCTACTGCATAAAGTGGGTATTAAAGAGCACACCCGCGTGATGCACAGCTACCCATACGAGCTCACCGATGGTGAATGCCAAAAGATCATGATTGCGATGGCCATTGCAGCTAAGCCAAAACTGCTGCTTGCCGATGAACCAACCAATGACTTGGATCCCATTACTCAGTCGCAGATCTTACGTTTATTGAGTCGTATGAATCAGCTCAACAACACTACCATAGTGTTGATTGGCCACGATTTAACGACCATCACCCAATGGGCGACGCGCATTACGGTGATGTATTGTGGTCAGTCGGTAGAGTCGGCTGACACCGCAAAAATTTTGGCAAAACCAAAGCATCCATATACCGTTGCGCTTCTAAAAGCGATGCCTGATTTTGGAGAATGGATACCGCATAAAGAGAAGCTTCAATCGCTTCCTGGCTCTATCCCCCCACTTCAGCACCTGCCTATTGGCTGTCGATTGGGTCCGCGTTGCCCATATGCGCAAAGGCAGTGCGTAGAAATACCTGAAGCTAAACGAATTAAGAACCATAAGTTCAGTTGTCACTTCCCGCTGAACACGGAGAAAAAAGCATGAGTTCGTTGTTAGAAGTCTCCGACCTTAAAAAAGACTTTGTCACTCGCTCAAAGCTGTTCCAAAGAAACGTGCAGCATGCCGTTAAACCTGTCAGCTTTAGCCTTGAGGCTGGCCAGACTATTGGTTTTATCGGCAAAAATGGTTCCGGAAAATCAACGCTGGCACGTATGCTCGCCGGCATGGTCGAACCGACTTCAGGTGAGATACGAGTCAATGGCGATCTACTTGAGCACAAAGACTACTCCACGCGCTGCAAGCTGATTCGCATGATTTTCCAAGACCCAAATACGTCTTTGAATCCGCGGATTCAAATCGGTCGCATTCTCGAAGGTCCCTTAAAACGAAACACTAACATGCCTCCAGAAGCGCGCATGCAACGTGTGAAAGACACGCTCATTCGCGTTGGGCTGTTACCGGAGCATGCCTATTTCTATCCGCAAATGCTGGCAACCGGACAAAAACAGCGCGTCTGTCTAGCACGTGCATTGATCCTTCAGCCATCTATTATAGTTGCAGACGAAGCGTTGAATGGTTTGGACATGGCGATGCGCTCACAGATCATTAACCTGTTTCTCGAGCTTCAAGAAGAAATGGGAGTCGCGTTTGTTTATGTGTCTCAGCACCTAGGCATCGTGAAACACATCACTGACAAGGTCATGGTGATGCATGAAGGTGATGTTGTAGAGTATGGGAACACCAATGATGTCATTACCAACCCTCAGCACATCGTCACCCAGCGAATGGTCGAGAGCCACTTTATGAAAAGCCCAAACCACCGCTAACTTCCCTTCGCGATAAAAAGGGACTAAACGCCAGACATAAAAAAACCAGCTTACGCTGGTTTTTTAGCATTCGAGAAATGTCGTGATTAACGGCGCGTCTTATTACGTGAGCCCTGCTCACCAGAAGACTTTTTGTTGCGGCGCTGTTGGTTGCTACGACCTTTTGGTGCATTTGCACGCTCTTCGTGGCGACGTACTGCACGACGGATTTTCTGGCTGCGAGAACGCTCACGTTGACGAGAAGTATTTTGACCTTGCTGATCGAGCATGGTCTCTTTCTCTGGACGAAGTTCTACTAGTTCACGTAGGTAGTTTACTTCTTTAAGAGTTAGCTCCATCCAACCGCCACGAGGCAGTTTCTTGTCTAGGTAGATGTCACCATAGCGAACACGTTTCAGGCGGCTTACTGTGGTCTCTTGAGATTCCCAAAGACGACGAACTTCGCGGTTACGGCCCTCGTTGATAACAACGTAGAAGGTGTGGTTCATACCTTCACCACCTGCGTACACCACGTCTTCGAAACGTGCCATTCCGTCTTCAAGCTCGACACCGTTTACCACGTTGCGAACTTTTTTCTCGTCCACGTCACCGAAAACGCGAACTAGGTATTCACGCTCAACTTGGCGGCTTGGGTGCATTAGGCGGTTAGCTAGCTCACCATCCGTCGTGAACAGAAGCAGACCTGATGTGTTAGCATCAAGACGGCCGACAGAAATCCAGCGGGAACCGCGGATTTTCGGCAAACGATCGAATACAGTACGACGACCTTCAGGGTCGTGACGTGTACATAGCTCACCTTCTGGCTTGTAATAGGCCAGAACTCGACAAACCACTTCTTCTTGTGCTTTGGCAGAAACAGTATGACCATCGATACGGATGACCGCATTTTCGTCTTCCAGACGTTCGCCCAGTCTTGCTACCTGACCATTCACACTCACGCGCCCTGTCTTAATCAGGGTTTCAAGTTCACGACGAGAACCGTGGCCTGCGCGAGCAAGCACTTTTTGTAATTTTTCGCTCATTTACCTACCTATAATGTCGTCTTCACAGACGTCGAAACCAGATAATGCGACCTAAAATCGCGGTCGCGTATTATCGCAAAGAAACCTGGTTCACGCACCAAGTTTCTTCATAAATTTAGTAAGAAAACATTCAAAACTCTACTCGAACGGTTCAGGGTCACCCGCACCAATACGCAGAACTTTGGCTTCGTCATCACTAAAGTCAATCACAGTCGTTGGCTGCTCACCCAAATAACCACCATTCAAGATACAATCGACCGCATGCTCTAGCTTGTCGCGAATATCTTCCGGATCCGATTCTGTTACTTCGTTACCTGGCAAAATCAGAGACGTTGACATCAACGGCTCACCCAACGCTTCAAGTAAATCTAGGGCAATTTGGTTGTTTGGAACACGAATACCGATAGTTTTACGCTTTGGATTCATCAAACGGCGAGGGACTTCTTTAGTGCCTTTGAAGATAAAAGTGTAAGGTCCAGGCGTATTGTTCTTTAGCAAGCGGAATGCAGTATTATCTACACGTGCATAAAGTGATAGCTCAGACAAATCACGGCACAACAAGGTGAAGTTGTGTTTGTCATCAAGACGACGGATCTGGCAAATGCGCTCCAGCGCTTGTTTATTTTCTAGCTGACACCCCAGTGCATAACCAGAATCGGTGGGATAAATAATGACACCGCCGCTACGAATAATAGCTACCGCTTGAGTGATCAAGCGTGCCTGCGGGTTGTCTGGGTGTACATAAAAAAATTGGCTCATTGTTATTCCTTCAAACTTAAGGACGCTCTCGGCACGACCTTCCCTGTCGTTCGACTTCAAGAGCTGTCGCTTTAATACAATATATAATCAAAAGAAAGTGCGGTGAAGATGCTTATTTCAAGGTCGACTTGTTTCAAGGTCAACATGGTTCAAGGTCAACGTGGTTCAAGGTCTAAAACTGTCGGCTTCGTTATTCTTTTTCACCATCTTCAGTACCACTCTCAATTGTAGTGGTCGTCAGCGAAGTTGCTGTTTTTAATGGTAGGCGATCCCATACAGGCTCAGCCCCCGAAGGTAGCCATAGGTTTCTACCTAACTCCATCCAAGGAGAAGGATAGTGGAAATCTGACCCTTGTGAAGCTAATAGATTGTATTGTATCGCATAATCCGCGAGGTTGCGCCTTTCTTGTTGACTTTGTTGTGGCTGAGCGACTTCCATTGCATCACCATTCGCTTCAACAAATGCCGTCAGTAGACGCTTCAGCCATTTAGCCGTTAGCTGGTAACGACCAGGATGTGCCAGCACGGCTACCCCACCCGCTTGATGAATCGCGTCCACCGCTTCGGACATCGTGCACCAGTTTGGCGGCACGTAGCCGGTGTTATTACGAGTCATGAACTTCTTGAACACTTGCTGCATGTTTTTGGCGTAGCCATTGTCTACCAGCCATTTGGCGAAATGAGCGCGTGTTCTCGGCGCATCACCCGCGATCGCTTTTACTTCCTCAAGCAAACCTTCGCGAGTCGCTTTTTCTAATCGATGAGCGATGAGCTCCGAGCGTTCTACTCTTCTTGCTTGCTGAGCTCGAATCAACGTATTTAACTCTGGGGAGTCAATGCCTACGCCAAGCCCGACAATATGAATATCTTTATTCTGCCAAACCGTCGAAATCTCGATACCGTTCACCAACTCAATTGGCAAAGATTGCTCTTCAATTAACTGATGAGCAACAGGCAATGCATCTAAGGTATCGTGGTCGGTAATCGCCAATACTTTCACGTCAAAGCTTATGGCTCTTTCCAAAAGATCAGCAACCGATAATCGGCCATCAGAGGCGGTAGTGTGACTGTGTAAATCTATCTTCATTTTTTCACATTTTCGGTTGACTTTTACAGCGCGAACTAGTTAACTAGTACGCAGATACAGATTTTGAGATTAGGCACGTATGTTACTCGATATTCAACCATTCAAAAAACCTTTAAACCGTAGGGTTAACGCTCTAGTAGGTTGGTGGCGCACTTGGACACAATCCGAGTGGGCTTTTTTGCGTGCATAATCAAACCTAAACTTGATTAAAGCCCACTCAACTGAGTGGGCTTTTTTGTTTTTCGATTCATCTGACAAAGAATTCAATTTAAACGATTATTTTAGCAACAATTTGGGAACATTGAACGTTGGGCAAACGTTTTAATTGTGCGACTATAACTCGGTGTACCAAGATTGTTGCAACAGCAGATTCAAGATTAAAAGGAGCTTTTGTGAATAAAGCCATTAGCATCAATAAACAGGGTCGATTGGAAGTACTTTCTCTCCAAGTGCCGTACGCACAAGACCCAACCAGACTGTTTCACACCTTGTGTAAAAACAAAACCGATAGTCTGCTACTTGAGTCTGCTGAAATTGACTCAAAACAAGACTTACAGAGCCTCCTCATCGTTGACTCGGCGGTTCGTATTGTCTGTGAAGGACACAAAGTACGCTACGAAGCACTAACCAATAACGGTGTGAACCTGCTGCGCGTTATCGCCCAAAACCTTACTGACGATATCGAACGCACAGTGACCGATAGCGAACTTATCGTTCAGTTCGAAATGCCAGACGACACACTTGATGAAGACTCTCGCCTTCGTGAGGCGTCATCGTTTGATGCGCTGCGTCTGGTTCAGCACAGCTTTGACCTAACGGGTCTTGATAAAAACGCGATTTTCATGGGCGGTCTGTTTGCCTATGACATCGTGGCAAACTTTGAGCCACTTGGTGATGCTGACAAAGCGAATCAATGCCCAGACTTTGTATTCTATGTCGCTGAAAGCCTGCTGATTGTAGACCATCAGAAAGAATCTTGTGATTTACAAACAACACTGTTTAACCACGATGATGCTGAACTAACGCGCATTCGCGGTCGAATCACAGAGATTAGCCAGCAATGCAAAAACCTTAAGATGGTACCCGCGGCAACCAAAGTCGCTGGCATTGAAGAAGACGTGAGTATTTCAGACGAAGACTTCTGCCAAATTGTTCGCGACCTTAAAGAATACGTGGTTCGCGGCGATATTTTCCAAGTGGTCCCTTCTCGCCGCTTTACCCTACCGTGCCCTTCTCCACTTGCTGCATACAAAGAACTCAAGCAAAGCAATCCAAGCCCTTATATGTTCTACATGCAAGATGAGCTGTTTACTCTGTTCGGTGCGTCTCCAGAAAGTGCACTGAAGTACGGAAAAGATTCTAACCAAATTGAGATCTACCCGATCGCCGGTACGCGCCGTCGCGGTAAAAATCCAGATGGCAGCATCAACAAAGATCTCGATAGCCGCATCGAACTTGAACTGCGTAGCGACATGAAAGAAAACGCGGAGCACATGATGCTGGTTGACCTAGCACGTAATGACGTGGCTCGCATTGCTGAGCCTGGCTCTCGCCATGTGGCAGATCTTTTGAAAACCGACCGTTATAGTCACGTGATGCACTTAGTATCTCGTGTAGTCGGCCAGCTTCGTGGTGACCTAGATGCGCTTCACGGCTACCAAGCGTGTATGAACATGGGGACGCTAACTGGCGCACCTAAGATTCGTGCTATGCAGTTGATTCGTCAATTTGAAGGTCAAACTCGCGGCAGCTATGGCGGAGCAGTTGGTTACATGAATGGCGCCGGTGATTTAGATACCTGTATCGTAATCCGCTCAGCGTATGTTGAAGACGGTATTGCTCAAGTTCAAGCAGGTGCTGGCGTCGTGTTCGACTCTGACCCTCAATCTGAAGCGGATGAAACTCGTGGTAAGGCGCAAGCCGTCATTTCAGCAATCAAAACGGCGCACAAGGGGTAATCACGATGTCTAACAATCCAAAGTCAGTAAGCAACGAACTCGCTAATATTGTTTTTGTCGATAACTTTGACTCGTTTACCTACAACCTGGTGGATCAATTCCGAAGCCTAGGCCACAGCGTAAAAATTTATCGTAACCACATCTCCGCGGATAAAATTGCCAAAGCGGTATTAGATCTAAAGAACCCTGTCGTCGTGCTCTCTCCTGGTCCTGGTGCACCTTCCGACGCGGGCTGTATGCCAGAGCTGATTAAAACATTGCGTGGCAAAGTACCAATGATCGGTATTTGTCTTGGTCATCAAGCGATCGTTGAAGCCTATGGCGGTGTCGTTGCTGGCGCGGGCGAAATTATTCACGGCAAAGTGTCGATGATGGCGCATGACAATCACACTATCTACCAAGGTTTACCTTCACCGCTAGCCATTGCGCGTTATCACTCACTAGTGGCAACGAAAGTGCCTGACTCATTGGAAGTAACTGCACAGGTTGATGGTCTAGTAATGTCAGTGGCGAATGAACAAGATCGTATCTGTGGCTTTCAGTTTCACCCAGAATCAATTATGACAACATATGGCGCGACACTGCTTAGCAATGCCATCGCATGGGCGACTGAACAGTCTGTCGAAACAAAATCTGCTTAAGAACTCAAACAACTAAGGAATCGTAATTATGGAAAATATCATCAACAAACTTTACGACCAACTGGATCTAACTCAAGAAGAGAGCCAGTCGTTGTTTGACACTATTATCCAAGGTGAGCTAGACCCAATCCTGATGTCAGCAGCTCTAACAGCACTCAAAATCAAAGGCGAAACGCCGGACGAGATCGCAGGTGCAGCCAAAGCACTGCTTGCCAATGCGAACCCATTCCCTCGTCCTGATTATGACTTTGCTGATATCGTGGGCACAGGTGGCGACGGTGCCAACACCATCAACATCTCAACCACAGCGGCATTTGTGGCAGCGGCGTGCGGTCTTAAAGTCGCAAAACACGGTAACCGTGGCGTATCAAGCAAATCTGGCTCTTCGGATCTTCTTGATTCATTTGGTATCGATCTGGCGATGTCTGCTGAAGACACTCGCAGCGCAGTCGATGAAATTGGTGTCGCTTTCCTGTTTGCACCTCAGTATCACGGCGGCGTTCGCCATGCGATGCCAGTACGCCAAACCATGAAAACTCGAACCATCTTCAACATCCTTGGTCCGCTCATTAACCCAGCGCGCCCTAACATAGAACTGATGGGCGTATATGATGCAAAACTGGTTCGTCCTATTGCGGAAACCATGTTACAAATGGGTATGAAGCGTGCAGCCGTTGTTCACGGCAGTGGCTTAGATGAAGTCGCTATTCACGGTGAAACTCTGGTCGCAGAGATTCAAGATGGCAAGATCACCGAATACACGCTAACGCCTGCAGATTTCGGTTTAGAGTCTTACCCACTCGAAACTATCAAAGGTGGTGAGCCAGAAGAAAACCGCGCCATCATCACTAATATGCTAACGGGTAAAGGAACGGACGCGCAGTTAGGCGCTGTTGCGGTAAACGTCGCGCTTCTAATGAAACTATTTGGTCATGAAGACCTCAAAGCCAATGCAGCGCAAGCCATTGATGCAATGAACTCAGGTAAAGCTTACGAGCTGGTTCAAAAGCTTGCGGCACACGGCAAGTAACTCGGCGAATCAACAGGAAAAGATAATGGAAACAGTATTAGCAAAAATCGTCGATGATAAGAAGATTTGGGTTGAGAAGCGTAAGCAAACTCAGCCACTAGAGAGCTTTAAAGCGGATCTTGTTCCATCAGACCGCAGCTTCTATGGCGCGCTGTCGACAGGCAAAACGGCGTTTATTTTAGAGTGCAAAAAGGCGTCTCCATCGAAAGGTTTGATCCGTGATGACTTTGACCTCGACTACATCGCCTCGGTCTACAACAACCACGCTAGTGCAATTTCTGTACTGACTGATGAAAAGTACTTCCAAGGCAACTTCGACTTCCTTCCACAGGTACGCCGCCAAGTTAAGCAGCCAGTACTGTGTAAAGATTTCATGATAGATACCTATCAAGTGTATTTAGCTCGTCATTACAACGCAGATGCTATCTTGCTCATGCTGTCAGTGCTGAATGATGACGAATACCGTGAGCTAGCAGAAATCGCGGAGTCTCTTGAACTAGGCATTTTGACCGAAGTGAGCAACGAAGAAGAGCTAGAGCGCGCAATTGCGCTTGGTGCAAAGGTAGTAGGTATCAACAACCGCAACCTTCGTGACCTTTCGGTTAACCTAGATCGCACCAAAGAATTGGCACCGAAACTGCCGGAAGGCACCATCATCATTTCGGAGTCTGGTATCTACAACCACCAACAGGTTCGTGACCTTTGCCACTATGCGAATGGCTTCCTCATTGGTAGCTCGCTAATGGCTGAAGACAACCTTGAACTTGCAGTACGTAAAGTGCTGTTAGGTGAAAACAAAGTATGTGGTCTCACTCATGCCGATGATGCTGCAAAAGCTTATCAAGCTGGTGCGGTAAAAGGCGGCCTGATCTTTGTTGAAAAATCCCCTCGTTACGTTGATGTTGAGTCAGCTCGCATGGTAATGAGTGGTGCGCCTCTTGAGTTTGTCGGCGTCTTCCAAAACCACAATGTCGAGTTTGTTGCCAACACGGCTAACCAACTAAAACTATCAGCGGTTCAACTTCACGGTGACGAAGACCAAGCTTATGTGGATACGTTAACCCCTCTTCTAAGCGATGACGTAAAAATCTGGAAAGCACACGGCGTGACCGATGCCATCCCTGATTTAACGGCCATGAAAGTAGACCGCCACCTGTTAGACGCCAAAGTCGGCGAGCAATCAGGCGGTACGGGTCAACGCTTTGACTGGCAACTGTTGAACGATACCAACGATGTGATGTTGGCCGGCGGTCTATCTCCAGACAATGTTAAGCAAGCCAGTACACTTGGCTGCATCGGACTAGACTTAAACTCAGGAGTTGAGTCAGCACCGGGCAAGAAAGACGCAAAAAAACTGAATCAAGCGTTTGCGCTAATTAGAGATTATTAACTTAGAGAATACTAACTTAGAGAATAGTAACTCTCTGCAAACAACTAAGAATTATTAAAACTTGCTCGAGAACAAAGACAACGCGAGTACTCGAGCAAGTTGACTATTGAGGAATTAACCATGTCTAAATTAGATGCCTACTTTGGCGAATACGGTGGACAATTCGTACCACAGATCTTGGTGCCAGCACTGGATCAACTAGAGCAAGCTTTTATCGACGCTCAAGAAGACCCAGAGTTTCAATCTGAGTTCATGGAGCTACTGCAAGAATACGCAGGCCGTCCAACGGCGCTAACACTGACTCGCAACCTAACAAAAGGTACTAGAACCAAACTGTACCTAAAGCGTGAAGATCTCCTTCACGGTGGCGCGCACAAAACTAACCAAGTACTTGGTCAAGCACTGCTTGCTAAGCGCATGGGCAAAAAAGAAATCATCGCAGAAACAGGCGCAGGTCAGCACGGCGTAGCAACCGCACTCGCGTGTGCTCTACTTGACCTCAAATGTCGAGTTTACATGGGTGCGAAAGACGTTGAGCGTCAGAGTCCGAACGTGTTCCGTATGCGTCTAATGGGTGCAGAAGTGATTCCTGTTCACTCAGGCTCTTCAACACTGAAAGATGCATGTAACGAAGCGCTACGTGACTGGTCAGCAAGCTATGAAGACGCGCACTATCTACTAGGTACTGCGGCAGGTCCCCACCCATTCCCAACCATCGTGCGTGAGTTCCAACGCATGATTGGTGAAGAGACCAAAAACCAAGTATTGGCCCGTGAAGGCAAACTGCCAGACGCCGTGATTGCTTGTGTTGGTGGAGGCTCTAACGCTATCGGCATGTTCGCAGACTTTATCGAAGAAGAATCAGTACGCCTGATTGGTGTTGAGCCAGCAGGTCTAGGCATCGATACTGACCAGCATGGTGCACCACTAAAGCATGGTACTACAGGTATCTTCTTCGGAATGAAAGCACCACTGATGCAAGATCCAAATGGCCAAATTGAAGAGTCGTACTCAGTATCTGCAGGTCTAGACTTCCCATCGGTGGGTCCTCAACACGCCCACCTAAATGCGACAGGTCGTGCTGAATATGGTGCGATTACCGATGATGAAGCATTGGATGCATTCCAGGAGCTAGCGAAGCATGAGGGTATTATACCTGCGCTAGAATCTTCTCACGCCCTAGCTTACGCACTTAAGATGGCTCGTGAGAACCCAGAAAAAGAACAACTACTTGTCGTCAACCTATCAGGTCGCGGTGACAAAGATATCTTTACTGTACACGATATTTTGAAAGACAAAGGAGTAATGTAATGAGCCTGAATCAAGATCGTTATAAAGAGATGTTCACTCGTCTAGGCGAGAAGAACCAAGGCGCATTCGTACCTTTCGTTACTATGGGCGATCCTAGCCCAGAATTGTCACTGCAAATTATGGAAACCTTGATTGAGTCTGGTGCCGACGCATTAGAGCTAGGTATGCCATTCTCAGATCCGCAGGCAGACGGCCCAACGATCCAAGGCGCAAACATCCGTGCATTGGACGCGAAAACAACGCCAACTATCTGCTTCGATATGCTAGCTAAGGTTCGTGAAAAGCACCCAGAGACGCCAATCGGCTTGCTAATGTATGCCAACCTAGTTTATTCCAAAGGTGTTGATACGTTTTACAAGCAGTGTGCAGATGTAGGCGTGGATTCAGTGCTTATCGCTGACGTTCCGACTAACGAGAGCAAAGAGTTTGTCGAAGCAGCACATAAGCACGGCGTACACCCAATCTTCATCGCTCCGCCAACGGCAAGCGAAGAAACGATCGAGCAAGTAGCGAAACTTG
The DNA here is from genome assembly GCF_050337275.1 of Vibrio wakamikoensis. NCBI lineage: Bacteria > Pseudomonadati > Pseudomonadota > Gammaproteobacteria > Vibrionales > Vibrionaceae > Vibrio > Vibrio wakamikoensis. Next base: position 15,863 of record NZ_JAKJST010000013.1, on the reverse strand, counting down.
GTGGCGGTTATACTTATCTGCTTTCTCGCTCCGGTGTTACAGGCACTGAGACTAAAGCGAACATGCCGATGAACACTCAGCTAGACAAACTCAATAAATACGATGCTCCACCATCACTGCTTGGATTTGGCATTTCTGAGCCAGAGCAAGTGAAACAGGCATTGGATGCGGGTGCAGCAGGTGCAATTTCTGGCTCTGCTGTGGTAAAAATCATCGAGAAAAATCTTGATGCGCCAGAAACCATGCTTAGCGAACTGTCTCAGTTTGTTAAATCTATGAAGGCCGCTACTCAGCGTTAATCAGCTAAATCCTCCCCTGATAGGTTGCACTTCCAGTGCAACCTTTTTTTTACATTTCGTTCTACCCACCTCCGTCAAAGTCATTGCCCAATATAGAATTCAACCGCTAATCATTCTCAAAACCAATAGCAAACGTTTGCTTTCGGGTATTCGTTCACCATTTATTCGGTTTTTTCACGCTTTTTCTCATGATTTCGGTTTCTGCTGTTGCGCAAAGTGCTAAATAAGTGTAAAAATTGCCATCGACGATTAGTCTAATATTTACCGTTCAAATAGAAGACTACACTAGGATTTGACAAATAATCAGCACAGGAGTTAAGGAAGTGTTAAAAGAAAAGTTGATGCTAAATAACATTGGCGTCCAAGTCGTGATTGCAATGATCCTCGGTACCTTTATCGGTGCTATGATGGGTGAATCTGCTTCTATGTTTGCTCCACTGGGTACTATCTTCATTAATCTAATCAAGATGTTAGTGATCCCACTGGTTGCAGTTGCTTTGATCTCAGGTGCAGCCGGTCTTGGCAACAGCAGCAATGCAGGTAAAGTTGGCGTAACAACGCTTGCTTACTTCGGTCTAACGTCAGCACTTGCAGTCGCACTTGCTCTGATCATGGGCGAAGTATTCCAACCAGGTGTGAACATCGATACAGCGGGTATCGAAGGCATGTTCTCAGCTGAGTACGCTTCAAAAGGTGAACTACCCACTTTCTGGGCTACCGTCACTGGTATGATCCCAACCAACGTTTTCCAGTCGCTAAATGAAGCAAACATCCTTCAGATCCTAGTGTTCTGCCTGTTCTTCGGCATCGGTCTATCTAAGCTAGAATCTACTCGCCGCGACCCACTACTTAACGGTGTAAACGCGATCGTTGACGTCATGGTTTGGATGATCAACAAGGTAATGGTCATCGCACCAATCGGTGTATTTGGTCTTATGGCAGAAGCGGTAGGTACGTTCGGCTTTGGCGCACTAATGGTCGTGTTCAAGCTGTTCGTGGTTTACATCGCCGCGATCCTAATCTTCGGTTTCGTTGCTTACCCACTGATGATACAACTGTTCACTAAGACATCTGCGAAGAAGTTCATCAGCGCAATGAAAAAGCCACAGGCAGTTGCCCTATCAACGGCTTCGTCAATGGCAACACTACCAGTTACAATGGACACCGTTGAAAAAGAGCTTGGCGTTAAGAACTCAACCGCATCGTTTGTTCTGCCGCTAGGTGCGACAATCAACATGTCTGGTAACGCTATCTACTACGGCCTAGTGGCAATCTTCTTTGCGCAGCTGTTCAACATTGACCTTTCAATGGGCGCTTACATTGCGATCATCGTGACATCAACATTGGGCGCAGTTGGCCAAGCTGGTGTCCCTGGTCCATCATTCCTTGTTGTAGCCGTTCTACTAGCTGCGGGTATTCCAATCGAAGGTCTACCACTTCTGTTTGCTCTTGACCGTATCTTCGACATGATTCGTACTGCGCTAAACATCACAGGTGATGCTGCGTGTGCGGTTATCGTTGATGCATTGGTTGAAGAAGAAGCTGAGCAAGAAGCACAGCTTGAGAAACAGCAAGCCTAGTATTAACACTCAATACCAAAACGGGTTGTCACCTTTAGGGACAACCCGTTTTTTATTATGTCCTGTGTAAAAACTTACCTAGTACCCGCTGCTAGTTGAGCGACAACGTCACGTTTGAGTAAGCACGGTAACCTCGCAGCATCACATGATAAGTGGTATTTGCTACCGCACTTACCGAGCAAGACTCTACGTTGCCGTCACGGTATGGTCGACAATCAAAATCGGAAGTCGTCGGTTTCGCGCCTTTCTTCACATACAGATCCGCATCACCAGTACCACCCGTGATCGCTACCGTCACCATTTTGTCCGTATCGACACTAAAAGTGTAATAGTCCGTGCTGTTGTAGCTGCCACTTAGCTCAGTAACCGGCTGACCCATTACCAGTTCATTACCAGGAGTCGGCGTCGTAGTGCCACAACTCGCATCCACCCCAACCTCCGCAAACGCATTCACGACATCACTGCGTTTAAATGACAGATCGTCCGCGGCCTTCGCTACACCACAGCCACCTTGGTCAAAAGTACTATTCGCTCCCCAGTACATTTGGTTTGCTAGTGTAAACACCTGAAAACCTGACTTAATGTCCCAATTGTACTTAGTGCTTAGCAAGTAGAACGCACGATTGAACACACCGCTTGAGTAATGCACATTCAGCCCGTCGTAATACTGCGAGGCATTATCGATACTCTTGCCATCTTTAGATGGCTGATCAAAGTAGCGCAATCCACCATTTCCTTTAAAGATATCCGCGCCCACCAGCCAATCGACGCTGCCACGCATGTAGTATTCTGCAGCTTCACCGGCGATATCTGAATAAGCTTCGTTCATACCGCCAGACATGTTTTTGTATACCAATCCTGAGTTTTGCTCAGTAAAACCATGGCTCACCTCGTGAGCACTCACGTTAATATCAACCAAAGGGTAAAAGGTGTTTTTCCCGTCACCGAAAGTCATGGATGACCCGTTCCAAAAGGCATTTTCATAGTTGTTACCATAGTGGACACGCATGGTTAACTGAAACGTGAGTGGTGCGGTCTGCATCCAATCTTTGAACATATCAAACACTACATTACCGAAATATTGCGCATCATTAATCGGTGAATAAGCACCGTTCACGGTTTTGTAGTCGTTATAGTTGGTTGAATCGTTGCAGGTATAGCTAAACGCTGAAGACCCTGACGTACTGCCATTAAGGTTGACTGTCTTAACATTGCTGTTCGACATGGTGCAGGTATTCCCCGACTTACTCATCAAAATAGAAGGAAAGTCCTGACCAAAATAGTACGCACCCGTTTTCTCATTGCCGCCTGGCCCTGTCGCCATCGCATGGTTTATTCCATCCCAAGACTCAAGAATGTCACCAGATTCTGCATCCACAAACATAAACGGCCTTTCTGGTTCATCGCCAGCGACAAAAAAGTCCACTAGGTAAACCATGCGTGCCACTTGGTCTTCACCAACGCGAACCATCAACTTCGATTTTCGGTTCTCGACCTCTGGTTTCGTATCAACAAATGACGGGTGAAGACTAAAGTGATGACGCTCTGCAAGTTGCAGCGCTTCATCGCTGGATATATTCGGTTTCACAACAGGTAGATCACTTGCTAAACCTTGCGCCATCACCCCATAAACCTCAGAAATCCCCTGCTCTCCTTTGGTTGAGGTGATCGTCGCATCATAGACAGGTAGCCCTTGATATAGCTGCTGATATTTTACCTTAGTCTTCCCATTAAGCAGCGTTACTCGCTTTACTTCGGTATAAGCATCTACTTGAGGAGCGATACTAAACTGCGCTTCGATAAGCGCTTGTGCCTTGGTTGCATCTGTCATCTCGACAAACTCTGCGGCGTTGACGGATAGCGCCATAACAGCGGTAGAGGTTCCAATGAGCCACCTAGCTTGACGTGTTACATGATTCATTCTGTATTCCTTGAATGTTATTGATATTATTAGTACTTATAATTCAATCAGTTACTACAGGTTCGATCGAAAGTAAAAACATATGCAACAATTTCGCAACACTCAATAATAGAGCAAAAACTCAGCTTTAACATTCTGTAAACATTTTCAGGCGCCAATTTATCAATAGCTGCTGCTTTATGGTGCAATTGACGTGCTAGTCAGTACGAGAACTGAAAACTGTGTTCTTGTTTCCAAGAGATAACAGCCGTTTGCTCTTAGGCGGCTTTTGGTTACACTAGCGACTCAATTTATAAAAAGGTCTTTCTGAGCCATGAAGCAGTTGCTCGATTTCATCCCTCTGATTATTTTCTTCGTTCTGTACAAAATGCAGGATATCTACGTCGCTACCGGAGCGCTTATCATCGCCACCGCAGTGCAAGTTGCAGTAACATATTGGCTATACAAAACTGTCGAGAAGATGCAGTTGATTACCTTTGCGATGGTCGCTGTTTTTGGTGGTATGACCTTGTTCTTCCATAATGACAACTTCATTAAGTGGAAAGTAACCATTGTTTACGCGCTGTTTGCGATAGCGCTTGCCGTGACACACGCAATGGGACGTGGCTTGATTAAAGGCATGCTGGGCAAAGAGATCACACTACCTGAGCGAGTTTGGGCTAAAGTTAACTTCGCATGGGTGGGTTTTTTCTCGTTCTGCGCGGGCCTTAATATTTACGTAGCCTACGCCCTGCCCCTTGATGTTTGGGTCAACTTCAAGGTGTTTGGATTGTTGGCTGCAACCCTGCTCTTTACTGTGTTTACTGGCATTTACATCTACAAACACATGCCTAAAGACGCATCGAACGAAGAGCAAGATAAAGCCTCTAAAAATGAGAACCAAGATCATACACCTTGATCACCGGTGGATCTTTTGTATACTCCGCGAACGATTAAGAATCAGCGACCTACGGGTCGCTGTGCTGTTTCTGGAAGACAATAAACATGACAAATACAACATCGAACACTCCTAAAGGCCAGTTAATCATTCGCACGCTGGCAATGCCTGAAAACACCAACGCCAATGGCGATATTTTCGGTGGTTGGATCATGTCTCAACTCGACTTGGCGGGCGGTATTCTTGCCAAAGAGATTTCTCACGGTCGAATTGTTACTGTGTCTGTATCGAGTATTACGTTTAAGCACCCAGTTAAGGTCGGTGACGTTGTTTGCTGCTACGGTGAGTGCACCAAAATTGGTAATACTTCTATGTCCATTAACTTGGATGTATGGGTGAAACCTGTCAGCGTCGAAGGTGTTGGTGAACGTTATCAAGTCTGTGACGCAACCTTTAACTACGTAGCAATTGATGCAAATGGGCGCCCACGTCCAATTAATCCAAATTAAGCAACGGCCAACGATGACTTTTCAGTGAAAAAATGACATCTTATAGAACAATTAAGTTACTGAACTATTTGAAGGATACAAATATGTGGTACGTTATTTTTTCTCAAGATGTCGAGAACTCGCTAGAAAAGCGTCTGAGTGTACGCCCACAGCACCTAGAAAGACTTCAAGCACTTAGAGACGAAGGTCGTCTATTGACCGCAGGTCCGATGCCTGCCATTGATAGTGATAATCCAGGTGAAGCTGGGTTTACAGGATCCACAGTCATTGCAGAGTTTGACTCACTAGACGCTGCACAAGCATGGGCAGATGCCGATCCATACATTGAAGCCGGCGTTTATGAGAACGTAATCGTCAAACCATTCAAGAAAGTATTCTAAAAGCGATAAATAGCACAATGAAAAAAACATTAAGTTGGCTAGCAATCGCTGCGCTTACCGCGCTGGCTGGTTGTTCAAGCAATGGCGACGATGAACGCCGTAAACTCGAGCTGTTAGCGCAAAGCCGAGCGAGCGTTATTTCCTCCGGATTACCGATTGAGCAAGGCCCGCTCTCAATTATGAAAGCATCGGCAAGCAAAGGCATTGTTGAAATCATGATGATTTATAACACCGATGCCAAAGGTGCACTGCCGTTAGATCAAGTTTTGCGTAACAGCATGAACTACTACTGTACTGATCGTGAAGTGAAAGCCAACCTAGAGCTTGGACTGGGCTATCGCATTATGATCCGTAACGCTCGCGGTCAGTTAATGATCGACCAAATTGTCAATCAGCAGTATTGTCAAAAGCCGCTACCACAGTAGCCAAACGATCATAATCAATTGACGATCAAAACAAAGAGGCTTGCATTAACAAGCCTCTTTTTCATTCTACAATCTACACCCTATCACAATAAACGCTCTCGCAAGTTCTTCGCCGCTTGTACCAAGTTCGTTAGCGACGCTTCTGTCTCTTCCCAGTTACGCGTTTTAAGGCCGCAATCTGGGTTAACCCAAAGTCTCTCAACCGGGATACGTTTCGCAGCTTTTTCAATTAACTGTTCAATCCACTCAACTTTCGGAATGTTTGGCGAGTGAATATCGTACACACCAGGACCAATCTCATTCGGATAGTTAAACTCTTCAAATGCGTTCAACAGCTCCATGTTAGAGCGAGATGTCTCAATCGTAATCACATCAGCATCCAATTCCGCCACCGACTCGATAATCTCGTTAAACTCGCTGTAACACATATGAGTGTGAATCTGGGTTTCCGGCCTTGCACTCGCCGCTGAAACCTTGAACGCTTTCACCGCCCAATCTAAGTATTCTTTGTGGTCGCGTTTTTTCAGCGGCAGGCCTTCACGAATCGCAGGCTCATCAATTTGAATGATATTGATGCTTGCTTGCTGCAGCGCATCGACTTCATCTTGCAACGCAAACGCCAATTGGTTGGCAATCGTCTCACGAGAGACATCTTCACGCGGGAAGGTCCAGCACAAAATGGTCACAGGTCCAGTTAGCATGCCCTTCATTGGTTTATCAGTCAGTGATTGCGCATAGGTAGACCAATCCACAGTAATTGATTTATCACGCTCAATATCAGCGACGACAATTGCCGGTTTAACGCAGCGCGAACCATAGCTTTGTACCCAGCCAAATTCTGTGGTTTGGAAGCCCGATAAGTTCTCGGCAAAGTACTCCACCATATCATTACGCTCAGCTTCCCCGTGCACTAGCACGTCCAGACCCGTCGCCTCTTGGCGCTTCACGGTATCTTTGATGAAGCCTTTCATGAGTGATTCATACTCCGCGATGGTGATATCACCACGCTTGAAAGCGGCGCGGCTTTTACGCACTTCGGCAGTCTGAGGAAACGAGCCAATCGTCGTCGTTGGGAGCTTAGGTAACTTAAGTACTTCTTGTTGATGATGGGCACGCTCAGCATACGGAGCGCTGCGGTCGCCATGGGTAGAAGCTAGCGTCGCGACACGGCTTTGAACTTGGGGTTTATTCACCCACGTTGAACGAGCACGATCTAAGATAGGTTGACTATACTGGGCGCAGTGCTCTATTGCTTGTTTATCACCATCAAGTGCTTTGGCAAGCCAAGAGACCTCGGATACTTTTTGCTTGGCAAACGAGAACCAGTTTTCGGTACCTTGAGGCAACTTAGTTTCTAACTCAGCATTCACAGGGCTGTGGAGCAAAGAACATGAAGACCCCACCCAAAGGCGCTCACCCAAGATTGCTTTTACTGGCTTTAATGTCCGCAAAGCGCTGTGCAGATTAGCACGCCAAACATTACGACCATTGATGATACCCGCTGACAGCACCCAATCACTTGGCAGACGATTAACCACTTCATCCAATTGGTTTGGCGCGGCAACGGCATCAACATGTAAACCGTCAACCTCAAGCTCAACAATCGCGTCAAGTGAGTCCACAACAGAGTCAAAGTAGGTCGCAAGCAGTACTTTCACATCACTGCGGATCACCTGATAAGCGAGCTTAAAGCTGTCCAACCACGGCTTTTCAAGCTCCAGCGCTAAGATAGGTTCATCCACTTGTACCCATTCAATGCCGAGTTTTTCAAATTTAGCGAAAATAGCCTGATAAGCAGTCAGTACTCGTGGTAGTAGTGACAAGCGATCAAAGCCCTGTTCTACTTCTTTACCCAGGTAAAGGTAACTCAACGGACCAAGCAGTACCGGCTTCACTTTATGACCTTGCTGCTGCGCTTCATTAATTTCATCGAACAGCTGAGTCCAACTCACTTTAAACTGATCTTCTGAGGAAAACTCTGGAACAATGTAGTGGTAATTGGTGTTAAACCACTTAGTCATATCCGAAGCGGCTTCCCCAGCACAGCCACAATCCGTTTGAGACTGACCTCGGCCAATACGAAATAGCGTGTCTAGATCCGGGAAACCGTTATTGTGTCGCTTTGGCACGTGACCTAAAAGTAGACTGGTACCAAGTACATGGTCGTACCATGCAAAGTCACCGACGGTTACATAGTCGAGGCCGTCTTGTTTTTGGCGTTCCCAGTTTTGTTTACGGATTTTAGCAGCGACCAGCTTCAAGCCTTGCTGGTCAAGCTCGCCACGCCAATACTGTTCTAAAGCAAATTTCAGTTCACGCTTTTCACCGATACGCGGGTAACCAAGAATATGAGTTGCTGTCATGATGTTGTCCTTTTTATTCATTAGCAGTCTGGATGGCTAAAGCATCACCCAGCAAAGCAATATGAACAATCGCAATTCATTCACAAAGAATATGAATCTTTCTCATGCAATAAGAAAACATCATTTAGACGTCTAGACGTTTACTTATACTCCAAAGCACGGTAAGTTAATGGAAAGGGATTAAGGATGAGGGATTTTCATGATAGAGCTTAAACACTTAAAAACACTGGCATCACTGCGCGATACCGGCTCACTAACCGCTACCGCAACCTCACTGCACTTAACGCAATCAGCACTCTCTCATCAACTGAAAGATCTCGAGGCTCGTATTGGCTCGCCACTATTCATTCGCAAAACTCGACCAGTGAAATTCACCTCTGAAGGCGAGATCCTGCTTAATCTCGCTAACGACGTTCTACCACGCATCGCCCAAGCCGAAGGTGACTTAGCCGGACTTAAAGAAGACGTTAACGGTCGCCTCCATATGGCTATCGACTGCCATTCTTGCTTCCAATGGTTAATGCCAGCCCTGAAAGAGTATCAACTTGCTTGGCCACATGTTGAGTTGGATTTCTCCTCAGGCTTTGGCTTTGAACCCATCCCCGCTCTCGTAGGCGGAGAGCTGGATTTGGTGATCACGTCAGACATCCAACCACGCTCAGAAATCCACTACGAACCCCTATTCGACTTCGAAATGCGCCTTGTTACCTCAATCTCTCATCCTTTGGCAGGAAAAGATCATATCGAGCCAAGCGATCTAGCGGACCAAACCCTTTTGACTTATCCGGTGCAAAAGCAGCGCCTAGATGTCGTTAAACACTTCCTCACGCCAGCAGGCGTAGAGCCAAACAAGTGGAAACAAGCGGACAACACTCTAATGTTGGTACAAATGGTCTCTGCTGGTCTTGGTGTAGCCGCTCTACCAAACTGGGCAGTCAGTGAGTTTTCCCGTCAAGGCTTGATCACCAGCAAGCCATTAGGTGAAGGACTATGGCGCAGACTGTTTGCAGCTGTTCGCAATGGGGAAAAGGATAAACATTATCTGCAAGCATTTTTTGGTACCGCAAGAGCGCAGTGCAAGCAGCATTTGGATGGGATCAAAGTGGCTTGATGGTGGGCGTTGGTTCTAGATCAGGCGACACGCAGTGAGCCAGTTTGCTCCTCCTCTTAATAAGGGGAGGCTGGGAGGGGTGCTCTTTGCTCTTCGTTTTTATCTCTGTAACACATTAAATTAATGAGAAAAAATCAAGAGCACCCCCCTCTAACTCCCCCTTATTAAGGGGGAGAACTACAGGCTCGCTCCTATCGTCGCATCGCCAAAACTAAATCACTCTTTCGGCGCTATCATCCCCAAGCAAATCTGCTGTACCGGCTCTTGAGAAGAATCTTGATAGGCAATCTGCTTAGTCACTGTCACTTCAAACTGCGGCCATTCTTCAGTAAAACGTCTAAACGTCTGACCTTCACAACCTTCACCTACATGACTCAGCAACAACACACCTTGTGATTCAATCTTTCCCGCTGTGACATGGCGGTTGTAAACATTCGGTAGCGTCTCGTTGCTCCAGCGGTTTGACATTTCTGGGTGCGGTGCGATGTAGAATGTCATCCATTCTGAGATTTCTGCGCCGCCCACCAGCTTGAGGGGCTTATCCGTGTTCTCATACCAGAATGTTTCTGCATCATGCGCTAACACTTTAACGCCTTCAAAATTCTGGCCTGCATTGCGTACGTTACAAACCATAACTGAGCTGTAACCAACGATCATCAGCAGCGCCATTGTCACCAGAACTTTGTATGCGCGTGACAGCTGACCAATCACATCTTTGGCTAAAAACGCGACCAATACCGCCGGTGCTGGCATAAAGAATGGATGCAACCACTCAACGAGTCGGCCGCCTTTATGGAACGTAAACCACGCCATAATCACCACCAGCGGTGCCAGCAAAACAAATGTAGTTAGCCAAACCTTTTCCGGTACATTTTTAGTAAAGCGCAGACCACGTTTACCTAGCAAACCTGCAAGTAAAATAAGCGGGTAAAAGACCGACAGAAGCGCCAGCCAACTGCCCGGGCTAAGTTGAGCCGAAACTTGGCCGCTCACCCATTTCACCGAAGAGAAATTATTAGCAAACATCCAAAAGAAGTTTGGAGTGACCAAAGCGAGAAAAGCCGCGATACCAATATAGAAATTACGATCGCTCCAGTTACGACGGACGCTCGGTACTGCCAAGCTTAAAATGAAGACCATCGCGACAGGTGCAAACGTGGTGTATTTCGCCATCGCCGAGCAGCCTGCCAAAATTCCATACGGGATCCACCATCTTGAGTCTTCGTAAACAGCCTTAACGAACATCAGCAGTAGCCAAGACCAAGAGCCAAACAGAAGATAGTTATCATTGTAAGGAATGGCATCGAAATTGATGACCCCTGACAAGTTCAATGTCAGCATACCAAGCCAAGCTAACGCGATTGAGTCCGTCAGCTTATACGCCAAACGGTAGCAACCTAGCATACCTACAGCAACCACACTAAAGTGGCCTACATACCAAAATGCCGATGCAAACTCCGTAGACGATGAAATCAGCAAAATACGCGCTACAAAACCCACAAACCATGGGTTATTTGGGCTGCCCCACTCTCCATTGCTGGCCCAGTTTAACGCCTCAACAGCATCATAAGGCACTGTTGGATCAAGGTGATAAGAAACCAATGACCAAGCCACAGCGTACACAAAACACCAGATCAACGCAGCGCGATGTGAGCGAGCAATATCAGTTGGAGTGTTTGTTGATTGGTCGAAATGAAGAATTGTAGACAGCATAGACGCCCTTGGATTCGGTTAATTTCAGGGGTTTGGCGGCAAACTTTACTCAGGTTGAGCGTATGAGAAAAGCATACTAAGTCAATTCTCTGTAAATTCCCCATGAATTCATAAATAAGGAGAATTGGAGCCCGCACTTCAACAATTAGTCTATATATTTATGCTGTCAAGGCCTGTAATGCTTTGTATAGAGTTAGGTATGAGAGAGTCAAGAAAGGAGTGTAGGAATCAATGCCAAGAAGAATTCCTCGGCATTGGTCTGGTTAGCGCTTTAGATAATGCTTGTACGAATACGTGTTCGGTTTGAAGTACAGCTTAGTGTATTCAAAGATGCTGCCATCGCTGAGCTTACCTGTCGAAAGAAGGCGAATAATAGGCACCTCTGGAGATAGCTCAAACACTTCGCATAAGTGCTCGTCTGGCATAACCGCTTCAAAATCCTGGAGTGCACCGTCTATATGCAAGCCCAACTCTTTTTCAAGATATTGGTACTTCGAGCCTTGCAAAGACATGATGTTCATTTGCGGGAACATAGCGACTGGCATGAATGAGTCTTCGTAAATGGAAGGGACGCCATTTATCAGCTTAAAGCGGCGGATAAAATACACTTTCTCATCGGAGCCAATTTTTAGCGCAGCAGCCACCTCTTCATCAGGATCCATCAGAGTAAACTCGACCACTTTGTACTCGAGCTTAGTCCCTGCATCACTCATGTATTCGCTAGTGCTACGCAAATTCGACATCGAGCCAGTCATGGTCTTACCGATAACCGTAGAGCCTGCGCCTTGGCGCTTCTCAACCAAGCCCAGCTTCACTAGTTCTTCTATCGCCTTGCGCACCGTAATACGACTCACTGAATAGGCGTCGATAAGATCTCGCTCGGTAGGAAGGGTATCGCCAATGGCGAACTCTTCTGAGTCAATGCGGGACTTTAAATCCTGCATTACCTTTTTGTATAACATGTTTTCACCTCTTAGGTACCACGCTATCACCACTAAAAGTACAAATCAATAACCAATCGTACTAACCTCGTCACAACTCAGCGCTATCGCCACAAAACATCCTTTATAGGTCTCTTTTTATGCTCCAAATCACATAATACATGCTTTATTTGTACTCAATCACAATTTACTTATTATTGATTTGTTATGTTTTATTTTCAGGAGTAACTTAAGACCTGTCGAGAGACACAAGAATTACAAAAACAAAAATCTATACCAATAACAAAAAGGACCCTTCCATGTTAAGTGCTATACAACGCTTAGGTGGAGCAATGTTTACCCCAGTTTTGCTGTTTCCTTTTGTCGGGATCTTAGTGGGACTGACCATTGTTCTCAAAAACCCCATCTTTGTTGGCGACCTCGCTGATAAAGACGGTTTGTACTATCAAGTTTTACAAGTCATTGAAGAAGGTGGCTGGACTATCTTCCGTAACATGGCGCTACTTTTTGCCGTAGGCCTGCCGATTGGCCTTGCTAAAACCGCTCATGCTCGTGCCGTTATGGTGGTCATGGTTTCCTACCTAACCTTCAACTACTTTGTTGGTGCGATGGGTGGATTCTGGGGTGAGTTCTTCGATGTCGATTTCTCTCAAGCGATTGGTGGTACATCGGGTCTGACTGAAATTGCAGGTATTAAAACGCTGGACACTGGTATCTTTGGTGCCATCATCATCTCTGGTTTTGTTACCTGGATCCACAACCGTACTTTTGAAAAACAGCTACCTGCTTATCTAGGTATCTTCCAAGGTGCGTCATTTGTTGCCATGATTTCATTCTTTGCCATGCTGCCAGCGGCTTGGTTAACGCTTTACATCTGGCCTTCAATCCAGCACGGCATTCTTAACCTGCAAGGTTTCTTAGTTAGCTCAGGTTCATTCGGTGTGTGGCTATACACCTTCCTAGAACGCATCTTGATCCCGACAGGTCTGCACCACTTCGTCTACGCACCATTTGTATTCGGTAACGTAGCGACGCCAAATGGCATCACGGTTGACTGGTTTACTAACTTAGAGGCGTTCACGCAATCAACCCAATCAATGAAAGATCTCTTCCCTGCTGGCGGCTTTGCACTGCACGGTAACTCTAAGATCTTCGGTTGTACTGGTATTGCGCTAGCAATGTACCACACCGCAAAACCTGAAAACCGTCAAAAAGTTGCGGCACTTCTTATCCCAGCAACGTTAACCGCAGTATTGGTAGGTATCACTGAACCACTTGAGTTTACCTTCCTATTCATCGCGCCTTGGCTATTCGCAATCCACGCGATTCTTGCAGGCACTATGGCGATGGTGATGTACACCTTTGGTGTGGTCGGCAACATGGGTGGTGGCTTGATTGAATTTGCAACAGGTAACTGGATCCCACTACTGGGCAACCACACTGGCATGGTCGTGACTCAAATTGCTATCGGTCTGTGCTTCACAGCCATCTACTACGTGACGTTCAAATACCTCATCGTCAAGTTTGATGTGCCAATTGCAGGTCGCGGCGAAGCAGAAATGAAGTTGCACACTAAAAAAGACTTCAATGAGAAACACGGCATTACTGGTAAAGGTGGTGCAGGTACAGCAACCCCACTACAAATCCAAGCAGTAGAAACCATCGAAGGTTTGGGCGGCGTTCATAACATCGAAGATCTAAGTAACTGTGCGACCAGACTTCGCGTCACGGTCAAAGACCCAAGCAAAGTTCAAACAGCAGAATACTTTATGGAAACTGGTGCGGTGAACCTCGTGAAAAACGGTAAAGCCATCCAAGTCATCATCGGACTGAATGTCCCTCAGCTTAGAGAAGAGTGCGAAAAAATCTACAGCGCTTCTAAAACTGTCGACATGACACTGGCTCCGGTCACTTAGTCCAAGAGAAACGAATAGCAATACCTAGATAATCCATCTAGTCCAATAACGTAAACAAAACAGATAATAACAACATACTACCAAAGGGCGGTAGCGTACCGCCCTAGTCCAAGTGAGGCATATCATGAAAAAAGAATTCTCAGTAGTTATCGCAGGCGGCGGCTCAACTTTCACTCCTGGCATCGTTATGATGCTGCTTGAAAACCAAGAGCGTTTTCCAATCCGCAAACTGAAATTCTACGACAACTTCGCTCAGCGCCAAGAGACTATCGCTGAAGCGTGCAAAATCTTGCTAAAAGAGCGTGCACCGCACATTGAGTTCTCATACACCACCGATCCTGAAGAAGCATTCACAGACATCGACTTCTGTATGGCTCATATTCGTGCTGGTCTTTACGCAATGCGTGAGCAAGACGAGAAAATTCCTCTACGCCACGGCTGTGTAGGCCAAGAAACCTGTGGTGCTGGCGGTGTGGCTTATGGCCTTCGCTCAATCCCTGCAGTTATCGAAATGATTGACTACATGGAAAAATACTCGCCAAACGCTTGGATGCTGAACTACTCAAACCCAGCAGCTATCGTCGCTGAAGCGTGCCGCGTAATGCGCCCTAACTCAAAAGTGCTTAACATCTGTGACATGCCAATTGGTATCGAAACTCGTATTGCAGAGATCCTTGGCTACGAAGACCGCAAACAGTTCGACATCATGTACTACGGCCTAAACCACTTCGGTTGGTGGAAAGAGTTCAAAGATGCGAAAACGGGTGAAGACTTGATGCCACGCATCAAAGAGTACATCAAAGAGAACGGCTACTTGCCACCAAGCGCAATGAACGGTGCACAGCACACAGACGAATCTTGGAAGCAAACCTTCATCAAAGTTCGTGACGTGTACGCACTTGACCCAGAAACGATTCCAAACACGTACCTCAAGTACTACATGTACCCAGACTACGTAGTAGAGCACTCTAACAAAGAGTTCACTCGTGCAAACGAAGTGATGGAAGGCCGTGAAAAAGAAGTGTTCACAGAATGTCACCGCATCATTGCCGCTGGCACAGCGGTAGACACAACCATCGAAGTCGAAGAGCACGCGTCTTACATTGTTGACCTAGCAACAGCGATTGCATTCAACACCAAAGAGCGCATGCTGCTCATCGTTCCAAACAACGGCGCCATCGCGAACTTTGACCCAACAGCCATGGTAGAAATCCCATGTATCGTCGACAACACAGGTGCGAAGCCGCTGCAAGTTGGCGCGATTCCTGAGTTCCAAAAAGGCATGATGAGCCAACAAGTTTCGGTTGAGAAGCTGGTAGTGGAAGCGCACGTTGAGGGCTCTTACCAAAAACTATGGCAAGCGCTAACGCTGTCAGCGACGATTCCAAGCGCAACGGTTGCGAAAGCGATTTTGGATGACCTGATTGAAGCGAACAAAGAATACTGGGTTGAGATGAAGTAATTGGTGTTTAGCCAGTTTCACTAACTCAAATTTATCGTCACCCCTGCGCAGGCAGGGGTCTTCTTTAAGCGGGTATTGACCGGGCTCATAGGTAACAGTTCTAACCAGGCACATGGGTAACAAGTGCTAATGTGTAAGCTTCGAAGAGGAGAAGCTTATGCCATGGGAAGAGACTTGCATCATGAGCCAAAGAGAACTTTTCATTGAAGATTGGCTTAGCCATCGATTTTCTATTAGCGAGCTGTGCCAGCGTTATGGCATAGCTCGTAAAACAGGCTACAAATGGATCAACCGTTTCCGCGAGCAAGGAATGACTGGTTTAGCTGACTTGAGTCGAGCTAGACATACCCATTCCAATCACAAACG